>CAKPZU010000007.1 GCA_934215405.1 uncultured Bacilli bacterium | reverse complement strand
AACTTTAAATATAATGATGATTTAATTGCTTATATTAATTATCTTTATAATTATTGTCGAGTATTAAGTGCATTTTATTCTTGCTTAACATTATATATAATTCATAAAATATTAAAGGAATTAAATTTAAAGGAGTATATTCATCTAATATCTTTATTATTTTTAGCAACACAGCCAGTGTTAGTAATGATGAGTGGCACTATGAATAATGATAATATATCCTATTTATTCTTTTTCTTGGCTCTTTTATATGCAATAAGATGGTTTAAAAAGCAAACGTATTTAAATGTTATATTAATTGCTATATTCATAGGGCTTGGTATGATAAGCAAGCTATCAATTGGATTTATTGCTTTTATTATTGGACCTATGATGCTTTATATTTTAATTAAAGCTATAAAAGATAAAAGCTATAAGCACATAATTATTCAATTAGCCGTTTTTGCTATAATAGTTTTCCCACTTGGCTTATCATATGCAATTAGAAATTATATTTTATTTAAGCAGCCTTTAACCTATATTTTAGATTTTAAGGATCATTGGAATCCAATTTTATATACTAAAATTAGAACAAAGAATTTCTTTGAAAGATATGTTATATTCCCATTTAATGATATTATTTCAGATAGAGGAATTTATCATGATATGGGTGAATATAATATTTGGATGGATTTATTAAAAACATCAACATTTGAAGAATTTTCCTACACAGGCAATGCACATATATTTGCAGGCATGATGCTAACATTTAACTTTTTACTTTATTTATTAGCTATTGCTGCAATAGTATATTTAATAATTGACTTTATTAAAAAAAGTAATAATGAAAACAAATTAACGATAATTATGTGTATGGCTTTAGTTTTAGTAGCTCTTATATCTTATGTTTCTTTAAATATAAAGATGCCTTATTCATGCACATCAAACTTTAGATATATTTCTTATTTGGCTTTTGCAAATATTTTACTTACCTTATTTGCTCTTGATAAATTAAAATTTAAGCCATTAACATATATTAGTTCTATTGTCGTATTTATGTTTTCAATATTTACATCATTATTTATTTTAGTTATTTAATTAGTAGAAATGCTAAATTAGCATTTCTTTTTTTTCATACAAAAAAGCCCCATAAAATGAGGCTTTTATATATCTAAAATTGTTAATTTATTATTTTTCAATGTTTCTTTAACATTAATTATCCTTTGATTCCTTGAGCCTCTAAAATGAAGGCAAATATCTTTTTCCTCTTCAATAAATCTACCATCAACTAATACATCAATATTTTCTAAAATATTTTTTATAAGAGGAGTGTTAGCTCTACATCTAGTATCACTAGTAATTTCTTCAAATGTAAAGCCAGTATATAGCCAAATTGATTTATTTGGAAACACTTCTTTTACTTTTTTAACGATATTTAATACTTCACTTTGATTTTCTTTTTCAAGTGGCTCACCACCCAAAATTGTTAATCCATCAATATAATTATTGCTTAAATTTGCCAATAGATAAGACATTGTTTCATTAGTAAATTCTTTTCCATAGTTAAAGGCCCAGGTCATCTGATTAAAGCAATTTTTACAGCAATTCCTACAACCTGAAACAAATAATGAAACTCTAACGCCAATACCATTTGCAATGTCACAAGTTTTTATTTCACCATAATACATTTTATTATAAGTGTAATACTCTTTCTTTAATTTCTTGTGTTCTTCCTTGGTTCCAATATTGTGTACCAATGTATCCACAAGTACGTCTTGCAACATTCATTTTATTTTGATCACGATTATGACAACAAGGGCATTCCCAAACTAATTTTCCATCATCATCTTCAACAATTTTAATTTCGCCACTATAGCCACAAACCTGACAGTAATCAGATTTTGTATTTAATTCAGCATACATAATATGTTCATAAATGTATTGAATTACTGAAAGTACTGCTGGTAAGTTATCCTTCATATTTGGAACCTCAATATATGAAATAGCACCACCTGGAGAAAGCTTTTGAAATTCCGATTCAAGAGCTAATTTATCAAAAGCATTAATTATTTCTGTAACATGAACATGATAAGAATTTGTAATATAGCTCTTATCAGTTACGCCAGGAATAATTCCAAATCTTTTTTGTAGGCATTTAGCAAATCTATAGGTAGTAGATTCAATTGGAGTACCATATAAAGAATAATCAATATTTTCTGCTTCTTTCCATTTTGCAGTATATTTATTTAATGTTTCCATAATCCATAAACCATATTTTTTGCCCTCTGGCTCTGTTAGCTTTTTACCAGTCATATAATAAACTGTTTCCCAAAGTCCAGCATAGCCAAGTGAAATTGTTGAGTATCCGCCATGTAATAATTCATCAATTTTAGCACCCTTTGGAAGACGAGCTAAAGCTCCATATTGCCATAATATTGGAGCAACATCAGAAATTGTACCAGTTAGCCTTTCATGGCGTGCTTGTAATGCTTTATGGCATAATTCAAGCCTTTCATCAAAAATCTTTTCAAATTGCTTTTGATCCTTTTGTGATGATAAAGCTACATCAATTAAGTTAATTGTAACAACTCCTTGATTAAATCTTCCATAATATTTTGGTTTACCATCTTTTGTAACATATGGAGTTAAAAATGAACGGCAGCCCATGCAAGGATAGCAGTTTCCATTACCATTTTTATCAATTTTGAATTCAAGCATTTTCTTTTCAGAAATATAATCAGGAACCATTCTTTTTGCTGTACATTCAGCAGCAAGCTTTGTTAAATAAAAATATTTAGAGCCTTCTTTAACGTTATCCTCTTCAAGAACATATAATAATTTTGGAAAAGCAGGAGTAATCCATTGACCAGCTGGATTTTTAGTTCCAACAATTCTTTGTCTTAGCACTTCTTCAATAACTAAAGCTAAATCATGCTTTTCTTGCTCGTTTTTAGCTTCATTTAGATACATATTTACTGAAACAAAAGGAGTTTGACCATTTGTAGTTTGTAATGTGTTTATTTGATATTGTATCGTTTGAACACCATGCTCAATTTCCTTTTTAAGGCGTTTTGCAACAATGCTTTCAACCATTTTATTAAAGCCATCCTCATCAAAGTCAATATCATTTCTATAGGCTGATAATTCATCTAAAACATTTTCACGAATTTTTCTACGTGATACATCAACAAATGGAGCTAAATGTGATAAAGAAATAGTTTGACCACCATATTGTGATGAAGCAACCTGAGCTATTATTTGAGTTGCAATATTACATGCTGTATAAAATGAATGTGGCTTTTCAATTAATGTACCAGAAATAACTGTACCATTTTGAAGCATATCCTCAAGATTAACTAAGCAACAGTTATGAATGTGCTGGGCAAAGTAATCCATATCATGGAAATGAATAATTCCTTGGTTATGTGCTTCAACAATATCATTTGAAAGTAAAAATCTTTTTGAAATATCCTTTGATACCTCTCCTGCCATATAATCCCTTTGAGTAGAAACAATAACAGGATTTTTATTAGAGTTCTCTTGTTTAACTTCTTCATTATTTAATTCTATTAAAGAAAGAATTTGCTCATCAGTAGTATTTGAAGTTCTAACAATTGATCTTTTGTAGCGATATGTAATATAATTTCTTGCAACATTAAAATGCTTTAAGCTCATTAACTCATCTTCAACCATATCTTGAATTTCTTCAACACTGACAGATCTTTTTAATTGCTTACATTTACTTAAAACACTCTTAGTTATTTTTTCTATTTCTTCTTCTTTTAATTTATCAATATCCTCAACCGACTCATTTGCTTTGATAATCGCGTGAAGAATTTTCTTCTCATCAAATTTAACCTCACAACCGCTTCTTTTAATTACTTTCATGACAATTATTCCCCTTTCTTCGTATAACGAAAAGGCTTACAAACTAAAACCACCTTTTTTATTTAATATGATTTTCTTTTCTTTTGAAAAGTGACTTTATTTTAACATTGATGACACATAAATTCAATGCCAAAAATTGAGTAATTTATACATCCTTAAAACTGTCAAGAAACCTCGAAATATTTGTCGTTGTTTTATTGTTGACAAAATACTAAAAAAGTGGCATGCCTAATTAACAAGAAATAGTTCTCATTTTTTATAAAATCATTGATTTTATTAATCTAGATTTATAAAAGAAAATATGATATTATAAAAATTAGCTGAAAGGAATTTAATAGCAATGACAAATAAAAAATATTTTTTGATAATTAATTTTTTAATTTTAGCTTCATGCAACAATTCTAATAATCCATCAATGGAACCACCATTAAGTAATAATAGTAGTATTGAAGTATCATCTAATGATGAGAAAATAACAAAAAATGAAGAATTTGAAAGCTTCATTAATGATTTTTTTGTTGAATACTTAGGAAATGATTATCTTTCATGGAATATATTTACAATCAGTCCAGAAAGCTTTGGCTTTGTTGATGAGTATGATTCAACTCCATACTGGTATTCTTATAGTAGAACTACTAATAAGGATATGCAGGACACATATAATTATTATAAGGAGCTTAATGAAGCATTAAATCAATTTGATGTTAATACTTTAGCACCTAGCCAGCTTGTTTCATATGATGGCTTAAAGGAATTAATTGCCTATGGCCTTGAGTATTATGATTTAAAAAATAATTATGATCCATTAATGGAATTTAATTATATTGATCAATTTGGCGGTGAAGCAGCTAATGTTATTTCTTATATGGAATCATATTCATTTTGGAAGGAACAGGACATTAAAAATGCTTTATCATATATAAAATCATTACCTAGTGCCTTTAAAACCTATATTACCTATTGCCAGGATAGAATAGATGCTTCATATCCTTTATCTGATTATACATTAGATGGTATGATAAAGTATTTAAATAATATAACTAATTTAAATGGTGCTGATTTTTACTTAATTGATATAATGAAGGAAAAGGTTAATGCTTGTGATTATTTAACTATTAATGAAAAAAACAAATATTGTTCAATGTTTGAAGAATATATCAATGATTATTTATTAGTAGCCTTTAAAGCCTTAGCCAATGACTTAAACCAATTTAAAGGAAAATGTAATAAAGAAGGCTATTTAGCTAGCTATGGTGAGCAAGGAAAGAAGTATTATTCATATTTATTAAGAAATAAGATTGGAATATATAATTTAGATATGGTTGAATATAGAAAATATTTAGAAAATGCTTTAGAAAAATATGGTAAAGAGATTGATGATGCTATGTTATATATTTCTAATAATATGAGCAATAAAGATTATTCCAATTTTGAAAAATATGAGTCAGGAAAATCAATAATTAATGAAACTGATCCTTATAAAATGCTTGATTATTTAAAGAATTTTTCAACAAATATTGTTGAGCCTTTAAAAACAACTCCAACAATTAGTATTAAGTATATGGATGATGCAACAGCAAAATCTTCCAATGCTTTAGCTTATTATACAAAATCAGCCTTAGATAACTATGAAAATGAAACAATTACCTTAAATGGAGAAAGTTTAAAAGATAATTATAATGAAACATTATCAACATTAGCACATGAAGGATATCCTGGCCATTTATATGATTATGTTTATTCAAAGCAACAAGACATTTCAGCATTTGCTAAGATAAATAGTAACTTAACTAGTGGCGAGGGTTGGGCTAATTATGTATCTTATAAATTATTTGAATATATTAGTGATAGCACTAATGATAAGGCAATAAAATATTATTGTAAATATTACAATGCAAATACAGCATATAGCTATTTAGCCTATACCTATTTTGACTATGGAATACATTATTTAGCTTGGAACATTGATGAATTTAAAGATAAATTATATTATGCTGGTTTTGATAAATCATATGCTCAAGAATTATATAGATTATTAATCGAAATGCCAGGTGAATATGCTGCATATGGCTATGGCATGAGTTATTTTATTGATATTCATAATCAGGCAAAGGAAACTTTAAAAAATAATTATAATGAAATTGAATTTAATAAGCTATTATTAGAAGATGGTTGGATTTCCCTTGATAGAATTAGCAAAAAAGTTAGCAAATATCTTGGAAAATAAGAAAATGAAAAAAGAACTAATAATTATTTTAGTATTAGCCTTATCATCATGCCATAAAGTGGCTGGTAATTATCCAAATATTTATTATTTAGATTATGTTAAATACAATGATGAATATTTAATTGATAATTATAGTATTTCATTAAATGATATGAAATATAAAAGACAAAATGAATTAGAAAGAAGCTATTATGATGAAAATATTACCTATAATGATAATTATTTATCCGGTGGAACTGCTCCAAGGTATGATATTGTAACACCAACTAATTATGATAATGTTAAAAAGCATTTAGTAAAATTAGAATTAAATAATGATAAAAGCGTAATAAGCACATTTGGTTATTTAACTAATGATTATTTAATAGGCTATGTAAATGTTTTTTACGATACTATAGGCTTTTTATCTGGCGGTGGTAATTATGGCGTTGAAGAAATTGCTTATGGAATTACATTTAAGTATTATAACCAAACAGATGAATTTATAATAACTAGTAAAAAAGAAAAATGCATGATTGTTTCGATAAATGAAAAGGGTTATATTTACTATTTAAATAAAAAATATTACTACTATAATCAAAATAAGGATAATTATTTATTTGATGATATGGCTTATAATTCATTTATACAGCATCAATCCTATACTACAATATTAACAAATAACGAATACGCTTTTATTTTAATGTGTAAAGCAAAATTATACTCAGAAAAGTATTATTTATATTTTTTTGATTATAAAAATGAAAGGCTAAATGAATTGAGTCTAGATTAATTTCATATATTTTAATGGTGATTTCATTGAGATATATTTATTTCTTTCTATTTTTTAGTATTTTAGGCACACTATCACATTTTGTATACAACATCAATAAAAGCTTTATCATTAAGATATTTTTCCCTATTGATGAAAGCCCTTTTCAGCATATAAAATTAATAACATTTCCAGCATTAGTTTTATTAATATATGAGCTAATTAATAAAGCTAATGCTTTTTATAATGTTATTTCCTTATATGGAATAGCGATGTTTTTAAGCACTTTATTAATGCTGATGTTTCATTATTTTATAAAATGTGGGTTTAATATAAAAAGCCTAACAATAGATATTTTATCCTTTTATATAGCAAGCTTTATTTTTACATTTTTAATTAAATATGTAAATGTTAATGATATATTTTTAATAATTTTAGGTATTTTATTATTTATAGCAACTATCTTTTCTTCAATTATTTTTTCTTTTTTTAAAATTAATCTACCTTTATTTAATGAAAATAAAAAGAGCTAAAAGCTCTTTTAAATTGATATTGTAGTTTTGACAATCAAGCCTGTTTCAAAGAAACGATTCCAAGGCTGTTCATGCTTAATAATTTCTACTGAATAATTATTAGAATTTAAATTTTCATTGCACCATTTGATTAATTCATTACGAATAAATGTAGCAACTTGTCCATTTTCCTTACCATCTATTTCCTTCCAGGCAAATTCATTTTTAAATAAATCAAAGGCCTTAAAGCGAACAAATGACATATAGCCTACATCCTCAAGATATCTTAATCCCATAAAGTTGAAAAATGCTTGGCTATCTTTATAAATATTATGGATCATTGCTAAAGGGATGCATGTTCCTAAGGTGTTGGCTGCAGTATTCCAGCCAGCATATGAATCAACCTTAAATAATAAATTTTCATTCTTTAAAAGATTAAATAGGTTGATATCTCCACCATTTGCATAGGCAATATCAGCAATTGCCACGCACTTATTAATACTAATTAAGTGTTTTATATATTCAATATATTCAATTAGATTTCTTCCAACTGTATAATCTAAATTAGTTTCATTAGTACCATTAACAATACTATCATAAAGGCTTCTAGCTTCCTTCATATTATTATAAGGAACGTTAACCATTAAAACCATATCGGCTTCCTTTAATGAATAGACGCTTAAGCCACCAGCTGCAATAATTTGATATTTTATTGATTCACTAACTGGTCTATCCTCATAATTTGGAATAATGTTACCATTATTGCATGATGAATATCTAACGAATACTTTTGGCCTAATATTGTTGATTTCATTAATACATTTAGCTAATAAAGTATTGCTTACAGCATCAGCATCAGGATACATTAAAGCCTTTAATTCTATGCGCTTATTAATGATTTTTTCTCTAACAATTATTTGATCTTTAGCAGTTAAACCATAAGGGGCACTATCGTCCTGTGGAATAATTAAAAAATCAATAATGCCATCCTTTAATAAATCAAGGGTATGTAAATTCATCTTAACATTAATCTTTCTTCTATTTAAATAATCATCAACATAGGCTTGATAATTATTATTGATAATAAATTTTTTAGCCTCATCATATTCTTTTTGCTGTGAATCAGTTAGCTTTTTAATGCTAGCCATATGCTCATAAGCTCCAATTAAATGAATTTCTCTTCCACATAAAGCATAGTAATCTGGCTCTTCACAATCACTAGATGATGAAGGACAACGCATTATTAAATGGTAAGCATATAATTTTATATTTGGATTAACCTCTTTTATTTTCTTTAAAATATTAAGCCTTTTTAATAATGTTTCTTCATTTTCATAATGAAGGCGTGATGGAACTATTCCACCATATAATAAGGTGTCAATAGCAATAATAGCATAAGAAGCATCCTTACATTCATCAATTAAAAAATCAGCAATTTTTTCAATATTACCTGGCTTTTTTAAATCGCCCATTAATTCCTTTGGCACTTCTACTAAATTAATATTATTAGCCATATTAGCTAGCATATTAGGATACATATATGTACATGGCCTTTCATCAAGTGGCGCTAAAACAATTTTTTTCATATTTACAAATCCCCTTATTTCTTCAAAAAATATTTTAGCACATTTTATAAAATGAATAAATATTGTAAATACTAATAATGGTGACAAAAAATGACATCACATAGTGATTTTGCAGATGAATTAGTAAAAAGTAGTAATAAAAGCTATAAAAAACAAGATAAAGACTTTAAAAGCATTAAGATTTCAATTGTTGATATTTTAAAGGAAAAAAATGAATTCAATAAAGAAAAAGGAAAATATATTTCATTATCATTTGACAATTTATATGATGATAAAATAAGAAAAGATATAAGTGAAGCATTAATTAGCTCATTAAAGGAGCTATATAAATTAAAAAATAATGATAAGGTCTTAATAGTAGGACTTGGAAATTCAAAAATAATAGCAGATTCCTTAGGACCATTAGTTGCAGATAAAATAATAGTAACAAATCATTTATTTAAGCTTTTTCCAAAGTCGGTTGATAATAATTTAAAAAAGGTGTGCGTCTTTACTCCTAAGGTTATGGGACAAACAGGGCTTGAAAGTTCCGACTTAATTCAATCAATAACGAATTTATTTAAACCTAATTTAGTTATTCTTATTGATGCTTTAGCATCATCATCAATAAAAAGAATAAATAAGGTCATCCAATTATCAAATACAGGAATAGCTCCAGGATCTGGAGTTGGAAATTACCGTAAGGAAATAAGCGAAAAAACATTAAATACCAAGGTAGTGGCAATTGGGGTTGCAACAGTTGTTCATGCTAATCAAATAATTAAGGAATTAGCAAATGGAATAAAGCTACCAGACGATGAAAGCTATAATTTAATTCTGACGCCTAAAGAAATTGATGAGGAAATAGAGCATTTAGCGTTGATTATAGCAACCTCAATTAATAAATATATTCATAAAAATTTCAATTCCTTTTAATTCGACATCTTTTTCACATTTAAGGGTGTATTATATTGTTGGTGACACATATGAAAGCAAAAGGATTAAAAATCGTTGTTTTATGCTTTATAGTATTTATGATGGGTGGAATATTAAGTAGTATGAAGGATGATGACACCTCAAAGACTTCAACCATTATTAGTGAATTTGATGAGGAAAGCGAATATGATACTGGAGGCTATACAAGTACAAATCCTAATATTGAAGATAATGTTAATGTTATTGGCAAAATAAACAGTAAAATTGGAGAAGGAATGTCTAATATAGTAAATAAAAGCATCAATTCGGTATTTCAACTATTAAAAAAACTTATTTCATAAGCCAATATATTGTTGTATAATCTTTATGGTGATATATATGAATGAAAAAATAGTTTTTTTTGGAACGCCATTATTTGCTTCTTGTATTCTTGAAGGCTTGATTTCTAATGGCTATAATGTAATTGCAGTTATAACACAACCAGATAAATTAGTTGGTAGAAAGAAGATTTTAACATTTTCTCCGGTAAAGGAAGTTGCTATTAAGCATAATATTAAGGTTTTTCAGCCAATTTCTTTAAAAAATGATTATGATTTTTTAAAGAAATTAGAATTTGATTTATTAATAACAGCAGCCTATGGGCAATTTTTACCAGAGGCAGTTTTAAAAATGGCTAAAATTAATAGCATTAATGTTCATGGCTCGTTGCTTCCTAAATATAGAGGAGGAGCTCCAATTCAAAGAGCAATTATTAATGGTGAAAAGGAAACAGGAATCACTATTATTAAAATGGTTAATAAAATGGATGCTGGAGTAATGTATGCTAAAGAAAAAATAAGCATTGATGATAACATAAATTCAACAGATTTATTTTTAAAAATGCAAATTGTAGGAAGAGATTTATTGTTAAAAACCTTACCAGCTATTTTAAAAAATGACCTAATTGGAGAAGAGCAAAATGAAGATGAAGTAACATTTGCTTATAACATTAAAAGAGAAGAAGAAAAAATATCCTTTGATGATAGTGCTATTAATGTTAATAATTTAATTAGAGGGCTTTCATTAACGCCTGGGGCTTATTGCTATTTTAAAAATAAGGAATTAAAGATTTATAGTGCTAGTGTTTATGAATTATCAACTGATGATAAAGAAATAGGCTCGCTTGTATTAAAAAACAAAAATACTTTATTAGTACGCTGCAAGGATGGCTATTTAAAAATTTTAGATGTTCAACTTGAAGGCAAGCAAAAAATGCCAGTTAGTGCCTTTTTAAACGGGCTAGATAAAAATGAATTAGTAAAGGAAAAATTATTATAATGAAAATTAAAAAAATATTTTTTTCATTTATATTAATTGTTTTTACTTTTTTTAGTCCATCATGTAGTAATAAAGCAAATGATAAATTTTTGCTTGAAGGTAATTATGATATAAATGAAGCCATAAATATTTCGGTAAATGATTTAATAAATAAAATTGAAGCTAAGGATAGTTTTGTTTTATATGTTAGCCTTTATTCATGTACGAGCTGTGCCTATTTTAATAATAATGTGTTAAATAAATTTATAAATGAGACTAAAAGTGTTATTTATAATATCGATTTAAGTGAAATTGAAGCTACAAAAAATGATAAATTACCTTATGTTAAAGAAACGCCAACATTACTTATTTATAATAATGGTCAAAAAACTAATTCAATATCTTATTTAGATAATGAAAAAATATTTAAGGACATAGAAGCATTTAAAAATTATCTATTAGATTACGTTATTTTTCCGCGAATTATAGAAATAAGTGAAAAAAGCCTAGATAACAAAATAAATAATAAAGAAAACTTTTATTTATACATTGGCTGGAGTAAATGCGGCGATTGTAAAATGCTAAATAAGCGAATCTTAAATGATTATTATAAGAATAATGATAAAATAATCTATTATCTTGAAAGCGATAGCTATAGAAAAAATAAGCCTAGTAAAAGGCCTATATTAAATGAGAATCCAACTAGTGATGAACTAAAAGAATATAATAATTATCTTAAATGGTTAGATTTTGCAAATAAATACAATTTTAGTTCATATGAGGATGGCAAGGTTCCAACCCTTCAGTATTATAAAAATGGAAAAGTCTTAGAAATGATAGTTTATTTAAATGATACGATAAAAGATAACGTTATTACTAATTCATTCTATAAGGAATTTGTAGGCGTTAATGTTACAAATGATGAAATGCTATATAAAATGCATGATGATAAAGCTTTAGATTTTTTAAATAAATACTAAAAAAAATAACTACTTTCTGTAGTTATTTTTTATAATAATATTCTTTAAATTTTGTGGCAAATTCTGAAACTGGAACAGGAATTAGCTCTCCCTTATATGTTAAAGATACCTTTCCTGATTCCTCAGAAACTACGATTGTTAATGAGTCGCATATTTCAGATATGCCAATAGCTGCTCTATGACGTGAGCCATATTTACCAGAAAGCGGTTTTTGTGTTGGCTGATAAAAAACAGCAGAATATATTATCATATTACCACGAATAATTGTTGCACCATCATGCAATGGAGTTCCTTTATAAAAAATAGTTAATAATAATTCAGGAGATAAAGGAGCATTAATTGGTGTCCCTGATTTTTGCATAATTAAAGATAAATCATCAGTTTTTTCAATAGTAATAATAGCTCCAGTTTGTGTTGCTGATAAGCTTGTTACAGCACGTGTTAAATTGTTAATTAATTCATCAGTTTCATTAACTGTTAATGATGATTCCTTCTTTGATATTTTTTTATTTCTTCTTAGTTCCTTTTCCTTTTCAGGAGAGGTTAATAATAAAGCAGCATATACTGATAAAAATGCACAAACTGTAATTGTCATATCAGCTGTAATATTTAAGCCAAGTATATTTGAAATAACAAATAAAGCAGCTAATAGAAGGACTGCTAGAATAACTCTATAAGATAGCTTCCTAAAAAAGCAAACAAAAATCAAAAATCCAAATAAAATAAATGCTAAAACAACATCAATAAGTAAAGTCCAATTAATTGTTAAAAAGTTAAGTAATGGCATGATTTTCCCTTCTTTCATTCCCTAGTAGTTATTTTAGCAAAAAAAAGTGAAAAAATGAATTAAATTATTTAAAAAATAGCAATTTAATATACTAGAATAATTAACTAATGCGTTGATAAAGTTTCATTAATGGTTTAAAATGTTAAAAAAGGAGATTTTTTAAGATGAAAAAAAGTTTAATATTAGTATTTACTTTGCTTGCTCCAATTACATTATACTCATGTAATAGTAATGACATTAAGAGCGATAAGGCTTCTTTAGAAAATAGTAGTACTAGCAGTAGTGATAACAGTAGTACTAGCAGTAGTACTATAGAGATGACTCAAGATGATTCTTTACTTAAAAAGCATGAAATTGTAATTCATACAGGTGAGCTATATTCAGTTGATTATCTTGTTAATTCAAGCAAATATTTCCCAACAGAAATGGAATTTGAAGACAAAGAAATTGCTTTTTATGATATTGATAATAACATAATTGGAAGGAAAAAAGGTGAAACCTCAGTTAAGGTTATTTTTCCAACAGAAAGCAGCTATGTATATGCAAATTTAAAGGTTATAGTAAAGGATGTGAAAACCGTGCAATCTAATTTTACAACAAGCGAAAACGATTTAAAAAATAAGACATTTACAGTTTTGGGAGATTCAATTTCTGATATCAATGTAACTGCATATCCTGATAAACGACCAACATTTTGGTGTGAAATGCTACGCGATAGATTAAACATGAAATTATATGATTTTGCTATTAGTGGATCATGTGCTGGCTTATGTAAGCAGCAATCAAATAACATTGGAAAGGATTATGCTAATTATATTCAAGGCAGTAATGTTGTTAATAAAACTGAAGTAATGGATGCTGTAGCTAAAAGTGATTATGTATTTTTATACTTTGGTAATAATGATGTTACATACGATACAAATATTGGTGATTATAATGATATAAATGATGATAATTATAAGGATGTTGAATCATTTAAAGGCGCATATACTTATATAATTAATAAGATAAAATCATATAATCCAAATGTTAAGATTGTTTGCTTAAGCTTATCTTATTCAACATGGGGAATTGGAAAAACTACAAGAAGCGAACTTGCTGATATTGTTGGGGATATTGCTAGCTTTAATAATGTAAAATATATTAACATTTATCATTTATGGAATGAAAGTAATTATCAAACCTATAATCCAGATGGCATTCATCCACAAACAAGTGGATATGAATTAATTGTAGATAAGATATTAAATAGTTAATTATGAAAAAGATTATTTTAATTGGTGGCAGTAATGTTGATTATATAGGCACAAGCGTCAAAAAACTAATACCAAATGTTTCAAATGTTGGGAAAGTTTCAATTTCCTTTGGTGGTGTAATGAGAAACATTTGTGAAAACCTATTAAGACTAAATAACAAAATAACATTTGTTAGTGCAATAGGAAATGATGATTTAGGAAATAAAATGCTAAAAGAATTAAAGGCTTTAAATTGTCATGTAATTACTCCAAATACTACATTACCAACAGGAACATATTTAGCTATTAATAATAGCAACCATGATTTAAATGTTGCTATTTGTGATAATCGAATTATTGAAGAGCTTAATGTTAATTATCTAAAAAGCCTTGAAAATGAATTAAAGGAATATGAATATATTGCCCTAGATGCTAATTTATCATTAGAAGCAATTAATTATATCTTTAAAGCCTATAGTGACAAAAAGCTTTTAATTGAATCTATTTCGCCTTATAAGGTTATTAAATTTAAAGAACATTTAAAGAATATTTATCTTATAAAATGTAATTTATTTGAGGCAAGAGCTTTATGTGATGATAATTCCTTAAGCGCCATTGAAGCTTGTAAAATATTATTAAATAAAGGAATAAAAAAGGTTGTTGTTTCTGCTGCTAGTGATAATATTTATTATGGTGAGGATAATAATGTTAATTGCTTTAAAATAAATAAGGTGGATAGCTTTGTTAATACAACTGGCTGTGGAGATGCTTTATTTAGTGGAATAGTTGATAGAATCATTGCTAATGACACGTTATATAATGCTATTTCATTAGGTCATAAGCTATCACTTCTTACTTTGCAAAGTGAAAAAGCAACAACTAAGGAAGTTTCTAAATACCAACATGATTAAAGTGAGATAATACTCACTTTTTTGATTTGCGGGTAATAGTATAAAATGAAAGCACTAACATAAAAATTGAAAACGTTTTCAATATTTTATATTTTGTATTAAAGCATACAATATAATTGAGCTTTGAAAAAGAAGCTGAAATGGAGGATTTAATATGAAGGTATATGTATTGAATGCTTTAATTAATAATCACATGATGAAGGACAAAATGTTTACAACAAGACAAAAGGCTAATAAGTATTTAGAAAAAATACTTGATAAGAATAATCTAGTTGTAGATGAGGTTATCTATAAGGATAATAATCATTCTCAAGAATTTATTTGCAATGATTATAATCGTATCTTTATAAATCGTGAAATTATTAATTTATAAAGCAAAACACTTAAAAGGTGTTTTTTTTTGGCCTTTTAAAAGCCACCATAAGGAATATTAAAAAACTTTAGTTTAAAACAAATACATTTTATGCTATACTAGTACTTAATAAATATAGTATTAAATATTATTTATTAATAATTATAGAAAGGATGTAGCGTTAGGATATAAAATTCTTGACCATATTAAAAAATGATAAGGCTAGAAAATGTATTTAAGTATTACCATAATAAAACAAATACGACATGTGCTTTAAGCAAGATAAATTTATCATTTAAAGAAGGCGAATTTGTGGCAATTACTGGTGAATCTGGAAGTGGTAAATCAACGCTTGCAAATATTATAGCTGGTAATGATTCATATGAGGATGGCCAAATATATATAGATGATAAGCCAACATCCTTTTATGATGAAAAGGACCAAGAAAAATATCGTAAGGATTATGTTTCTTTTATTTATCAAGATTATTGTTTAATTGAATCATTTAATGTCCTTGAAAATGTTTGTATGCCATTGCTTATAAAGGGCTATTCCTTAAATGAAAGTAAAAAAATAGCTAAGGAATATTTAAAAAAAGTTGGTTTAAGTAATTGCTTAAAGCAAAAATGTAGCAAGCTATCAGGCGGGCAAAAGCAACGTGTTGCTATTGCTAGAGCCTTAGCTAAAAATAGTAAAATAATCATAGCTGATGAGCCAACTGGTAATTTAGATGAAAAAAACGGTTTAGAAATTATGAGATTATTAAAGGAAATATCTCCTAACCGTATTGTTATTGTAATAACTCATAATTATAGGCAAGCTCTTCCTTTTATTAGTAGAAATGTTCGCTTACATGATGGAATGGTTGTAAGAGATGAGCAAATTAATACTTTAAACGAAAATGAAAGCACTTTAGATAATATTCCAGCTAAAGTTCAAGATAATTCCTTTATTCTTTCAACATTAAATATTAAAGCACAACCTAAAAAAAGTGTTTTATTAATTCTTTTAAGTATAATATGCATTCTTTCATCTTTTATTTTTCTTGGAAGCTTTTTTATGTCTTATGATGAATCACAAACGAAAAATATTGATAATTCGCTATTTGTAAATCTTGAAAAAGAACGCTTATTAATTGCCAACAATTCATCCTTATCAAATGAAGAGGCAATCGATATTGTTAGTAATATAAAGCATGTTAAAGAAGTAGATAAATATGATGCTATATCAGATATTAATTGTTATTTAAAAGATGATTATTTTATTAATTATTCAGGTGGCTGGACAGAGGTAGTTGATGGTGTAGTGCTTCCTGAACCAGTTTATGTGGATTCTTCATCAATAGCATTAAAAAATCATAATAGATTTATTCATTCATATTATGGAATTAATGAAAGTGATTTAAAGCAAGGTACTTTACCAGTGAATGATTATGAAATGGTTATTTATAGTAATGATATTTCCTTATTAAATACTACTCAAAAAGTTTTGCTTCGAAATGCTAAATATTTTCCTGAAGAAACTTATGTTGAATATGAAATAAAAATAACAGGATTATTAAAAAATAAGACGAGTAATGTTTATTTCTCTACTAATATAGTAGAAATGATGCAATTAGCTAGAAAGGTAGTTAATTATCAAATCACTTATTCTTATGAAAAATATGGTGAACTACGTGTTGGTAGAATAACTAATTCCTTTTTAATAATTGATGAATCATTAAGTGATAATATAATTAGACTACCTAAAAAAATCTTAAAAAATCTCTTGGGTGAACAAAAAAATGGCGCAAAATTTAAAAATATTGTAGATGATAAACATCTTGCTTCTAGCTTTTATTTTAATAATAAAAGATTTGATGTTTTACTTGACTTTAATGATTGCTATGATAATGGTAGTAGTAATGATTACATTGCAGTATCTAAGGCTTTTTTGGAAAATATATATCAAGAAAGTCAAAAAACAAATCAATTTTGTGCCTTTGTTGATGATTATGCAAATGTAAATGAAGTAATTAAAAAAATAAGTGAAAATGGCTTAAATGCTATTTCTTGTTATAAAGCTAGCCTTACATCCTATAATGTTGATAAGGTAATTCAAAGATATCTAACATTAGCAATTAGTGTTTTAGCTACATTGTTTATTTGCTTTTTAAATATTATTATTACTCATTCAATTTTAAAAATGAATAAAGATGATTATATTATTCTTAAATCATTAGGCCTTGAGAATAAAATTATAAGAAGGGTTAATTTCTTTGAAATATTATTATATGAATTAATAGGCTTTATAATTAGTGCATTTATAAGCCTACTTGTTTGTAATTTAACTAATAATCAATTACTTCTTGAGTTCTTTAAATACATTAAGTTCTATAATTATTTAATTTTGCTATTGCTTTGCGTAGTATGCACTATAATTATTACAAAAAAATACATGGATTATTTAAAAAAGCAGGTTCGTTTAATAACAACTGAGGATGAATAATATGATAAAAGTAGAAAAATTAAATAAATATTTCTTTAAAAATAAATCTAATGAAATCCATGCTATCAATGATACAACAATTTCCTTTAATAATACAGGATTAGTCACTATACTTGGAGAATCAGGCAGTGGAAAAACCACTCTTTTAAATGTTATTGGTGGGCTTGATAGCTTTGATAGTGGAAGAATAATTTATGACGATGCTACAATAAATAAATATAGTTATCAAAAAATCAGCAAAATAAGAAATGAAAAAATAGGCTATGTATTTCAAAATTATTTACTTTTAAATAATCATTCTGTTTACGACAATTTAAAGATTGTCTTAGATATGTTTTCTTTGACTGAAAAAGAAAAAGAAAACAGAATTGATGATGTCTTAATTAAGGTTAATATGCTTAAATATAAAAGAAAGCTAGTTAATGAATTGTCTGGAGGTCAAAAGCAACGTATTGCTATTGCTAGAGCCTTAATTAAATCACCTCTTTTAATTTTAGCAGATGAGCCAACTGGTAATTTAGATGAAAAAAATACCATAATGATTATGAATTTGCTTAAAAAGATTAGTAAGCATACTTTAGTTATTATGGTGAGCCATGAAACAAAAATTGCTAATAGCTTTTCAGATTATATTATTAAAATTAAAGATGGAGAAATTATAAAATATGGCAATAACGAATTAGATGAATATGAATATGAGCAGGATTTAAATATATATTTAAAGGATCTATCATATAAAAGCATTGAGAATGAAAATGTTAAATTAAACATTTATGGTAATGAAAATAAAAAGGTTGAGTTAACTATTGTTTTTAATAATAATAAAATATATTTAAAGAGTAATGAAAACATTTCTTTATTAAATGATGATAGTGAAATAAAGCTAATTGATGCAAGAAAAGAAAAACTTATATTAGAAGAAAATAATAATGATGAGGAATTATTATTAGATAAACTTGAATATAAAAACAATAATCTTTCCTTTAAGGAAGAATTAAAGGTTGCGAATAATAATGTTAAAAATAAAAATAAAAATACAGTCTTTATAAAAATTGCAATGTTTTTAATTGCTTTATTTACATTATTAAGCTTACAAAGCATAAAAATTGCTAATAATATTGATATTAGAAATCTAACTACTAGCAATAGTAGGGTAGTTACTTTAAATTTAAATAAAGGCTCAGATCCTAGTATAATTGATTATTCTTCACATTATGAAGCTTTATATGATGATATAAATAATCATTTTACTAATAGGCTTGATATTGTAACTACTATTGATTCCTTAAACTTATTTTCTTATTCCTTAAATAGTTTTGAGCAATTAAAAAATAAAGAATATAAATTTAGTGGCTTTGATGTTTTGCCTCTTGAATATGTTAAAAATGAAGATATTATATATGGAAGAATACCTTCATTACCAAATGAAATAGTAGTTGATACTTGGGTATTAGAGAGAATTTTAAATGATTCAACATTAGCTAATTTTATGGATGTTTATTCATTTTTAAACCAACAAATTACCTACAAATATAATTCCTTAAAGGATTTTAAAATTGTTGGAATTTGTAAGAAGAATGCTAATAGCATTTATATTGATAAATTCGCTCTTTTATCAATTCTCCCATCATCTTTACGTAAAAATAATCAATTCTTGTGTCCATTTAGTAAATTTAAAGAATATAGTAAAGATTATGCAAATTTTACTTTAGATGAAAATACAGCTATAGTTAAAAAAAGCCATCAAACTGATGGTAAGCAAATAATTTTAAATAATGATAGTCAATTAACCTTTAATGTTATAGAAAATAAAGATGATGACATGCCATTTAATATAGTAATAAGTGATAGCTTATATGAAAAGATAAAAAGATCAGTTTTAAAATATGATAGTAGAATAATGTATTTTTATTGCCAAACTGATACTTTAAAAAATGAACTTTATGAATATATTAATAATATTCAAAAAAAATATGTTGAAGTATTCCGCTTTGAATATTCTTGTAAATACGATATAGTAATAGAACCATACTTACAAGAGGCCAAGAAAACCACCTTATCAAGATATCTTATTGTTATAACTGTTCTAAGGGCTTGTTTTTTAATAATTTACTTTTTAATGAAATCATATGTAAGCAAACAAATTAAAATAATTGGGACATATTTAGCAATTGGAATTAGTAAAGTATCACTAACAATTACTAATCTTTTGGAAATAATAAAGATTAGCTTAATTCCATTATTACTTGGAATATTTATACCAACTGTTATACTTAACTTTATATCTTCAATTCCAATAATTGATTTTGATTTTTATATAGATTTGGCATTATCATTTACTAATTTATTTGCTTTGCTTTTATTAACAATGCTTATTGGAATGATTCCATTACAATTATATTTAAGATTAACACCTTCTATTTTATTAAGCAAATATGATATTTAATGAAACTAAAAAACGTGAGATTTTACACACCTCACGTTTTAATTTTGACTTATTTAATTAGCAACAATATTAACAATTCTATTAACTATTGCAATTACCTTTCTAATAGTTTTACCTTCTAAGTTACGCTTTACTGCTTCATTTTCTAAAGCAATACGCTCTAAATCAGCAGAACTTGTATCCTTATTTACAGTAATAGTTGCTCTTAGCTTACCATTGATTTGAACACCAATTGTAATACTATCATCAACACATAAAGCTTCATCATATGTTGGCCAGCTAGCATAAGCAATTGTAGAATTATTTCCAAGTAATGAATACATTTCTTCACAAATATGAGGAGTAATAGGAGATAATAGCTTTACAAGGCCTACCATATATTCCTTGCTTACCTTTTCACATTTATAGCAATCATTAACGAAAATCATTAATTGGGCAATTGCTGTATTAAATGATAATGCTTCATAATCATTTGTTACCTTTTTAATAGTCTTATTATAAGATTTTAATAAATCAGCATTTTCAATGTTTTCATCGACAATTTTAACATTTGATTCATTTAAAACTAATCTATAAACTCTATCTAAAAATTTTCTTGCAGCAATTAAACCTGATGTAGACCATGGCTTTTCATCCTTCAATGGCCCCATGAACATTTCAAATAATCTTAAAGCATCTGTACCATATTCTTTTATAACATCGTCAGGGTTAACAACATTACCACGAGATTTTGACATCTTTTCCCCATTTTCACCTAAAATCATACCTTGATGATATAATTTCTTAAATGGTTCTTCAACTGGAGAAATTCCTTTATCGTATAAGAACTTATTCCAAAATCTTGAATATAGTAAGTGACCAACAGCATGCTCTGCACCACCAATATATAAATCAACTGGCATCCAATGCTTTAATAATTCTTTACTTGCGAGCTCATTGTCATTATTTGGATCAATATATCTTAAATAATACCAGCTAGACCCAGCTGATCCTGGCATTGTTGATGTTTCTCGTTTACCATCTTTTCCATGATACTTAACATTTACCCAAGATGTTGCTTTAGCAAGAGGGGCTTCACCATTTTTACATCTTCCATAATCATCAAGCTCTGGTAAGACTAATGGTAAATCACTATCATCAAGAGGAATAATTTCATCACCAACAAAAATAACTGGAATTGGTTCTCCCCAATATCTTTGACGAGCAAAAACCCATTCTCTCATTTTATAGTTAATTTGTTCCTTACCAATATTATTGATAGTTAAAAATTCAAGCATCTTATTAATAGCATCTTCTTTATTTAAGCCATCTAAAAAGCCAGAGTTCATATGAATTCCATCTTCAGTATAAGCTTCTTCTTCAATATTTCCACCCTTTAATACTTGAATGATTGGTAAGTTAAACTTTTTAGCAAAAGCATAGTCTCTATCATCATGAGCAGGTACGGCCATAATAGCTCCAGTTCCATAGGTTGCTAAAACATAATCTGAAATCCAAATTGGAATTTCTTTATTATTAACAGGATTAATAGCATAAGCTCCAGTAAATACTCCTGTTTTTTCTTTGCTTAATTCAGTTCTTTCAAGATCTGATTTACTAGCGGCTAGTTTAGCATAATTAGCTACTGCTTCTTTTTGTTCCTTACTTGTTATTTTATTAAGTAATGGATGCTCTGGTGATAAAACACAATATGTTGCTCCAAATAATGTATCACAGCGTGTAGTAAAGACAACGAATGATTCATCACTATCTTTTACCTTAAAGGTAATTAAAGCACCCTTTGATTTTCCTATCCAGTTTCTTTGAATTTCTTTTGTTGATTCTGGCCAATCAATTGTATCTAAGCCAGATAGTAATCTTTCAGCATATTTTGGAATATCTAAAACCCATTGCTTCATATTTTTTCTAACAACAGGATAGCCTCCACGCTCTGATTTTCCATCAATTACTTCATCATTTGCTAAAACAGTTCCTAGCTCTTCACACCAGTTAACTGGCATATCGACAATTTTAGCAAGTCCTGCTTCAAGTAATTGCTTAAAAATCCATTGTGTCCATTTATAATACTTTGGATCACATGTTGAAATTTGCTTGCTCCAGTCAAATGAAAATCCTAGCATTTTTAATTGCTTAGTAAATGTTTCAATATTTTTTAAAGTAAATCCTTCTGGATGATTACCAGTTTTAATAGCGTATTGTTCAGCTGGTAAACCAAATGAATCAAAGCCCATTGGATGTAAAACATTGTATCCTTGCATTCTTTTCATTCTAGCAATTATATCACTAGCTGTATAGCCTTCTGGATGTCCAACATGTAATCCTTGTCCTGATGGATATGGGAACATATCAAGAACATAATATTTTGGCTTACTAAAATCATAAACATCAGTTTTAAATGTTTGATTTTTATCCCAATACTCTTGCCATTTCTTTTCAATTTCTAAATGATTATAAGGCATATTAATTTCCTCCTTTTAAAATAAAAAACGTCTTTAGAATTAATCTAAGGACGTAATATTACGCGGTACCACCTTAGTTCATAGTATAACTATGCACTTTTTTAAAATAAAATGCTCCACGGTTAATTTCCTAAGTAAGATGATTCTTTTTCACCACACAAGAACTCTCTAAACATCTTTTAAGTAGTACTTCTTCGTTTCACAGCACATATATATTTTATTAAATCATAAAAAAATATTCAATATTTATTTTATAATTTTTGGTTAATTAAATACAAAAATAATTTTAAAAATATTTTCTTGTTATAATACTTTCCAATAGCCTGTTTTATTTGAGCCAATTCTTTCAATATATCCAAGTTTTTTTAATTGCTTTAAGGCATTGTTTATTGTTGTTTGCCCTAAATTAAGGGTGCTTGTAATTTGTGATATTGTTAAATTGCTATTACTTTTAATCAATTCCAAAACTTTATTTTGGGTAATGGAAATATCATTAGAATCCTTTTTGATTGCTTCTTTACTTTCACTAAAAGGAATTGTAACTGTAATAAAATTATCAGATATGTCAAAAGCTTGCTTTCCATACTTACTGACAATTAAAGGAACTCCATGACCTGTTTGCTCTATATAATTTAATTGCCCCATTATTTTTTGAAGCTCTAGATTAACTGGCTTGCTTCTTCCTATATAAAAATCATCTAAGGAATAGTCAGCTGGTAATCCACCGGTTGATATTATTTCGATCCTATTTGAGTAAATATACACTGCAGGTGGTGTAAGCCTTGACCATTTATTATGTAAGCATGCATTTAGCCAAGCCTCTCTAAAGCAAGAAAAATCAAATAGCTTTCTTTCAATTCGTATACCACCAGTAACATCAACTATTGTATCATTAATAGCTTCCATATAGTCTAAAACCTGTGTTACACTCAGTAATAAGCATTTATATCCATATTCATTTCTCTTTATCAAACTAGTTTTATCAATACCTGCAAATCTTGCAATTTTAATAGAAAATGAGTTTGAATCCGATAAAATATCTGCCATAAGATTATATTTTCCATTTGGACATAGTAAATTTAAATTATGCTTATATGTTTCTTCATTAAGTGTCATGCCGTTATTTAAATATAATCCTTTTAGCTGGTTGAATGTTAAAAATTGATTAGTTGCTTCTATTTTTGTAATAGATTCAATATATGAAAAATTCATTAATTCCTTTAATTTGTTTGGAGCAATTTCTCTATCCTCATCAGATGATCTAATATAGTATCTACCATAGGCAGAATAGGGTTTATCATTACCATTTGCTTCAATTTTAATAACTGTTTTATCATCTAAATATTCTACAGTAATAATAGGAATCATTTGAGGCTTAATGAAATTAGCAATTGCTTGCGATATGTTTTTAAGAGTTAATCCGCCAATTTCTTGACCAATTATTTCTCCATCATTTTTAACGCCAAAATATAAAATACCGTGCCCATTTTTATTTAGCATTGATGCTATTGAAATAATACCTTCTTTTAATTCAGAAATACTTTTCTTAAATTCAATATTTTCTGTTTCATTACCTAGATTCATGATTTATAAGTCCTTTCTATTTTATTCTACACTTATTCTCCATTTATTCTACACTTATTATACACCTGTATTTAAAAAAAGCAAACAATAGGTAATGAAAAATAATTATTTATAGCCCGATTATATCAATTGGACAATAATATACTTCATCATTTATAGGGAAAACCTTATTAGATGAATCAATTACTAAACCAATATTTATTTTTTTATTAAATTTTTTAAGTATTGTAAATTTCTTTGTATGGTTTACAGGATTAATACCTTTCTTTATTTCAATAGGATAAATAGAATCAAATGATTCGATAATTAAGTCAACTTCATATTTGTCTTTATCTTTATAATAATATAAGCAACCAATATCCTTATAGTCATTATAATATGATTTTACAATTTCAGAAATTACATATGTTTCATAAAATGCCCCAGAAAATGCACTTTTTTCTAAGATTTCAGCAGAAGGCATTCCACATAAATATGAACATAATCCTGTGTCCATAAAGTATAGCTTACTTGCTTTAATTAATCTATTTGAAATATTAGCTGTATATGGCTGAATAATTATAATAATTCCAGATGTTTTTAATATAGAAATCCATTCTTTTGTAGTCCTTGCATCAATTCCTACACTACGAGAAATTTCTGCATAATCAAGAATACAGCCAGTTCTTAAAGCTACATATTTCATAAAATTCATAAATGTTGTTTCTTTACCATAAGCTATATTCTTATTGATATCTTTTTCAATATATGTTGATATATATGATTTAAAAAACATTTCTCTGTTAGTTTTATTTATAATATATTCTGGCATGCCACCTTTAAAAATATCTTCAAATATTTCTTTTCTTGATCTATATCCATTAGATAAATATTTTTCTTTATTTTTTAAAGCATCAATATCTGCATTGAAGGCATTGAATGATTGTCTTTGCTTAATTTCATTGTATGATAATGATGGCAAATTAAAAATACATGTTCTTCCAGCAAGTGATTCAGATACTATTTTTTTAATTTCGTATTGATTAGAGCCACTTAGTATATAAAGCAATTTTATAGGTGTATTATTTAAAACACATTCCTTTTTCATGTTATCAATTTCTATTTTAATATATTCAAGCAATACTGGCGCTTTTTGTATTTCATCAATTACTAAAGGTGCTTTATAATAATTTAAAAAGCCACGGGGATTATTTAGTGCGAAAGCTCTAATTTCTAAATCATCTAGTGTAACCTTTTGCATATTTGGAAAAATATTTTCAATTAAAGTTGATTTTCCAACTTGCCTAGGGCCATAAATAGTAATTGATGCAAATTGGTTAGCTGCCTCAAGGATTTTATTTTCAATATTTCTTTTTAGATACATACTTATCACCTTCTATCATACAAATATATTATATGCTAAGATAGACAAAATAGTCAACCAAATATACAATACATTGTCATTTTGGTCGGATTATTTAATATTAATTTAAATGAAATTTTAAAATAAATATGGTATTATTTATTTAGAGGATTTATTAAATGGATAATGTAAATATTAAAATAACTAGTAAATATAATAATTATACAATAAAAGAATTTTTAAAAGCTAATCATATTGGTAGAGGAAGAATTGAAGAAATTCGTGTAAAGAAAAGTGCTTTAGTAAATAATGAGGTAAAGCCTCTTGAATATGTCTTAAAGGAAAATGATATATTAACCTTTATAATTGATGAAAAGGTTGATTTTTTAAGCGATGATAAAAAATTAGATATTGTTTATGAGGATGATTATTTATTAATTGTTAACAAAGAAGCTAATATGCTAGTTCATCCAGATAGTAAGGATAAAAGAGGAACCTTAGTTAATATAGTTGCCAATTATTATAATAAAAACAATATAAAAAGAAACATTCGTTATATTCATAGAATTGATAAGGA
The DNA here is from genome assembly GCA_934215405.1 of uncultured Bacilli bacterium. Lineage (GTDB taxonomy): Bacteria > Bacillota_I > Bacilli_A > RFN20 > CAG-631 > CAKPXW01. The sequence goes on along the minus strand of CAKPZU010000007.1, from coordinate 13,018 downwards.
AACTACAGGAATTGTAATATTTGCTAAGGATTTTTTAAGTGAAGCCATTTTAATAAATGAAAATGAAAACTTTTTAATTGAAAAGATATATTTAGCCTTAGTTAGTGGCTATTTTAAAGAAAAAGAAGGAAAAATAGATTATAAAATAGCTAAAAAGCCTTATAGTAATTTAATGATGGTTGATAATAAATTTGGAAAAGATGCGCTAACATTTTATAAGGAAATAAAAAGATATAATGATTATTCCTTAGTAATGTTTAATATAAAAACTGGAAGAACTCATCAAATAAGAGTTCATAGTAGTTATTTAAACCATCCATTACTTGGAGATGTTATGTATGGTGGTAATAAAAAATTAATTAATCGAGTAGCTTTACATTCTTATAATGTTAGATTTATTCATCCAATTCTAAATACAAAGATGGATATTAAATGTAAGGCTCCTAATGATATAAAACAATTATGTGGAGGTTATGATGATTAATTTATTTGCGTGTCCTGTTGGTGGCTGTGAAAGTGATAATAGTGTTGGTATTTTTATAGCTATTGGTGTTATAATAATAATTGTAATAGCTTTTATAATTTATAAAATCATAAAAAAAATAAAAAAATAGGTTTCTTTTTATGTTTTTAATTTTTTAGTGGCATACTAATTTTAAATGGGGTGAAGTTATGGGACTATTTAGCTTTAAAGGCAATGTGCACTTAAAAGGTTTTAAAGAATTAACCAAGAATGAAGAAATTATATCAATTATGGAAGGTGAAAATGCACCTAAAATAGTTTATTTTCCATCCTTATTTAATAAAAGAGAAGTTGTTTTTAATGTTAATGTAAATGATTATGTCAAGGTAGGTACAAAAATAGGTGTTTTAAAGGATTTTGATTTACCTATTTATAGCTCTGTTAGTGGAGTAGTAAGTGATATAAAAGACATTTATAGCAGTCAAAGTAAAAATAATATTAAGACATTACTAATTAGTAATGATTTTAAGTATGAAAGGAATACATTATTAAAAACCGTTAATCTAGATAGTAGTAAAGAAGAAATAAAGGAAGCTATAAAAAATTCTGGCTTAGTAGGACTAGGTGGTGCTGGTTTTCCAACATATATAAAATATAATGCTACTAATATAGATACTTTATTAATTAATTGTATAGAATGCGAGCCTTTTTTAACTAGTGACTATAAAGCAATATTAAAGGATATTGATTATTTATTAAAAGGAATTCCTTTATTATTAAAGGCCTTAGATGCTAAAAAAGCAATAATTGCCTTTAAGAAGAAAAACACTTCAATAAAAGAAACTATATTAAAGCATAATACTAATGAAAACATTACTATTTATGAAGCCAAAGATTTATATCCAATGGGCTATGAAAGAACATTAATAAAAAAAATTTTTAATAAAGAATATGATAAGTTACCTTCAGAAATTGGAATTGTTGTTAATAATGTCCAAACAGTAATTGAACTTTCAAAAACCTTATTAACTGGTAAAACATTAAATAGTCGAATTGTTACAGTTTCTGGTGATGCTATAAACCATTCTTGTAATATTATATGTCCTATAGGAACAATGGCTAAGGATTTAATAAATGTATGTCATGGCTACATAAAAGAAAATGTTAATTTAATTGTTGGTGGTCCAATGTGTAGTAGTGCCATAAACACTGATGAATTTCCTCTTTTAATAACTAATAACTCCTTAACTATTTTAGAATATAAGGAATATTTAGAAGAACCTTGCTTAAGATGTGGAAGATGCTCATCATCTTGTCCTATGAGCTTACAGCCAGTTGAAATAGTAAATGCAGCTAAAAGGCAAGATATTGATAGACTTGCAGCCTTAGATGTAATGGCTTGTGTTGAATGTGGTATTTGCTCTTATGTTTGTCCTAGTAGAATAAATGTTTTAGAGGGAGTAAAAAAAGGCAAAATATTATATAGATTAAAAGGAAAGAAGGTGGCAAAATGACATATAAAACTAATCCATCACCTTATTTAAAAAGTAAGCTATCGACATTTAAAATAATGATGATATTATTAATTAGCTTATTAGTTGTTTATGTATTTGCAGTTATCTATTCCTTTAAAGTTGAAGGTTTAGTTAATTCCTTTGTTTTAGAATATAATGCTAAGGTATTAGAATTTAATAAAGCAAACAAAGATGATATTTTAGCTAATTTAGTTAGTGCTAAGGAAGAATTAAGTACAATAAATTATGGGCTACGTTCTATTTTAATGCTATTAATTTGTTTATTTACTACCTGTGTATGTGATGTATTAACCTCTATATTAAGATATAATAAAAAAAGTAATATAACATTATTAAATAAAATAAAGCATGACTTAATTTATAATTATAGCTATATTAGTGCAATTATTTTTGTTTTAACATTACCGGTTTATACTAGTTATTATGCTTTAATTATTGGTAGTGTTTTTATTGTAAGCATAAAAAATATGTTTGGAGGCTTTGGAAAAAACATTTTTAATCCTGCTTTAACAGGACGAGTAATGCTAGCTTTATTTTTTGCTCAATCATTAAAAATACCTGAGGTTTTAGCTTTATCAAGAGTTGGAATTGATAGTGTAAGTGGTGCTACCTTAACAACAGCCTATAATAACAATTTATCTTGGCTTAAAACATCATTAACATATGGCTATAAAACATATTATAATCAAATATTTGTTGATTTTAGCTTTAAGGACATTTTACTTGGTAATTATCTTGGAGCAATGGGAGAAACATTTACTTTGTTATTGTTTATAATAGGAATTGTTTTAATTGTTTTGAAGGTTATTAACTGGAGAACACCTGTATTTTATTTATTAACTATTGCTTTAACTTCACTTTCAATAGCTTTGATTTGTAATTTTGATTCACCATTTTCTTATGTATTTTATCATTTAGCTTTAGGTGGTGTGATGTTTGGTGCTGTATTTATGCTAACAGATCCAGTAACTGGTCCAACATCAGCATATGGTAAAATATTAGCTGCTATATTTGCTGGCTTTATAACTGTTTTAATTAGAATAAAAGGAGCCTATCCTGAAGGTGTTGCTTTTTCAATTTTATTAGCTAATTTTATTTCACCAGCTATAGATCATTTTGTTAATAAGAAAAATAATTCATGCATTGTTAAAAAATCATGTATTTTAGCATCATTATTATTAATTAGTGTTTTAATTAACACTTCAATTGCTTTTAATATTAATGGTCAAGAAGTTTATAGTATAAATGGCATTGATAAGCCAGTATATGAATTATTAAATGATACTTTAACATTAAATGATTCACAGTATTATAAAGAAATAGATTATCAAAGTAAAACCGATAAGCTAGTAAATTATAAGGTGTCAGATACGACAACTCTAAATAAAGCCTATGAAATAGTAAATTCAAAAAATGAAAAAATTGCTATTGCTTATATTATTAGCTATCCTACATCTATTAATATAAAAGGAAATGATAGAGAATTAACATCAACATTAATGATTGCTATTAATAATGATGGCTCAATATATGGAATTGGAAGATTTAACTTAATTAATATTGGAAATTATAAAACTAGTGAACTAGATGATTATTTAAAAAATAGCTTTATAAATAAAAATATTAATAACTATAATGATGTTGATAATATTACAAGTGCAACATATTCATCTAAATATATAAAAGAATTAATTTCTTATGCTTATGAGGAATTTAACATGAAGGGTGGTAATTAATATATGAACAAATTAGTTAAGCTACCATTGTTTTTAGGAATTACTGGTGCTAGCTGTGCTTTATTACTTACTGGTGTTTATTATCTAACTAATCCTATTATTACTAATAATCAGCTAACTAAGGAAAATAAAGCCTATATTGATTTATTTAATGATTATGATTCATCATTTAATATTGTAGGAAATGATTTAAAGGATGAAGATATAAGTGAAAGCTTATATAATAATGGCGTTAGGACAATTAAAGTAATCAATAAGGTTAAGGGAAAGGCTTACAAATGTGAAGGTAGTGGGAGAAATGGAACAATTAGCTTTATTGTAGCCTTTGCAAATAATAAGGTAATAGGCTATAGCAATATTACTAATAGTGAGGATGCAGGATATGGTAAAGAATTACTTGAAAATAAAATACCATCATTATTTAATAAAGGAATTGATGCAAGTAAGGAAGTATTAACTAAGACAGATTATACAGGAGCTACAATTACAGGAAATGCTATAAGTAAGGTAATTGAAGTATGTAGGATTGATTATCTTAATTATTTAAAGGAGCTAAACTCATGAATAAAAAAAGTATCATAAAAAATGGAATAATTAATGAAAATCCAACCTTTGTTTTGTTTTTAGGAATGTGCCCTGTACTTGCAACCTCATCATCAATTTATTCAGCTATTGGTATGTCCTTATGTGTTTTTTTAGTATTATTATTATCAAATATAACTATTTCTTTAATTAGTAAAATAACACCAGATGAAATAAGAATACCAGTATATATTATAATAATTGCAACAATTGTAACTATGATTTCTATGCTTGTAGAAGCCTTTGCTCCAGGAATTTATAGTACTTTAGGAGCTTATTTACAATTAATTGTTGTTAATTGTATTATTTTAGGAAGAGCCGAATCATTTGCTAGTAAAAATAATGTTCTTGATTCTATTAAGGATGCTATTGGTATTTCCTTAGGCTTTTTACTTGCTATGTTTTGCGTTTCTTTTATAAGAGAGGTAATTGGAACTGGAAGTATAGCTATTAAGGATTTATCTGGTAGTTTAATTACTAGTATAACATTAATTCCAACCTCATTTGCTATTCCTTTATTTGTTTCACCACTTGGAGCATTTTTAACAATTGGTATTTGTGTCGCTATCTTTACTTACATAAAAAGCAAGAGAATGAATGCTAAAAAGGAGGTAATTAAATAATGAATGTTATTTCAATTATTATAGCTTGTATGCTAACATCTAATATTATATTATCATCATTTTTAGGTATTTGTCCTTTTTTAGGATTATCAAAGAATCCTAAAAATGCCTTTGGAATGGGCATTGCTTTAACATTTGTTGTGACTATGTCAGCAATTATTTGCTATGCTATTGAAAGATTTATTTTACAACCATTAGAACTTGATTATTTGCAGTTAATAGTTTTTATTTTAATAATTGCATCATTCGTTCAATTTGTTGAATTCTTCATTAAAAAATATTTTAAAAGCTTATATAATGCTTTAGGTATTTATCTACCTTTAATTACAACGAATTGTGTTGTTTTATTTGTTGCTCAAAAGGTTTGTGGCTATGTTATTTTAAGTAGTGGGGAGGCTTTATATAATTATACCTTTTTAGAAACAATTTTATATGCTTTATTTACATCACTTGGCTATATGCTAGTAATTACTTTGTTTTCATTTATAAGAGTACGGATTGAAAATAGTAATGTTCCAGCACCTTTTAAAGGAAATGCTATTGCTTTAATTACAACAGCCTTAATGGCTATGGCTTTTTATGCCTTTGCAGGATTATAATTATGAAAGTATTAATAACAATAATTATTTTACTTGTTTGTATTTTCTTATTTATTTTTTCTTATATTTTAAACTTAAGATGTAAATGTGATAATAAAAATAAGATATGTGATGATTGTATGCTAAGCTGTAATAAAAGGGAGGAAAATAAATGAAAGTAATAATAGCTGTAGTGGTTGTTTTATTAATTAGTGGAATATTAGGCTTATTACTTGGCATTGCTAATAAATATTTAGCTGTTAAGGAGGATAAACGCTTTAAGGTTGTTCGTGAATTATTACCAGGAATTAATTGTGGGGGATGTGGCTATTCTGGTTGTGATGCGATGGCTAAATCATTAATTGATGAATCAAATAAAAACATTTCCTTGTGTCGACCACTAAAGAAGGAAAACAAGGAAAAAATCATTCAATATTTAAAGGAAACCGTTGATGAAAATGGTAAAAATATTGAAGGGTTAAAGTAGTGTATGAAAACCAACTTTTCTTTAAAAATTAAAAAAATTGATATATTAATAATTACTATCTGTTTAATTATTAGTATATTTTTAGTTTTATTTATTACTAATAAAAAAGCAAACAAAAGGACCTTAAATATCTATGTTGATAATACCTTATTAGCTGATAAGCTAATTGATATTGATAGCCTTGAAAGTGAAATATCAATTACTTTATTAAAAAAGGATTATAATAAATTAAATGATGATGTAATTATTAAGGCTAATAAAGAAAAAGGTATTTGTATTGATAAGGTAGTATGTAATGATTATACATGTAAAAAAATGGGCTGGGTTAATACTAATAATGTTCCGATTATTTGTGTTATTAATAAGCTAATTGTTATAATTAAAGATAATAATAATTCGAGTGATATTATTATTAAGTAGGTGATAAGTTAATATGAAAGAAAACATAATTTATAAAATTGTTAGATTATCTTTGTTTTTAGCAATTAGTATTATACTAAGTATCGTTGAATCAATGATTTCTTATTCTTTACCTATTTTTGGTATTAGGCTAGGAATTGCTAATATAATGACTTTATTAGTACTTTATTATTATTCAATAAAGGAGTACCTTTTTATTGGCTTTAGCAGGGTTTTATTAGTAGCTCTTCTTTATAGTGGCTTTAATGTTTCTTTTTATTTATCTTTAACTGGTTGGTTTTTTTCATCACTTATTAGTATTTTATTATATAAAACCTTAAAGCCATCAATATATGGTTTATCAGTTACTTCCTCTATTACTCATTTAACCTTTCAGGTATTATTAGTATTTTTAATTTATGAAGTAAAGGAAATAATGTATTATTTACCATTTTTATTAATAAGTGGAATAATATCTGGATGTATTATAGCCTTTATTAGTAAGTATATTATTTTACTATTAAATAAAATATATAAAGTAAAAGAGGAAGTTATATGAAGCTAAAAAGATTATTTTTATGGAATTTATTATTTTTAATAACTAGCTGTACATTAACTTTAAAAAATCCAGTTAGTCATGTAGTAAGTGGATCTTTTATTAATGATGAATATGTTTTGCCTTTAAATACTACGATTACCTTAAAAATGTATGATAAAAAGGAAATGAATGAAGTAAAAAATAATTTTGATAATATAGTTAATAGCTTAAATAAGGATGTTGATAGATATCATGATTATATAAATTATAATAACTTAAAAACTATTAATGATTCCTGTGGAAATAATAAAAAAATAGAAGTTTCTAAGGAGCTAATTGAACTATTAAAGGAAGGCGTTGAATTAACTAAGCAAACAAAGGGATACTTTAATATTTTTATGGGAAATATTATTGATTATTATAAAACCTTTTTAAATAGTGAAAATGCTATTGTTGATGATAATAAAATAAATGAGCTTATAAAAAATATACCAAGCTATGAAATAATTGATGATATTTTAATAATTGATGAAGCTACAAGTAGTGTTACATTAAATAAATATAATGATAATAATGTTATTATTTCATTAGGAGCCATTGCTAAAGGGTTTGTCATTCAAAAAAGTATTGATTATTTAAAAGAATATAACTATTCTTTAATGGTTGATGCTGGTTCATCAACTATTGCAACATTAAAGCAAAATCCTTCAAATGAAAATAAAAAGTGGAATGTGGGTATTTTAGCGCCTTTATTTAATGAAAGTGAATTATTATGCAAGTTTTCTTATTTAGATGATGGCTATATTTCAACATCATCATATACTAATCAGTATTATTTTTATAATGATAAATTATATCATCATATAATTAATCCGAAAACTGGCTATTCTAATAATAAAATAAGTAGTATAACATTATTTTCAAAAGATGCCTCATTAAGCATTTTAGATGCCTTATCTACAGGCTTATATAATATGGATGAAAAAGAAATTATAAGTACAATTATTACGTTTAATAAGCTATATAATACTAACATAGAGTTTTTACTTGTAAAACCTCATATTAATGGTGTTATAATAGAATATAGGGAATTTGATGTCATAATAAGCAAAGGATTCAATGACTTAATAGTTAATGAATTTAATGATAAAATTAAAAGTGTAAAAATACTTTAGTGGAGGTCTAATTTAATGAAGACGTTTTATAAGTTGCTTCTTTTACCTTTATGTGTTTTATCTTCATGTGATAGCACTAATTTAAGTAGTGATGATAGTTATAATGATTTAATCTTTTTAAATCTAATGGAAGAAAATGACATTACTACAATAATTGCAAATTTAAATGAAAATTTAACTGAAATTAAAAATGATGACCTAGCTTTATATGCTAAGGTTGAAGAAAATTTCCTATCATTATGCATTGATATTCCTCTTTCATATAGAAATGAAGGAAGCATTATTAATTATATGGCTTTTAATGTTAATAGAAAAAGCTATGTAAATACCTCTAAGGATGAAAATGGAAGACGAGTAGTTAAGGACTTATTAGCTAATAATAGCTTTAGAAGAGCTATTTATTATGGCATTAATAAGAACAAACTAGTTGATAAGCATTTGTTTAATAATTTTACTTATTTACTAAAGGATTATGTTACTAATGAATTTTCTTATAATAAAGATAAAGCTAATGAATTATTTAACAAAGCTAAGGATGAATTAAATATTAAAGATATTGAAATTCATTTAGATGTTATTTGCTTAAAGAATAATGAAGCTTTTGCAAATAACTTTAAAGAAAATATTGAAGAAAGCTTTAATAAGCAAATTATTATTGATAAGCATGCTTTATCAAATTTGAATTTTTATAAATCAAATGAAGAATTATTTGATTATGATATTAACTTGAGTGTTTCTTGGGTTAAGGATAATGATAACATTGATGCTTTTATAGCACCTTTAATGAATGAATTATTAAAATATAATGGAATAGGTAATTAAATATGGAAATAAGAAAAGTAAAATATGAAGAATATGAAGAATTAATTGCTTTAATGGACTTGTCATTTAATATGCAAGGTGATAATAAATTTGAGCATTTATTACCTAAGTATTATTATAAGGATAATAAGGACATGCTACATTATGCTGTTTTTATTGATAATAAAATGGTTGCTAGTATTGGCTTATATAAAATGACTTTTATTAATAAAAAGAAAACATTAAATGTTGGCTGTATTGGCGCTGTTTCAACTCATCCTGATTATCGTCAAAATGGCTATTTTACTATTTTAATGAAAAAAGTAATATTTGAAGCTAAGAAATTAAAATATGACTTATTATTTTTAGGTGGTAATAGAACTAGATATTCACATTTTAATTTTGAAAATGCTGGAAGAAAGCTAATTTTAAATGTTAGCCAAAGAAGCTTAGCTAAAACAAAAGCTAAGCCATATAGTGTTTCATTATTAAATAAAGATAACAAGGATGATATTAATGAATGCTTAAAGCTATATAATAGACAAGCACAGCATGTTAATAGAACTATTACTAATTTTTATAATCATTTAGTTTCTTGGAATTGTATTCCTTATGTAGTTAAGGTTGATAATAAAATAATTGGCTATTATTCATTAAAGGATGAAAATAACATTTATGAATTTGTTTATAACAAAGCTTTTAAAAATGAAATGTATAAAGCTACATTAAATGATAAAAATGATGTTATTATCCAAACATCAATGAAAGAATATAATAATGACACATTAAACAAGGTTGATTGGTTTAATGTTGAACATTGTGAAATGTATAATGTTTTAAATTTTAATAATGTTTGTAATTACTTAGAATTTGATGAAAGTAAAGCTAATGAATTTAATAAGCTAAGTAAAAAAGAAAAAATTAGAAAATTACTTGGTAATGCAGTTTATCCATCATTATATGCTAAGGATACGATGTTTATATTTACTTGTGATCAAGGCTAAAAGGAACAGTAAAATGTTTCTTTTTTTGTATAAACACTCGAGTAAAGTTTGTACAAACAACCGAACGAAATCGGTGCAAACAACCGAAAAGTATTGAAAAGACGGTTAAAGTTTGAAAGAAATTTACATTTAATTGGCAATGATTTAAAGAAATATAGAATAAAAACCATCTAAGTTCAGAAGAAGTTTTGCAATCAAAATATTTTTATTTATCCTTTGCTCTCTTTTGGAAATCCTTTACTAATAATTTTATATGAGATTTTTCAACTTCGCTTAATCCAGTAACATCAATGATGTTATCATTACTAACTCCTAGTAAATAATCAGTTGTAACATTAAAATATTTGGCTATTTTTAAAAGCATATCAAGGGAAGGTAATATGTTATCATTTTCCCAATTTGATACGCATTGTTTGGTAACACCTAACTCTTTAGCAAGCTGAACTTGGCTTATATTAAAAGATTTTCGTAATTTTTTTATTATATCACATAACATATTATCATCTCCCTGGAAAATTTTGTCAAATCTTCATTTACAATTTTATAATCATTCCTTTACTTTATAAAAATACTAAAGTACAAAGATAATATACATTTAAAAAATATTGGTTAAGTTACATTGTATAAGCAAATATTTACATGTTACTTTCATAATGGGCAGAATTAATTGACTTTGTTACTTTACTAAAGTAAAATAATAATGTACTTTAGTAGTTTAATAATGTACTTTTTTATAAAAGTAATTTAATGTGAAAGATGATTATTTTATATTTAAATTCAAATAAAAATATTATCATTCAAATAATTTTACTTTTAAAAATAATAATTTTGTGGAGGCAGTGTATGAAAAAAATTAAATTAATACTCTCAGTTCTTTTTGGAACACTTTTTGCATTTTTAATGGTTTCGTGTGGAGAGAAACCACATGTTCATAATTTAGTTGAGCATGATAGAAAAGATGCAACATGCATGGAGGATGGTTATGAAGCATATGTAGAATGTACTACTTGTGATTATACAACCTATAAAGTAATAAAAGCTAAAGGCCATGACTTTGAAACAAATTGGTCAAGTGATAGTGAAAAGCATTATCATAAATGTAAAAATTGTGATGCTAAAACTGACGAAAGTGATCATGCTTATTCATGGGTGATAGATAAAGAAGCAACAGAAGATGAAACTGGATTAAAGCATGAAGAATGTAGTACTTGTCATTATACAAGAAATGAAAATACTATAATTGATAAATTAGCGCATTCTCATAGTATGGAGTATGTTAGCAAGGTTGATAAAACATGTACTAGTAATGGAAATATAGAATACTACCACTGCGTTAAGTGTAATAAAAATTACTTAGATAAAAATGGAAATAATGAAGTAATAGATGTAGTTATTAAAGCATCACATGAATATGGTAAATATCAAGAAGAAGTAAATGCTACATGTAGTAAAGAAGGAATAAAAGGGCATTATGAATGTAGCGTTTGTCATAGTTATTTTGATGTTGAAAAAAATAAATTAGATAGTTTAGCAATAGCTAAAAAAAATCATGATTTAGTGCATCATGAAAAATTAGAAGCCACATGTAGTAGTATTGGTTATGAAGCATATGATACATGTAAGAATTGTGATTATACCACTTATAAAGAAATAGCAAAGAAGGATCATAATTATAAATGGATAGTTGATAAAGAAGCAACAGAAGATGAAACAGGTTTAAAGCATGAAGAATGTAGTGTTTGTCATGATAAGAAAAATGAAAATACAATAATAGTTAAATTAAACCATACTCATAATATGGAACATGTTTTAAAAGTTGAAAAAACATGTACAAGTAATGGAAACATAGAATACTATCATTGTATTAAATGTAATAAGAACTATTTAGATGAAAGTGGAACTAATGAAGTAGTAGATGTAGTTATAAAAGCCTCACATGAATATGGTAATTTTATTAATGAAGTAGCTTCAACATGTAGTAAAGAAGGCACAAAAGGTCATTATGAATGTAATGTATGTCATAGTTATTTTGATGCTAATAAAAATAAATTAGATAGTTTAACAATAACGAAAAAATCTCATGATTATAAAACAATTTATTCATACAATGAATCAAAGCATTATTATGAATGTAAAAATTGTGATACTAAAAAGAATGAAGAAGATCATAACTTCACATGGATAGTTGATAAAGAAGCAACAGAAGAAGAAACAGGATTAAAGCATGAAGAATGTAATGTATGTCATTATACAAGAAATGAAAATACAGTGATTGATAAATTGGATCATATCCATAATATGGAACATGTTTTAAAAGTTGAAAAAACATGTACAAGTGATGGAAATATTGAATATTATCATTGTAGTAAGTGTAATAAAAACTATTTAGATGCAAATGGGAATAATGAAGTAGTAGATGTAATTATAAAAGCCTCACATGAATATGGTAATTTTATTAATGAAGTAGCTTCAACATGTAGTAAAGAAGGAATAAAAGGCCACTATGAATGTAGTGTATGTCATAGTTATTTTGATGCTAATAAAAAGCAATTAAATAGTACAATAATAAATAAAAAGCCACATAACTTAGTTCATCATGATAAAAAAGAAGCAACATGTACTAGTGCTGGTTATGAAGCGTACGATACATGTAGAAATTGTGATTATACTACTTACAAGGAAATAGAAAAGAAACCACATGAATATTCATCAACAATAAAAACAATAAATAAGGAAACTTATTTGCATTATCAATGTAATAATTGTACAGATAGCTATGATGAAAACTGTAAGGTTGAATCATCAAATGAATTTGACTTTGATTTTGAAAATGGAAGTAATGTAGTATTAAAGAATAGTTATAGGAATTCAACAACATCAATAGATTTAAAAGAGAAAATAACTATATCAAATAATTGTACATGGGTTGTTAGTAAAGATGAATATGGAGTTGAAACATATAAAACAAAAGTAGTCCCATTAAATGAAGGAAATAATAATTTTTATATTATAGTATCATTAAATGATAATAATGAAGTATTCACAGTTTATAATTTAAATATATATAGAAATCAATTTTATATTTACTCATTTTATA
>CAKPZU010000006.1 GCA_934215405.1 uncultured Bacilli bacterium | reverse complement strand
AATTATACCAGTGCGGAAAATAATCTTGCAAATTTCGGTTTGCCTTTTTTGGCGGAATTTACTTTTTCAATTAACAAGTAAGATTTTTTAATCTATTTCCTTTGACTATAAATAATAGTATAATATATGTAGTATATTATATATTATTTTTGTCGGAGGATTTTAAATGAAATACGATGTAGCAATTATTGGTGCTGGAATTACTGGTACTGCAATCGCATTTGAATTAAGCAAATATAATATTAGTGTTTGTTTAATTGAAAAGAACAATGATGTAGCAACTATGACTTCTAAAGCAAATTCTGGAATCATTCATGCCGGATATGATCCAAAACCTAATACATTAATGGCAAGATTAAATGTTTTAGGTAATAAAATGTATGAGGAATTAGCACCTCTTTTAAACGTGCATTATAAGCAAATTGGCTCATTAGTTATAGGCTCTAGTGCTGAAGATAGAAAGCTAATAGAGCAATTATACGGTAGAGGTATAAAAAATAATGTTCCTGATTTAAAAATTATAGAAAAAGAGCAGCTACAAAAAATGGAGCCTAATATTGCTAGTAATATTAATTTTGCTTTATATGCTAAAAGCGCTGGAATTGTTTCACCTGGGGAAATGTGCTTAGCACTTGCTGAAAATGCAATTAGAAATGGCGTAATATTAAAGCTATCTACTAAGGTAGTAGAAATAAATAAAAAGAATAATGAATTTGAAATAATTACAAATAAAGAAAATATAAAAGCTAATTATATTATTAATGCAGCTGGTTTATTTGCTGATGATATTTATAAAATGGCTTTAGATGATTTAAACTTACAGGATAAATCATTTAATATTGTTCCAATAAAAGGTGAATATTATTTACTTGATAAATCACAAGGAGAATTAGTAAACCATGTTATTTTTCAAACTCCAAATGAGCTAGGAAAGGGCGTTTTAGTATCTAAAACAGTTCATGGAAATTTAATTGTTGGCCCAAATGCTAGTAAAACAATAAGAAGTAAAGAAGATGTATCAACAACTTCAAGCGCTTTAGAATTTGTTAAAAATTCAGCAATTTTATCAGTACCTAATATTACCTTTAAAGAAAATATTCGTAATTTTTCAGGAGTAAGAGCAACTATTAATGAATATGATGATTTTATAATTGAAGAAAGTCCTTATGTTAAAGGCTTTATTAACTTTGCAGGTATTAAATCACCTGGTTTAACATGTGGCTTAGCTTTTGGAAAAGAAGCTGTTTCATTATTAGAAAGATCAGGTTTAGTATTAAATAAAAAAGATAACTTTATTATAAAGCCTCTTCCTAAATATTTTAAGGATATGAGTAAGGAAGAAATAAATGCCAAAATAAAAGAAGATTCACGTTATGGTCATATAATTTGTCGTTGTGAAACTGTAAGTGAAGGTGAAATAATAGATGCTTTACACCGTCCATTTGTAGTTAATTCAATTGATGGTATTAAAAGAAGAACTAATGCAGGAATGGGAAGATGTCAAGGTGGCTTTTGTGGACCACAAATTTTAAATATTATAAAGCGTGAATTAAATATTAAAGCTAGTGAGGTTTTACAAGATATAGAAGGTAGTAATATAGTCCTTGCTTATACAAAAGGAGGAAAAAGTGATGAATAGCTATGATTTAGTAATTATTGGTGGCGGACCTGCTGGGCTTTCTGCTGCCTATGAAGCATATGTGTCAGGTGTTGATGATATATTAATTATTGAAAGAGATAACGAATTAGGTGGAATATTAAATCAATGCATTCATAATGGATTTGGCTTATCTCGCTTTAAAGAAGAATTAACTGGTCCTGAATACGCTAATAGATATATAAAAATGCTTCAAGAAACAAAAACTAAGGTTAAATCAAATACGATGGTAATCCATTTAACTGCTAATAAAGAAATTCATTATGTTTCAAAGGATGATGGCTATCAAGTAATCAAAGCTAAAGCTATTATATTAGCAATGGGCTGCAAAGAAAGAACAAGAGGAGCAATTTTTATACCAGGAGATAGATGTGCTGGAATTTTTACAGCTGGTGCAGCTCAAAAATATGTTAATATGGATGGCTATTTAGTTGGAAAAAAGATTGTTATTTTAGGCTCTGGTGATATTGGATTAATTATGGCAAGAAGAATGTCACTTGAAGGAGCAGATGTTTTAGCAGTTTGTGAATTAATGCCTTATTCTAATGGCTTAAATAGAAATATTGTTCAATGCTTAAATGATTTTAATATACCACTTTATTTATCACATACAGTTACAGATATTATTTCAACAAATGGTAGAGTATCTAAGGTGGTCGTATCTAAAGTAGATGATAAGCTAAAGCCAATAATAGGTAGTGAAATTGAATTTGAATGTGATACATTATTATTATCAGTTGGTTTAATTCCTGAAAATGAATTATCTAAAGAAGCAAATATAAAAATTGATAAAAGAACAAATGGACCTATTGTTTTTGAAAATAATGAAACAAGCATTGAAGGAATATTTGCTTGTGGTAATGTTTTACATGTTCATGATTTAGTGGATTATGTTTCAGCTGAAGCAGCTTCATCTGGTGCTTCTGCTGCTAAATATTTAAAAAATAACAAATTAGATAAAGGTAGATTAATTAATATAGTAAATGGTAATTTAGTTAATTATACAGTCCCTCAAATGGTTAGAGTAAATAATGTTGATGATAAATTAAACGTTTTCTTTAGAGTAAGAACAGTTATGGATAAAAAAGTAATAACTATAAGAAGTAATAATGAATTGATAAAAAAGGAAGTTAAGCTACATTTAGCGCCTAGTGAAATGGAAAGCATAAAGCTAACTAAAGAGCAATTAGAAAAATGTAATGATGAAATTATAATATCAGTGGAGGATTTATAAAATGAAGGAATTAATTTGTATTGTTTGTCCACGTGGGTGTCGTTTAAATGTTGATGAAAAAGCTTTAAAAGTAACTGGCAATTCTTGTAATAGAGGGGCTATTTATGGGATTAACGAAATAACAAATCCTGTAAGAGTAATTACTTCAACTGTTAAAATAAAAAACGCTTCGTTAAAGCGTTTACCTGTAAAAACTAGTAAAGCTATTTCTAAATCATTAATATTTGAGGTAATAAAGCTACTAGATGATGTTGAAGTTACATCTCCAATACATATAGGAGATGTCATTTTGAAAAACATTTTAAAAACAGATGTAGATATTATTGCATGTAAGGATATGTAGGGTGAAAAAATATGGAAGAAACAAATAAAAAAAGCTATGTAATTGCTTTAGATCAAGGAACAACTTCTTCACGTTGTGTTATTTTTGATAATGAAACTAATGTTAAGGATATTGTCCAAAAGGAATTTACGCAAATTTATCCTCAACCAGGTTGGGTAGAGCATGATCCTATGGAAATATATGCTTCCCAATATTCTGTTTTAACAGAAGCAGTAGCCAGATGTGGAATAAGGCCATATCATATTAAAGCAATTGGTATTACTAATCAACGTGAAACAACGATTGTTTGGGATAAAAATACGGGAAAGCCAATTTATAATGCTATTGTGTGGCAATGTAGAAGAACAGCTGAAATTGTAGAACAAGTCCGTAAGGATAATTTAGAAGAATATATAAAGGAAAACACAGGTTTAGTATTAGATGCTTACTTTTCAGCCACAAAGATAAAATGGATTTTAAATAATGTGCCTGGAGCTAAAGAAAAAGCTAAAAATGGGGATTTATTATTTGGCACAGTAGATACCTGGCTTATTTGGAAATTAACAGGTGGCAAGGTTCATGCAACTGATTATACAAATGCTTCTAGAACAATGTTATTTAATATTAAAAAACTAAAATGGGATAAAAAGATATGTGATTATTTTGAAATTCCTATGTCTATGCTCCCTGAGGTAAAAAAATCAAGTGATTACTTTGGAAGTATTTCATTGTTTGGCTATGAAATTCCTATAGCTGGTGTTGCAGGTGATCAACAGGCAGCTTTATTTGGTCAGGCTTGCTTTAATCCAGGCGATGTTAAAAACACCTATGGAACGGGTTGCTTTTTACTTATGAACACAGGAAGTGAATTAATTCAATCAAAAAGCGGTTTAGTTACAACAATTGCGGCAACTATTGATGATAATATACAATATGCTTTAGAAGGCTCTGTATTCGTAGGAGGAGCAATTATTCAATGGATTCGAGATGAAATGAAATTCATTTATGATGCAGCTGATTCTGAATATTTTGCTTGTAAGGTGAAAGATAATGGTGGAGTATATATTGTTCCGGCCTTTACAGGACTTGGAGCTCCTTATTGGGATATGTATGCAAGAGGTACAATTTTTGGCTTAACAAGAGGCAGCAACAGGAATCATGTTATTAGAGCTGCTCTTGAATCAATAGCTTATCAAACAAATGATTTGATTGTTGCTATGAAAAAAGATACTAATTTGGATATTGATACCTTAAAGGTTGATGGAGGAGCATCTAGAAATAATTTTTTAATGCAATTTCAAGCTGATATTTCATCATTAAATGTTGAAAAGTCAAAAATCATGGAAACTACAGCTTTAGGTGCTGCTTTTTTAGCTGGTTTAAAGGTAAATGTTTGGTCATCTGTTGATGAAATTAAACGAATTTGGGCTGTTGATACCAAATTTGAACCTAAAATGAACGAAAATATTAAAAATAATTATATTTCAAAATGGAATAAAGCTGTTTTAATGTGTAAGGGATGGGAAGATTGCTAATAAAGGGAAAAGAAAAATGCGAGAAATATTTTTAAAGATTTTTGGAGATCATAAAGCAGATGAAACTAGCAAAATATCGATGTTTTCCTATCATCATATCATATATTTAGTTTTAATTTTTGGAGCAGTAGCTTTACTTACTATCTTGTTTAAAAATAAAAATGAAGAAAAGAAAAATAATTTAATAAAAGTTATAGCTATATTAGCTTTAATAACCTATCTTTTTGATTTCTTTATGCAACCATTTTATAATAATGGCACTATAGATGTTAATGGTGAAATAATTTTAGATAAATTTCCATTTCATATATGTACTGTATTAAGTATATTAATTATGTATTCAAGATATGGAAAATATGGTAATGCCATAAAAACACCAATTGCTGTTTTAGCAATTTTAGCTCCTTTAATGTGGCTAATCTATCCAGGAACAGCTCTAAATTCATCACAAGCAGCCTTTTCATATGTTGTAATTCAATTATTCTTATATCATGGACTTGTATTTATTTATGGCTGCTTATCTTTGCTTTTAAAGGATGTAAAGCTAGATATTAAAAAAATATATAAGGAAGCATTATGTATTATTGGAATTGCTTTATGGGCAACACTTGGAAACTTGTTATATTCAACTATAAATAGTGATTATAACTGGTTTTTCTTAAAAGATCCTGTATTTTCCTTTATTCCTAAAGCAATTAATCCTTTTGTAGTAATAATTATTTTCTTTTTATCGGCTTTAACGATTTATGGAATATACTATTTAGTTTTATCAATAAGAGGTAAAATTAAAGATAATAATTGTGCTTTTAATGAAGCAATTAATAATTAAAAATAATGATTAAAGGTGAAATACTAGCAAAGTATTTCATTTTTTTCTTTCTCTTATTATTCTCTTATTATTATATAATAAGAGCATTGAAAAAAAATATTAAAAATGGTATAATTAAATAGATTTCTAAAGGGGATGTATTATTATGAAAATTGTTATTACAACAGAGTATATAACACTAGGCCAATTTCTAAAATTTACTAACATAATTTCAAATGGTGGGGATGCTAAAGTGTTTTTAATGACCACATCTGTTTATGTTAATGAAGAACTAGAACATAGAAGAGGAAGAAAACTTCGAGTTGGTGATAAAGTGCTTGTTAATAACAACGAATATATTATTAGCAATTAATGTATTTAAATAATATAAGCCTCATCAATTTTAGAAATATAAAAGAATTGAACTTATCTTTTAATAAATCAATAATTATATTTTATGGAGATAATGGACAAGGAAAAACAAACATCGTTGAAAGCATTTATGCACTAGCAAATGCTACATCCTTTAGAACATCTTATTTTAAAGAAATGATAAATAATGCAAGCGATGAGGCAATAGTTACAGGAAAGGTATTAAAGGGTAAGGGTGAGTATACATATAAGATAGTATTAAGTAAAAGTGGAAAGACAGTTTATATAAACGATGTACTAGTTAATAAGATTAGTGAATATATTGGAAGTTTTAATGTTGTTTGCTTTTCTCCGGAGGATGTTTATTTATTTAAGGACTCACCTGGTGTAAGACGAAATTTTTTAAACAAAGAGCTATCAATGCTATTTCCAATCTACATAAAGCAATTAATAGCATTTAAAGATATTTTAGAGGAAAGAAACAATTTACTAAAAAAGAAAATTGATTACAATCTTTTAGATGTAATAAATGAAAAGCTCGTTGAATCATCATACATTATTTATATAAGACGTAAATGGCTAATTGAAAAAATTGAAGAGTTTGCTACAAATATTTATTTTAATGTTAATAATGAAAATAAAAAAATAAAAATTGTTTATAATTCATTTATTAACGAATTAGATAAAGAAGCATACCTAAACAAAGCATTAAAATTATACAATGACACAATTAACAAGGATATAGAAAGGCAATATACAATTAATGGTATCCATAAGGATGACTTTAAGGTATATTTAGATGATATGCTAATTGATATGTATGCCTCACAAGGTCAGCAAAGGCTAATATCATTATGTATAAAGCTAGCTGTTGGTGAAATTGTAAATAAAGCTAATAAAAGTGAACCAATCATTATATTAGATGATGCATTTAGTGAACTAGATTTAATAAAAAAGGAAAGAGTATTTAAATACTTATTAAGAAAAAAGCAGGTGTTTATAACCTGCACTAATTATCAAGAAATAATTTCAAAAAATATTCCTTTGAATACAAAGGTTATAAAAATAAAGGAAGGCTTAGTTGAAGAAAGGAGTTCAAATTAATATGGCTGAAAATGAAGAATTAAAAACACAAGGACATTATAACGAGAGCGATATTCAGGTTTTAGAGGGACTAGAAGCTGTCCGTAAAAGACCAGGTATGTATATTGGTACTACATCAAGCTCTGGGTTACATCACTTAGTATGGGAAATTATCGATAACTCAATTGATGAGGCTTTAGCTGGATATGGAAAAGAGATAAATTTATCTATTTTACCTGGAAATATTATTGAAGTAGTTGACCATGGAAGAGGAATTCCAGTTGGAGTACACCCAAAAACAAAGGTATCAACAGTTGAAACTATTTATACAGTATTACATGCTGGTGGTAAATTTGGTGGCGAAGGTGGATATAAGGTATCTGGTGGTCTACATGGTGTTGGTGCTTCAGTTGTTAACGCTTTAAGTGAATGGCTAGAGGTATGGGTAAAAAGAGAAGGCGAAGTTCATTATATGAAATTCGTTAATGGTGGACACCCAACTGCTCCATTAACTGTAGTTTCAAAATGCGACATTAATGATACTGGAACAACAGTAAGATTTAAGGCAGATCCAACTATATTTGAGGAAACACAAGTATATGATTATAACATTTTAAAAGAAAGAATGAGAGAACTTGCGTTCTTAAATGAAGGAATTAAAATGACTGTTGCTGATTTAAGAAATGAAGAAGAAGTTAAAGAAAATACAAATCAGCATGATGAATTTTTATATGAGGTTGGCCTTGAAGAATTTATTAAATATATTAATACTAATAGAACGCCTATTCATCCAACTATTATTCATTTAAAGCAAAAATGTGAAAATGTTGAAATCCATGGTAAGAATGATACTATGTGGCTTGAATGTGTAGTTCAATATAATGAGGGATATCAATCAAATATTTATTCATTCTGTAACAATATTAATACCCATGATGGTGGAACACATGAGGATGGCTTTAGGCTTGCTTTAGCACGTGTTTTAAGAAAATATATTTCAGAGAATAAATATGATAAAGATATAAAAGAAGGCGAAGAAGGATTTACACAATCTGACTTTGAAGAAGGAATGACAGCAATCATTTCAATTAAACACCCAGATCCTCAATATGAAGGACAAACAAAGGGACGTTTAGGTAACTTTGAGGTTAGAAAAATTGCTAGTGATGTATTTGGCGAGCAACTACAAAGATTTTTCTTAGAGCATCCAGATGAAGCTAAAAAGATTGTAGAAAAGGTATTGCTTGCTCGTAATGCAAGGCTTGCAGCTAAGAAAGCTCGTGAAACAGTAAGAAGAAAAGGAGCACTTGAATTTTCAACACTACCTGGGAAGCTTGCTGATTGCTCATCAAAGGATGCATCCCTTTGTGAAATGTTTATAGTCGAGGGTGATTCTGCCGGTGGTAGTGCAAAGCAAGGTAGAGTTCGTGAATATCAAGCAATATTACCTTTAAGAGGTAAAATATTAAACGTTGAAAAAGCAAATCCACATCGTGTATTTGAAAATGCTGAAATTGGAACAATTATTACTGCCTTAGGTACTGGAATACATGATGAATTCAATATTGAAAAATTAAGATATCATAAAGTAATAATCATGACCGATGCCGATGTTGATGGTTCTCATATTCAAGTATTACTATTAACATTCTTCTATAGATTCATGCCTGAATTAATTAAGCAAGGCCATGTATTTATTGCTAAACCACCACTATATAAAGTGGCTTGGGGTAAAAATGTTGAATATGCTTATAATGATGCTGAGCTTGAACAAATTCGTAAAAGAGTTGTTGGTAAGCCAAGCATCCAAAGATATAAAGGTTTAGGAGAAATGGACTGGTCACAGCTTGGCGAAACTACAATGGATCCAAAATCTCGTACTTTAATTCAGGTGTCTTTAGATGATGCTGTTGAAGCTGATAGAGTATTTGATATGCTAATGGGCGATAAGGTTGAACCAAGACGTAATTATATCTTAGAAAATGCTAAGTTTGTTGAAAACTTAGATGTATAGGAGGGATAAAATGAGTGATAAGGAAAGAATAAACGAATTCATTGAAGCTGAAAAAGCTGAAGATGGAAAAACTAATATAGAAGTTGCTAATTTATCTGAAAAAGTAAAAAAATCATTCCTTGAGTATGCAATGTCAGTAATCGTTGCTCGTGCAATTCCTGATGTAAAAGATGGAATGAAGCCAGTTCATAGACGTATTTTATTTGGAATGAGTGAAGCAGGAATTTATTCAACTACTCCACATAAAAAATCTGCTAGAATTGTTGGTGACGTTATGGGTAAATATCACCCTCATGGTGACTCATCAATTTATGAAGCAATGGTTCGTTTAGCTCAAATATTTTCAACACGTTATCCATTAGTTGATGGCCATGGTAACTTTGGTTCAATCGATGGTGATGGTGCTGCGGCTATGCGTTACACTGAAGCTAGAATGTCAAAAATAGCTATGGAAATGGTTAGAGATATTCATAAGGATACAGTTAATTTTATTCCAAACTATGATGGTGAGGATGAAGAACCAGTTGCATTACCTTCACGTTTCCCTAACGTTTTAGTTAATGGTGCAACAGGTATTGCTGTAGGTATGGCAACAAACATTCCTCCACACAATCTAGCTGAGGCCATTGATGCTACTTTAGCAATTTATGAAAATCCAGATATTACTGTTAGTGAATTGCTTCAAATTATTCCAGGACCTGATTTTCCAACTGGTGCTTATATTATGGGAAAATCTGGAATTGTTAAAGCTTATGAAACAGGACAAGGAACAATTATTATTCGTTCTAAAACAACAATTGATAAAATTGAATCAAATGGTAAGCATAGAATTATTGTAAGTGAAATTCCATATGGCGTTAATAAGGCTACTATGATTGAAAGAATAGGAGAGCTTGCAAGAGATAAAATTATTGATGGTTTAACTGATATTAGAGATGAATCATCAGGCGAAGATATAAGAGTTGTTATTGAATTAAGAAAAGATGTAGTACCAGAAGTTATTTTAAATCAATTATTTAAATTAACATCACTACAAGTTTCTTATGGTATTAACAATCTAGTATTAGTAAATGGTGAGCCAAAAATCTTAGGTATTAAAGATTTGTTAAAATATTATATGGATCACCAATTTGATGTTGTAACTCGTAGAATTAGATTTGATTTAGCAAAAGATGAAGAACGTGCTCATATTTTACAAGGCTTAATTATCGCTCTTGCTAATATTGATGAGGTAGTTCAAGTAATTAAAGGTTCTAAAAATAATGATGATTCTGCTGTTCAGCTTTGTGAAAAATTTAATTTAACTGATAAGCAAGCCAAAGCAGTTCTTGCTATGACATTATCAAAATTAAATTCACTTGAAACAGAAAAAATTGAAAATGAATGTAAAGAACTTCAAGAAGAAATTGATAACTTTAAGCGAATCTTAGCAGATAAAAATGAAATTTATCAGGTTATTAAACAAGAAATGCTTGATATTAAAGCAAAATATGCTGATAAGCGTCGTTCAGAAATTATTAATGGTGAATTCAATATTGATGATGAAGATTTAATTCCACAAGAGGATATAATTATTACTTTGACTGTTAATGGTTATATTAAACGTGTTTCAAATGATACTTATAAAACACAAAAACGTGGTGGTAAGGGCATGAGAGGAATGTCTACTAACGATGATGATGTAGTTGATAAAATCGTAATGGCTAATACTCATGAGGATGTTTTATTCTTTACTAACTATGGAAAGGTATATAGAATTAGAGGACATCAAATTCCAGAATATAGTAGAACATCAAAAGGAATTCCAGCTATTAACTTATTAAAGATGGATAATGATGAAAAGGTAAGGTCTATTATATCAATTGATAATAAATCAGATGATTTAACTGATAATCACACTTTAACATTTGTTACTAAAAAAGGTATTATCAAGCGTGTATTATTAAAGGAATTTGTTAGAATTAATCAAAATGGTAAAATTGCTATTGGCTTAAAAGATGATGATGAGTTAATCGATGTTAAGCTAACAGATGGTAATGCTCAAATGTTTATAGCTGCATCAAATGGCAAGGTTGTTAGGTTTAATGAAGAAGATGTAAGATGCATGGGTAGAACTGCATCTGGTGTAAAAGGTATTAATGTAAACGATGGTGAAGTTGTAGGTGTTGCTACATCATTAGAAGGAAAATATATTTTAGTTATTTCAACTAAAGGATATGGTAAGATGTCTAAGATGGAGGATTATCGTTTAACTAAGCGTGGAGGACAAGGTGTATTAACTATCAAGTCATCAGAAAAGAATGGCACATTAGCTAAGATTGTTGCTGTAAATGGTGATGAGGATGTTTTAATTGTTACAAACCTTGGCATAATTATTAGAACATCATTGAAGCAGGTTAATGTTTCTGGAAGAAATACACTAGGCGTAAGAATCATTAAGCTTTCAGAAAATCAAATAGTATCTTCTTTATGTGTTACTGACCCAATTGAAGAGGAAAATGAAGAAGAAAATACTACAAATCAAGAAAATTCAACTACTAATACTGTAGAAGAAAACAGTGAAAATAAGGAGACAAATTAAAATGATTGATATAGCAATATTAAGAGAAAATCCTGATGCTGTAAAAGAAAATATGATTAAAAAGTTTCAACAAAATAAGCTTCATATAGTTGATGAGGTTTTACTTGTTGATAAGCAATGTCGTGAATATGTAACTAAAGGCAGTGAACTTAGAGGTCGCAAAAATGACTTAAGTAAGCAAATTGGTGTTTATTTTAAAAACAAAGAAATTGATAAAGCAAATGAAGTAAAGGCTGAAATTGCTAAAATTGATGAAGAATTAAAAGAATTTGAAAATAAAGAAGATGAATTAATTAAGCAAAGAACTGCTTTAATGATGAAAATTCCTAACTTTATTGACCCTGAAGTACCAATTGGTGAGGATGATACTCATAATGTTGAACTTCAAAAATTTGGTGATAATGCTTTAAAGCCATTTGATATTCCATATCATACAGAAATAATGGAAAGATTTAATGGCATTGATATTGATGCTGCTCGTCGTGTTGCTGGTAATGGCTTTTATTATTTAACTGGTGACATTGCAAGATTACATTCAGCTGTTTTAACTTATGCTAGAGACTTTATGATTAATAAAGGCTTTACATATGTAGTTCCTCCATTTATGATTCGTAGTAACGTTGTAACAGGTGTTATGTCATTTGAGGAAATGGATGCTATGATGTATAAAATTGAAGGCGAGGATTTATATTTAATTGGTACAAGTGAACATTCAATGATCGGAAGATTTATTGACCAAATGCTTGACGAAAAGGAATTACCATACGTTTTAACTTCATACTCACCATGCTTTAGAAAAGAAAAAGGCGCTCATGGCATTGAAGAAAGAGGAGTATATCGTATTCACCAATTCGAAAAGCAGGAAATGATTATTGTTTGTAAGCCAGAGGAATCAAGAGAATGGTTTAAAAAGCTATATATGAATACTGTTGAATTATTTAGATCTATGGATATTCCAGTTAGAACATTAGAATGTTGCTCTGGCGATTTAGCCGACTTAAAATGTCGTTCAATCGATGTTGAAGCCTGGTCTCCACGTCAAAAGAAATATTTTGAGGTTGGCTCATGCTCTAACTTAACTGATGCTCAAGCAAGACGTTTATCAATTCGTGTTAAGGATGCTAAGGGTAATAAATATTTACCTCATACATTAAATAATACAGTTGTTGCTTCACCTCGTATGCTTATTGCTTTACTTGAAAATAATTTAAATGAGGATGGATCAGTTAATATTCCAAAATCATTACAACCATACATGGGTGGAAAAGAAAAACTAATTCCAGTAAAATAAAATGTCTTATAAAATCAAAGATATTGAAATTAAAGGCAATGTTGTGCTAGCACCAATGGCTGGTGTTACTAACATTGCCTATCGTAAAATGTGTAAAAAATATGGTGCAAGCATGGTCACTACAGAAATGATTTCTGATAAGGGCATTTTTTATAATGACAAAAAAACCAAGGATTTAGCCTTAATTGATGAAAGCGAGCATCCAGTTGCTATTCAAATATTTGGCGGTGATATCGATACATTATTATACGCTGCTAAATGGGTTGATACACAAACAAATGCCGATATAATCGATATAAATATGGGATGCCCTGTTCCTAAGGTTCTTAAAAGCAATGCAGGAAGTAAATATTTACTTGATGTTGATAAAATATATAATACTGTTAAAACAATTGTTGAAAATGTCAATAAACCAGTTACTGTTAAAACTAGAATTGGTTGGGATCATAATTCAATTAACATTTTTGAAGTGGCTGATGCAATAATCAAGGCTGGTGCTAGTGCTTTAGCAATACATGGCAGAACAAAAAGCGATTTATATGCAAATGTTGTTAATTATGACATTATTAGGCAAGTAAAAGAAAGACACAAAGATTTTCCAATAATTGTCAATGGAGATATAAAAACTCCTCTTCAAGCAAAAGAAATTCTTGAATTTACAAAATGTGATGCTATTATGATTGGTAGAGCAAGCTATGGAAATCCTTATATTTTCACACAAATAAATCATCTTTTAGAGAGAAATGAAGAACTAAAAGACATGAATAATGTCGATAAAATCGACGTTTTACTCGAATATGCTAAGGATTTAATTAGCTATAAGGGTGAATATATTGCTTTAAAGGAGCTACGTTCACAAGCTGGCTGGTTTATTAAAAATTGTAGGAATAGTTCTAAAATAAGAAGTAGGCTAACTAGCATATCTACATATGATGAATTAGTTAGTATATTAAATGAAGCTAAATATGAAATGACTAAAGAACTTTAATAAGTTCTTTTCATTTTGTGTCTCAATTATTTATAATTTATGTCCATATAATGCCATTTTGGTATTAATACTTTGTATTAAAGGATATGCTATGCTATAATTTTATTGCGCAAATGTGTTTTTGTTTTGGAGGCAAATTATGGATATAAGAGTAAAACTTGCATTAATTACAGCATTAATTACATCAATTTCTAGTTGTAATTCTAATCAACAGAGCTCTCCTTTAAGCTCAACTGATGATAGTACTTCAACAATTGAACAAACTAGTAGTGAAAAGGAAAATGATAATAATGAAAATTTTGATTTTGATAATAAGAAGCAAGTTGATTTAAAGGAATATAAGGCACTTGAGCAATATACTCCTACTACCTTTGATGAAAAAACCTATAAGGAAGAAAGTGAAGAACTAGGGGATGGCGTTTTACTTGTGAAAGCATCATATGATTTAAACACAACTAGTGGGAAGCATGTTACTCCTTATTATGTTTTAGTTGATTTAAACAAAGCAAATATTGTTGCAGGAAGCTACAAAAACACACATTCAATTAGTGAATTTGCAAAAAAATCAACTCCAGTTTCTCAAGCAAATAGTTACGAAAAAGATAATCCAACTAAAAAAGTTATGGCAGTAACAAATGCAGATTTCTTTGGCTCAACATGTGTTAATGCCTTTGTTAAGGATGGCTATGTATTAAAGCAAGCCCATAATTATGATTTAAATGATGTGCCAGTTTCTTATCCAATGCTATTTGGAATTTATGGAAATCATGCAAAAATTGCTCCAATGACTTATCAAAAGGATTATAAAACTAATTTAAAGGGAAGCTTTATTGATAATAAGGCTGGAATGCTTTATTTGTATAAAAAGAGTGGAGAAGCAATTACAATTCCTGATTCATTAAAAACTTTATCAAATAGAAGTAATGCTTATTCAGGATTATATTTTGGAACAAATATAGAAATAGACTATAAAGTAAAAAAAGGAAATAAAGTTTTTTCTATAAAGAAAATACAAAAGGATAAATGTAAAAAAGGAGAAGTAAGAGGCTATATTGAGAAAGTGTCTACTTCTACAAAGGATGGCGAGCTTCATAAAATAGAAAATGAGGATTATGCTATTATGACGCTTGGAGTTAATGATACTTCATTGATAAATTTAAATGAAGGAGATTATGTAAACTTTTTAACTAATGAGGTAGTAAGCTCTGATGGAAGATGGAGTGGCTATACAACTGTTCTTGGTGCTAGACACTCATTAGTTGAAAATGGAATAATTCCTGATACTGTCGCTAAGGAAACCTCAAATGGTGCAAATTATAGAGTTCCTAGAACTGCTGTTGGTGTTAGAAGCGATGGCAAGGTTGTAATAGTATCTGTTGAAGATTTACATTATAACAAATTAGCTAGTACTTGTACTGGCTTAAATCTAACACAACTTGCTGACTTTATGAGATACATTGGTTGTTATGATGCTGCTAATTTTGATGGTGGTGGTTCTTCGCAACTATCTGTTAAGAATAATAACGGATTAGGTGATTACGTTGTAAAGACTATTTCATCTGATACAGGTATAGCTACAATTGAAAAAACAAGATTGGTTTTAAATTCAATTATGGTAACTACAAAGTAAAGGAGGAGTTAATGTGATAAAAATTAAAAAAACAATTCTATTAGCAAGTTTATTATTTCTAGTAGTAGGCTGTTCTTCGAAGGTAAATTATACTGCTATTGATGAAAAAACATTGCAAACGAGTGTGGATACTTTAAATAATCGTGACAAAACATATTCATCATCATATTACTTTGTTAATAAAACATTAAATGAAAAATATAAAGACAAATATTTAACTAGCTCAAGTGAAAAGCAACTTTACCCTACTGGTAATAAAGCTAATGCGGATTTAGTTGATTATGATGATTCCTTTCCATCATATAGTGTTGTAGCATTAGGAAACAATTCAATTACATATACAATTGAAAATTTAGATAAAAATGACTATGGTAGATATTATTTATATCTTGAATACTTTATCCCTTCAACATTTGCCGCATCTGCATTAATTAAGGTCGATATTAATGGAGTTACACAATTTAATGAAGCAAATTCGCTTCTATTACCTATTTTATATGAGGATAATGTAACTAAAGATTCTGATGGCAACAAAGTTTTTGAAACAACAAGATATGGTGATGAAATGTCTCCATCTCAAAAAAAGCTTAATAAATGGAATGTTGTAGGATTATATGAATCAACATATTCGACAACTATGCCAGTTGTTTTTGAATTAAACAAAGAAAAAATAGAAATATCAATAACTAATTTATCCTCAGATTATTTCTATTTAGGTAAATTGTTCTTAAAGCCTGTAACAGCTTTAAAAAAATATTCAGAGGTATATGGTACTAATAATACCAAAACATTAGGTAATGATAGAATAAAAATCAATGCTATTAATTATATTTATAAAAATTCTAATGACATAACATTAGCTAATGAACAAACTCCATCTGCTTCTCCATATAGAGATGATAGAAAACTAATTAATGTTACCTCAAACTGGTCTAAATCAGGACAAGCAATTACTTATGAAATTGACATTGATTCAGAGGGATATTATCCATTAACTTTGCATTATTATAATAGTAATGATAACTTCCCTATATATAGAAAAATAGAAATAAATGACCAGGTGCCATTTCAGGAAGTATTAAATTATCGTTTCCCTGAAACAGGCTCTTATTATAAAAATATTACTATTTCAAATGATGACGGCACACCTTATTATTTCTATTTAAAAAAAGGAATAAATACAATTACTTTAACAGCTACTACTGAGCCATTACTAGAGGTATATACTAATTTAATGGCAATTTATGATGATATTAATGACTTTGCTATTGAAATTAGAAAGCTAACTGGTGCTTCAGTTGATAGCTATCGTGATTATCGATTAACAGAGCATAATCCAAGCACTGTAAGAATTTTAAAATCATATAAAAATATTATATTAGATTCACAATATAAATTACGTCAAATTGTTGGAAATGACAAATCAGCAAGTTCCTTATCATATTTCCAACGTATGATAGAACTTGTTGATGAATTTATTGAGGAACCAGATGATTTACCATTAAAGTTGAATTCATTCTCAGCTGGAGATAACTGCCTTGCAAAGCTAGTCGCTGATACTGCAACAGCTTTACAGTCGTCAAATATGGTTTTAGATTGCCTATATTTAACTGATAAAAAAGATTCAATTGTTGGTAAGGAAAATGCTTCATGGGTTTCATCGTTCTATTCATCATTAGTTTCTTTAGGCCAAACATTCTCATCAGACAAATACAAAACTTTATTAAATGATGGTGAATTAAATATTTGGTCTGCTAGATCACAAGCCTATAATGATATTTTACAGGCTTTTGCAGATAATGAATTTACGCCAAATACAAAATGTGCAAAGTATCCAAATGGTATTAAAATAAACATCAGACAAATGCCTAGTGAGGATAATTTAATTTATGCTTATGCTGCTAATACAGTTCCAGATTTAGCTTTAGGTATTAATTCTGGTAGAGCCTTTGAATTTGCTCTACGTGGAAATGCAGCTTATCCATTAAGTGATTTTGATGATAGCTGGGGATTTGTAAATAACCATTGGGGCTTTACTCCTTATTATTTCGATGTTGCTTCAAATATGCCACATGGACAATTAATGTCTATGATTTATAATGATAAAATTTATTCATTACCAGAATCTACAAGCGTCCAATTAATGTTCACTAGGGATGATATGATGAATGTTATGGGTGAGGATAAAACGCCACTTGCTATTCCACAAACCTGGGATGAGGTAATTGGTGATTTATATACAATCCAATCTTATGGCTCAAACTTTTATTATCCAGCAAGTGCTTCAGGCTCATTAAAGGGTTTATCAACAACAGCACAATTTATTTTACAAAATAATGGAAAAATATTATGTGATGATGCTTATACTGTAAATCTTCGTGATGATAAAACATATGAAGGATTAAAGCTATTAACAGATTTATATACAATTTATTCATTACCAACAGAGGTAGGCTCTTTCTATAACCATTTTAGATATGGTACATATCCAATTGGAATAGGAGACTTATCAATGTATTTATCTTTAAAATATGTTGCTCCAGAGCTATTAGGAAAATGGTCTGTTCATATGATTCCTGGTATTAAGCAAGAAAAGCTTGAGGATGGAACATACAAGGATTTAAATGGAGATGGAATAGGTGATGAAATATCTCGTTGGTTTATTTCAAATGGCTCATCAGCAATGATATTTAATAATTCAAAGCTAATTGATGAGGCTTGGCTATTCCTTCAATGGTGGATGTCAACACCAATTCAAGAAAAATTCACAGAGGCTTTACAATCAGCCTATGGGCCTTCAGTAGTTTGGTTTTCATCAAATCTAGATGCAGCTAAGACATTACCAATTGATTCAAATGTTAGAGAGGTCGTTTTAGAGCAGGTTAAATGGATTATTGATTTACAGCAAATTCCAGGGCAATATATGCTTGAACGTGGGCTATCTGATATATGGAATACAGTAGTATTTGGTACTTCTTCTTCATCAACAACAACAAGTAAAACCTCGATTGGTGAAGCAATTGACCTAGAAAAAGTATTGATGGATAGAGAAATTCAAAGAAAAATGGAAGAATTTGGTTATTATGATACTTTAAAGGGAGTTGGAACTAGAGAGTATATATTAAGAGATTTTGACTGGGTTGAAGCATGCTTTAAAAACTTTAAAGAAAATAAAAAAGGCGAAAATAAAGCTTCGCCATATTGTCCATTAAATTAGGAGGGTTGCATATGAAAAACATTAAAACACATTATATTTTTAGAGATGCAAACCCTAAAAAAATTGTAATTAGGAAGAATTCAAAAACTAATGGTATTAATGGCTCACCATTATCAACATTTCTTTTGACAGCTCCTTATATTACATTGTTCTTCGTTTTTATTGCATTACCAGTATTTATTTCAGCTTTATTATCATTAACATACTTTAATGCTTTACAATTTCCAACATTTGTTGGCTTAAAGAATTATGTTAATATGTTTTCTGTAGATAGAGATTTTATGCAATATGTAGTTCCAGAAACACTTAAGTTTTCATTAATTGTTGGCCCAGGAGGCTATATTCTTTCATTTTTAATTGCTTGGATGCTAGCTCAGCTTCCAAAGGGATTAAGAACAGTACTAGCTTTAATTGTTTATACTCCTTCATTAGCAGGTAGTGTTTTAATTGGAGTTATTTGGAAATCTTTATTTTCAGGAGACCAATGGGGTTATTTAAATGCCTTCTTAATGAATTTTGGAATAATCAATGCTCCAATTTCTTGGCTATCAAGTCCGAAGTATTTATTGAATATAACAATATTTGTTGCCCTATGGAGTTCATTTGGAATAGGCTTCCTATCAATTCTTTCTTCTTTATGTAACCTAGATCCAGAACTTTATGAGGCGGCCCATATTGATGGAATAAAAAACCGTTTCCAAGAGACAATTTATGTTACTATTCCGCAAATGCGTGGCTCAATGTACTTTGCAGCGATTATGTCTATAACAAATGCCATGTCTGCTGGTACGTTAGCTGTAAGCTTATCTGGAGCTTACATAACGCCACAAAAATCGGCCCAAACAATATTAGTTCATATGAATGACTATGCATTCTATAGAAATGAATTGGGCTATGCTTCAGCAATGTCAGTTGTATTATTATTATTTGTATTAATTTTTTCAAAAGTTGCCAATATGCTATTTGGCAATAAGGATTAAAGGAGGTGTGTAAAATGGCAGCGTTTCAAGTAATTCAACTAAATCCAAAAAAATTTCAGTCAAGCCAAATTAAATTTTTAATTATCTTGCTACCAATTTGTGCAGTAATGATTTTGCCAATTATTTACATTATTTGTCAAGCCTTTAAGCCACTTGATGAATTATTCTATTTTCCTCCAAAAATTTTAGTATATAATCCAACATTATCTAACTTTGAGGAATTATTCCGTTTAGCTAGAACTACTGGCTTACCATGGATGAGATATTTATTAAATTCATTAATTATAACAATAGTATATGTTTTTTGTGTCTTATTCTTAACAATTACTACAGGCTATGCTTTTTCAAAGAAAGAATTTAAAATAAAGAAAATATTCTTTACTATTAACCAATTAGCTTTAATGTTTGTAGCAATTGCTGTACAAATTCCAACATATCTAATTATTTCATCATTAGGCTTAATAGATAACTTCTTAGTTCATATCATTCCATCACTTGCTGTACCTGTTTATTTATTTTTAATGAAACAAAACATTGACGAGGTTCCAAAGGAAATATTGGAATCAGCAAGATTAGATGGCGCTAATGATTTACAAATAATTATTAAATTTGTTATACCTCTTGTTAAGTCAACTATTGCAACAATTGCAATTTTAGCCTTCCAATCTATTTGGAACTCAGGAGGTGCTAGTACTATTTACTTAAATTCTGAAAGCTTAAAAACATTACCTTATTATTTAGGATTATTATCATCACAAGCCGGCATTAAAGCTTCTGGTGTTTCAGCAGCAAGTTCATTAATTCTATTCTTACCAAACCTAATTATATTTATTATAATGCAATCAAAGGTAATGAATACAATGGCAAGGTCAGGTATTAAATAATATGAAAGCGAATAAATTAAAAAGTATTTTAGGTGTAGTATTATGTGTCATGCTAAGTTCTGCTGCTTGCTTAGTAAACACTAACAAAAATGTTGTATATGCTACCCAATCAACTACTTATACAAAAACAATTAATGCTGATGGTCAATATATAAAATGTCAAGATGGATATCACCCTGAGGCTACATATGATAGGCTTGGCTTAATTAATCCACGTGATATGGTTATTGATGAGGTAGTTGAAAATGGAAAAAAAGTTGAATATGGCTATATTTTAAATGGTGGAAACACACAAACAAAGCCATTCATACTTAGAGTAAATCTTGATAACATTAATGATAATCCATTAAAAATTGATATTGGTAATAATTTACCAAATATGACAGAATCAGCTTCTGGCTTATGGATTAGAACAACTACTGTTCGTGGTGTTACAAGAAAGGAAATGTATATTACAGATACTGCTGCAAAGTATTATGAAACTATTAAGGCTAATGATATTGAAAAATCCTTATTATTAGGGGATTATGTTCAAGAATATACAGGGCTTATTTATAGAGTGCCATTTAATGATAATAATGAAATTCAACTAGATGATCCTTATATTATTCATCAGCCAATGCAAGAGGTTGATAGAACATATTCATCTTATAAACTTATAACTGTTGCTTCTGAAGAAGATTTAGAAGGCTATCAGGTTATGCCAACTAATAGCAACTTTAAGGATAAGAATGAGGATAAATCAATAAATAGAATTGTTTGCCGTATTGGACAAGAATGTGATGAGCCACTTGCTCCTTTAGGAGTATATAAAACAAAGACACCAGCCTTTGGTGAAAAAACATCATTCAAGCCAGATAAGATATCAGTTGACTCATCAGGAAATATCTTTGTTGCATCTTCTGCAACAACTGCTGGTATGATACAGCTAACTTATACTGGAGAATTCGTTTCATTCTTCGTAGTAAATACAGTATCTTATAATTTCTTATATCAATTTGTTAAAAATTATGGTACAAAGGCTCAACTTGAAAAATTAACTGTTGCAACACCAGCTGCTTTCTCTAACGTTTTTATAGATAAGGACAACTTAGTTTATTCAATATCTACTGGAAACTCTTTAGTATTTAATAAGTATTCAACTGGTGGATCATCAATTTTAGAAACAATGGTTTCTTTAACTGAAAATGATATTACTGATTCATATGTTACTAAGGATGGATTGATTTTCTTAGCACAAAAGGGTGGAATTATTTATGTACTAACACCTGGTGGTAAAACAATTTTCTTCTTTGGAACAAATAATACTCAAGCTGAAAGCGCATCAAATAATTTTGTTGGCTTCTTTAAGGAAATGTCATCAATAGTTGTTGATAGCAAAAATAGAATTTGGGCAACTGATGCTAAGGGAAACTTTTTACAATCATTTGTTCCAACAACCTATGCTAATAATATCTTTAATGCCATAACTTCATTCAATAATCATGATTATGAAGCAAGTAGAAAAGCCTGGGAAGATGTTTTAAAGAATGATTCATTATCAGTTTTAGCAAATGATGGCCTTGGTAAGGCATATTATTATGATTTAGATTTTAAAAATTCCTTAAAATATTTTTCAACATCTAAAAATAGAGCATTATATTCAAATGTTTTTTGGGAATTAAGAAATGATTATTTACAATCTAATTTAACAACAATAATTTTAATAGCAATAGGTGTAATATGCTTTATTATATTAATTAAATATTTATCAAATCATATAAAGAAATTATATGAATTAAAGCAAAAAATAAAGAAAATTAAGGATACAAGAGTCTTTAAGGATTTAACAGTTGGCTTTAGAATGATAAAAAAGCCTGCTGATACCTTCTATGAATTGAAGACTAAACGACGTGGTTCAATTCTTGGAGCAACATTACATTATATATTGGCAATAATTGCCTTCTTATTAAATACGTATAGCTATGCATTACCTTTCCAATATATAACTGCAATATCATTGAATCCATCATCTGTTTTAGTAGCTGTTATAGCTGTTCTTGGAGTATTTGTTTTATGTAACTACTTAGTATCTGCTATTAATGATGGTGAAGGTACATTTGCTGATATTTATAAATTTACAGGCTATAGCCTACTTCCTATGATTATATGCTTACCACTTGCTGTTGGAATATCATATGGCTTAACATTAAATGAAGAAGTAATTATTTCAATATTAAAGATATTAGGCTTCTGGGGCAGTGGAATATTATTAGTTATTGGTATTGTAGAAACACATAACTATACATTTGGACAAACTTTAAAAAATATAATTTTAACAATAATCTTTATGGTTTTATTCTTTATAATTTGTGTTGTAGTATTTGTTATGTTTGATCAAATTAAATCATTTATAGAAACATTCTGGAAAGAGGTGAAGTTACGTGCAGGCTGGTATTAAAAAAATATTTATAACATTAGGTGTGATGCTATGTGCTGTAGCATGTATTTCAATTGGCTATGGATCAAGCAAAAAAACTAATGCTTTAGAGCAAACTAATCGTAATGAATCTTATTCTCCTTCAGAATATAATATTGCTATAAACAATACAGATGGCTATACAAAAATTTATGAAAATAAAAACTTTGAATATTATTATTCAAGTTCCAAAAATATTTTCAAATTTTTAAATAAAAAATCTGGTTTTGTTTGGTCAAGCGGAGCAGATAATTATACCGAAGCAGAAGCATTAAGTAAATATTCAGATATTAAGCAATATTCTAAAGAATATTATGAGGCTGTTATTGATGTTGGCCCAATGGGAAATGGAAAAGCAACAAATCAGCATTATGCTGAAATAAATGCTTTATTGTATTTTACTTATTTTACACAAAGTAAATCAAATGTTGAAAGTAAAACAAATAAGGTGTTTACTAAATCATCCCTATTCGGACACAATAAATATAGTAATGAATGGATGGTTAAGCTAGAATCTATAACAGAGGTTAGTGGTGTTGTAGTAAATGAATTTAAATTTAACATTAGATTAACATTTACTGAAACTGGCTTTGATTTAAATATGTATGATGAAGATATTTATGGAAAGAGCAAGGATTATGTTGAAGCAATATTCCCATTCCCATGCCTTGGACAATCTGGTGGTAAAATGATTCAATGCCGTATTAAAAGTCCAGATGCAAGGGGCTATGGTGCATGTGATTTCTCTGATTTATCAACAATAAGTGATAATCCTAAAACAAATTTAAATGGCTATATTTTCGTTCCAGATGGTTCTGGAGCATTAATAAGATTTGATAATGTTAAGTATTATGATAATACAAAATATTATTATGATGTATATAGTGATCCTTATAGAGATTTTTATGAGAAGAAGGAATTTGATAAGGGTAATACTATCGAAGAACCTGATTATGTTAAGGAAAAGCATATTTCTATGCCTGTTTGGGGAGTTGCCTATGGTAATAATCAAGATGCCTTTGTAGCCTATGCGACAAAAGGAAGCGAGTATTTTGGCTTAGTATTTAGAGGAAGATCACATACCTATGAATACTCATCTATCCAACCACGCTTTGAAAGAAATAGAACATATATTGTTAGATTTTCAGGAAAGACAAGTACTCAAATGCTAACCTCTGATGAGATTTTCCATTATGATATTGGTTTAAGCTATAATTTCTTAACTGGTGATGGTAAAAATGGCGAACTACCAGCAAATTATGTTGGTATGGCATTAAAATATCGTGATTATATTACAAAAAATCATTTAATTAAAGAAGATGTTAAAATAGAAAATGGACCAAAGGTTGACTTCTTGATTTGCGATGTTAAGGAAGGAATTTTTGGCTATAGTGATGTAGATATAACAAGCTTTGAACAAACTCGTAATATCTTAAATGAGTTACATAACTCAAATATTAGTCACATTACATCTACCCTATATGGCTGGCAAAATGGTGGTATAACAATGGCTAAGCCATGGACTACCAAATATAATAGCAATGCTGGTGGAATAAATGGCTTAAAAAGATTAATTAGTGATGCAGCAGCATATGGCTATGATATTGATTTATACCAGCAATATGGAATGATTAATAAAGCTCAAATGTCTAACTTTAATGCCTATTGTGTTAAGGCCTTATCAAGAGATTATGGAATTTATATTTTAGCCGATAAGAGTAAGCCAATAACTTGGTGGGAATATACAAATGCAGATAATGCTGGCATTTGGCTAAATAAGCAAGCTGATGCTATTAAAGATCTTGGAGAAAATGTTGGTATTACAACTGGTGGTATTTCAACCCTTTTAGTACCTGACTATGGTAAAAAATTAACTTATGCGCAAGCTGCTAATTCGCTTTATCAATCAACGAAGGAAGCTTCAAGCAAAGTAACCTTATCTGGTGATACACCTAATTTGTTCTTATGGAAAAACTATGAAAAGTTTACAAATATTTCTGTTTATAATTCGCAATATCAATGTGAAACAGATTCTGTTCCGTTTATGGAAATTGTTTTAAGTGGTCTTGTTAATATGTATGCAGAATATGCTAACTTCTCATTCTATGATGAAATTGCACAATTAAAAATGATTGATTATAATTTAAATCCATCGTTTATTATTACAGCAAATGAAAATACAGATGTTATGTATACAAATGCGCGTGACTGGTTTTCAACAGCATATACATCTTATAAGGATATGATAATAAATATCTCTAATAAGGTTACACCATTATTAAATCTAGTTCAAGGTAAGACAATTATTAATAGGGAGGTTGCCGAATTCGCTGATGGCTCTTTAGGATTATATATTAATACATATGCCACATATAAGGATGGAAAGATAGCTAACGATAAAACTACAATTGCTATTAATTACTTTGATTATCCAGTTGAATATACTTACAATAATAAAAAATATACAATAGATGCTTTAAGTGCTATGGAATTAAAATAGGAGGAAATATGTATGGTAAAAAATGAAATGAGCTTACATGTGCAGCAATCTTATAACATGGCCTTAAAGATTTCTGAAAACGAAATAAAAAGCGTTAAAAATAAAACTATTATTTCTATTAAAGCTTTAAATGAAAAAGTGTCAATTAAGAGTGTTAAAGGTGAAACAAATTTACTTTTGAAAAGAAAAGAGCATTTAGATGAAAATGTTAAAGGCTTATTTTTAAAAAATTCGCATGATGCTAAAGCAATAGTTTTAAAAAATGCAGCACAATTACATCGTTTAAATTGGTCATATGTTCATATTGCTAGAAATACTTTATCAAAAGAAGAAATTCGTAAGATAATGTCAATTAATAGACATAATACAGCTATTTATGATATTAATTATTCAGAAGAAAAATTTATTGCTAAATGGGATAATATTTTTAAAGAAAATGAAATTAACTATAAGCTAGAGCTAAATAGGCTTTTAGATGAGCTTTATAGTGAAAATCCAATTATTCCATATTATAATAAAATTTCTTATATAGACTTTTATAACGAGACAGTTAATAAATATAATGCTCTTAAAAAGAAGGCTTCTGATGATTTATCTACTATTTATCCTTTGATAATAAAGGTAATTGATGAAACTGCTAAAAAATCATATGCCCTACAGACTCGTCAAAGAATTAACGATATAAAGAAGGAGCTAATAGCTTATTATGAAGATAATGAAAAGCTATTAATTGATAATATTTATAAAAAAGTTGATCTTAAAACTCTAAACGAGCAAAAAAAAGATAAAATCGATGTAGACGAAGAATATAATGAAATTTGTAAAGAAATAAGCGATAATGATAATAAAATATTATTAAACAATAATCACATAGCTAAGCTTACAGGCGAATTAAATGAAAATATCGCTATAATAAATGCTAGCAAGAATGCTGATTATGAAATAAGTGTAGTAGTAGAGGATGAAAAGCAAATGCAGCTACTTAAGGATGTTGTCGCATGCTTTAAGCTACCAAACAATGAAGTATTTAATAGGATTTATCAATTAATTAAAGACTATGTTCTTGCTATTTGTCCATTCTTTTATGACTTTTTAAAGGTACAAGAGGATGAATATGAAAAAGAAAATGAAGAATATAGAAAAGGCATTATTAAAACCCTACCTAAGGAGAAGGCTTTAGCCTTTAAGGATTTTGATAGTTACGTAAAATTCATACATTCACCAGAAAATACATCATCTACAATTGATGAATTAAAAATCGAGCATGAAAATAAGCTAAAAGCCTTAAAGGAAGAGCTTCATGCTGATTATGCAACAATTAAAAGCGATAAAGCTAAGCGTAAGGAACTTTACTTAGAGCAAAAGGTAAGTGCTAAGCAAGCCTTAAAAATTGCTGATGGTAATAAGGCTTCTGAAATTAAAGAGGTTTTAAAGCTTTATAAGAAGGAAATCAACGCTAATCAATTAAAGACTTATTTAAAGGCTTATAAAAATAATAAGAAAAAGATTAACCAGGAAAAGCAGGATTATCAAACTAAAGTTATTGGCGTATCACATCCAAAGCCTCTTTCTTATAGATTTAATCATAGCTTAGAAATTAAAAAGCTATTAGAAGAGGAAAAGAAAGAAAAAAGAGATTTAGCTAGAGAAAATAATAAGGACTTTAAAACATCAAAATTCAGAAGAAATTCTTCAACAACAACTAGAGAAAATAAGCTTGGGTATTTATTTTTAAGCATTTGGGCAATAGGCTTTTTAGTCTTTACATTATATCCAATCTTTTATAGCTTATTAATGCTAGTGTCAAATGTCACTTATGATATTAATAAGAGTGGCTATGGAAAATTAATTGATTTTAATTTTAAAGATGGTTTAACATTTCCAAACTATGTTGGATCAAGTAATTTTGACATACTATTTTTAAAGGATGTTTATTTTCCAAAATATTTATTACAATTCTTTCAAAATTTATTGTTCTTTGTTCCTATTGTAGTATTTATTGCTTTCGTTTTAGCAATGCTACTTAATTCAAAAATCAAAGGACGTACTTTATTTAGAATAATTTATTTCCTACCGGTTGTAATAATTTCAGGTCCACTAATTAAGATGTTTTTTGAAAGTGGTGATGGTTCATCAATAAAGATTTCCTTAGATGGCACATCAATTTCAAAAATTTTGCAGTCATTTTCTACAAAAGCATATTCTTATGCAAAAAATGTTTTTTCAAACTTCGTAATTATTTTGTGGATGACAGGCGTACCAATTGTATTATTCATTTCAGCCCTTCAAAAAATTAATAGACAATTATATGAAGCAGCTGAAATAGATGGTGCAAATAAATGGCAAATGCTTTGGGCTATTACCTTCCCATTAATTAAGTCAATAATGCTAATTGTTTGCTTATTTACAATTATGCAGGTATCAACTATTGATATTGGCTCAATAAACCCAATTAACTCATGGATTAATGTAATTTTAAGCGATAGCGGCTCTAAGAATTTAGGCTTAGCATCACTTGGTGCTTGGTGTCAAACAGTTATTGTCTTATTATTTGTTTTAGTTTCATTCCTATTATTTAGAGAAAAGGAATTTGTTTCAAAGACTAAAAACTTTGAAGAAATGGAAAAGGAAAAGAAAAGAAAGCAAGCAAGAAAGGCTAAAGCAATTGAATTTTTCCATATTAATGAAATTAATAAGGGCTTAAATACTATTTTTGCTCCGTTAATTAAATTTGTAAATGTTAGAAAAGAAAAAAAGGAAAAGAAAGAGATGGAGGGATAATATATGGAACGTTTAGCATATAAATTAAAAGATAGCTTTAATTCTTTTAAAGCATTTTTACATTCTCCTAAAATTTTAAGATTCTATGACAAGTTTTCTAAAATATTTAAAAACGTTTTAATGAAAATAGTAATATATGCCATATTAATAACATTTTCCTACATTTTCCTATTTCCATTATTTAAGGTTTTAATTGATTCATTAAAAACTGTCGGTGATTTACAAAATCCAGATATTGTTTGGATTCCTAGAAGCTTAACATTATCAAATTATAAAAATGCAGTAAAAACACTAGAAATTTATTACGTTAATGAACAATATTCAAATGTTATTGTTTCAACATTGTTTAACTCAGCAATTTATTCATTATTGGCAGCATTACTTCAAACTATTGTTGCATGCTTAGCAGGCTATGCTTTTGCTCGTTTTGATTTTAAGGGTAAAAAGTTTTGGTTTATTGGTTTAATATTAGCATTTATTTTACCAGCTCAGCTATTAGCATTACCAAGAAGTATTATGCTTCGTTCTTTAATTAATAAAACAGCTAGCCCAGCAATCTTATTTGGCTTAAATTCATCAGCTCCATTAACTCATAAAATAAATGCGATTTTCGGAGTTGTAAAAACAACACCAATGCTATTAATTACAATGCTAGGGCAAGGAATTAATTCATCAATACTTATATTTATTGCCTTTAGCTTCTTTAAGATGATACCAATTTCATTAGATGAAGCTGCTCAAATAGATGGTGCTAATTTCTTTCAAATATTTGTTCATGTTATATTGAAAATGTCACTTCCAACAATTTTAGTAGTATTCTTATTTGCCTTTGTATGGAACTGGAACGATGAATTCATTTATGGACAATTAACAGCAAGTTTCTCTGGAAATGATATGAAATTTAGAACGCTTCCTGAGGTATTAAGCTTATTTAACTATACAATGAGCCAAGGTAATAGCGAATCACATGTTTCAGAGGATGTAAGTAACTCAGTTGGTTTACAATCAGCTGCTATAGTTATTTCAATAGCCCCATTATTGATTTTATATGCATTCACTCAAAAGAAATTCGTTGAAGGTATTGAAAATACTGGTGTAACAGGCGTATAAAAATAACATATTAAGCATCTATAATAAACAATAGGTGCTTTTTGTTTGCTTAATTTAGTCATATGTATATTTTTTTTACTTAAATTATGTTATAATTTACGCGAAATGAGGGATTGAAATTATGGAAAATAAAAACAATAATCAACCTGTTTTGTCTTTACAAGAGCAAACAAAAATTAGAATGGAAAAAATCGATAAGCTAAAAGAAAAGGGTGTTGAGCCTTTTGGAAAACGCTTTGAGGTAAAGGATAAGATTTGTGATATCAAAAAGAATTATACTGATAAAACTAAAGAAGAATTAGAAGAAAATGTAACATTTGCAACTGTTGCTGGAAGAATAATTACAAAAAGAGATATGGGTAAAATTGCCTTTTGTAATTTACAAGACCGTGATGGTAATATGCAAATTTATATTAGAAAGGATGTTATAGGTGAGGAAGCCTATAGTATTTTTAAGCTTTCTGATATTGGTGATATTATTGGTGTAACTGGTGAAATTATGAAAACTAATACAGGTGAGTTAACATTAAAGGTTACTGAGTATACTCACCTTGTAAAATCTTTAAGACCATTACCTGAAAAATATCATGGCTTAACTGATGTTGAGGAAAGATATAGAAGAAGATATGTCGATTTAATCGTTAACGAGCAATCAAGATTAACAGCTATTTATCGTAGTAAGATTGTTAGGGAAATGCAAGCATATTTTGATTCACTTGGCTTTATTGAGGTTGAAACTCCATGTTTAACAAGTATGGTAACAGGAGCTGCAGCTCGTCCATTTGTTACACATCATAATGCACTAGATAGAGATTTTTATTTAAGAATTGCTACTGAATTATCTTTAAAAAGATTACTAGTTGGTGGCCTTGAAAGAGTTTATGAAATAGGTCGTATCTTTAGAAATGAAGGAATGGATACAAAGCATTCACCTGAATTTACAACTGTTGAATTATATCAAGCCTATGGTGATTTACGTTCAATGATGGAATTATCTGAGACTTGCTTTAAGCGTATTGCTAAAAATGTTTTTAATGGTAAGGAAGAATTTGAATGGAATGGCCAAGTTATAAATATTGCTAAGCCATTTAAGGTTGTTTCAATGGTTGATTTAGTAAAGGATGTTACTGGAATTGATTTTAATACAATAACATCATTTGAAGAAGCTAAAAAGCTAGCAACTGATAAAGGCTTATTTGTACCAAATCACTTTACAGGTGTTGGCCATATTTTAAATTTATTCTTTGAGGAATATTGTGAGGATACATTAATTCAACCAACATTCTTAATTCGTCATCCTGTTGAAATTTCACCACTTACAAAGGTATGCGTTGATGATCCTCGTTATGCTGACCGTTTTGAATTATATATTGCAGGATGTGAATTTGCTAACGCTTATAGTGAATTAAATGATCCAATTGACCAAAGAAATAGATTCGTTGAGCAATTAAAGGAAAAGAGCTTAGGAAATGATGAAGCTGGAGATATTGATAATGACTTTTTAGAAGCATTAGAATATGGTATGCCACCAGCTGGAGGAATTGGTATGGGTATTGATAGAATTGTCATGTTCTTTACTAATTCACAATCA
This sequence comes from uncultured Bacilli bacterium, assembly GCA_934215405.1. Lineage (GTDB taxonomy): Bacteria > Bacillota_I > Bacilli_A > RFN20 > CAG-631 > CAKPXW01. The sequence continues at coordinate 9,435 of CAKPZU010000006.1, read as the reverse complement.
ATTAGAGATGTTATTTTATTCCCATTAATGAAAGATTAATAGCATGCTACAATATTTAACAATAAATAAATATAAGCATTTAAATAATTTAATCAATCTTTGGAATGGTGAATATAGAAAAACATTTCCAATAAGTAAAAGCTCATATAGAAATTTAATTCTTAACGATAGTAATTTAAATGAAGAAGCATCCTTTGTAGCTTTATATGATAATGAGCCAGTTGGGTTTATCTTTATTAAAACATGGCTTAAGGATTCAGGACTTATTAATGAAAAAAACATAGCTAATATTTCTTTAATTTTTGTTAAAAAGGAAATGCGAAATATGGGAATTGGCAGCGATTTATTAAAGCTTGCAATTTCAGAAATAAAAAAACACAGCACAATTAATAAAATTATTGTAGGTAATGATATTAATGGGCTTTTTCCTGGTGTCCCAAATGAATTAAATGATGCCCCAATATTCTTTATGAATAAAGGCTTTATTCAAAAAGAGGGCGTTGTTGATATGATTCATATTGTTAAAGATGAAAATGAAGGAAACGATAGCAATACTAAGGATGTAAATGTCGGAATCGCAACAGAAGAGGAAAAGGATGAATTATTAAAATTATGTGTTAAAAATAATTATAATAGAGAAGCCTTCTTAATTAATAACTATTTTGAAAAAGGCGGTTCTGGAAGACGTATAGTTTTATTACGTAAGGATGATAAAATAATTGGCTTTGCACGTTTTGAAGATGAAAATAAAAGCTTATTTAGAACAAGTATCTTTATGAAGAAAACATCTTTAGGTAATATTATATTTGAAAAATTAGATGAAGATTATAAAAATATAGGATATGAAGAAATATTAAATCAAAGCGTTAGAAATTATATAATAAAACGTGGATGCAATAAAATTGTTGTTTTAGCAACTAAAAATATTCATTTTTATAAGCAACTTGATTATAGTGTTTATAAATATTATTTACAATTTGAACTTGAAATATGAAATACACAGCAATTGTTTTAGCCTCAGGTAGCTCAAGAAGAGCAAATATTGGATACAATAAAATTTTTTATAAAATAGATAATATTCCTGTAATAAATTTAGCTTGTAAGAATTTTATTGATGATGATAAATGTGAAAAAATAATTATTACATATTCAAATGATGAAATAGTAAAATTAAAAGAATTATTTAATAGTAGTAAAATTATTTACATTAAAGGAGGGCTTACTCGTCAAGAGTCAGTTAAGAATGCTTTAAATGAAGTAAAAAGTGAATATGTTTTAATTCATGATGGCGCTCGTCCTTTTGTAAGCAATGATTTAATAAATAGATTAGTAAAGGAATTAGAAAATAAAAATGTTATAATTCCAGTAATTAATGTTACTGATACAATTAAGGTTATAAAAGAAAATAAGGTTGTGAAAACCTTAAATAGAGATGAATTGAAAATTGTCCAAACACCACAGGCTTTTAAAACATCTTTAATTAAAAAAGCACACGAGGAAGCAATTAGTACATACTTTGATGATGCTTCCTTAATTGAAGAGGTATTAAAGGAAGATGTTTATGTAATTGATGGGGAAAGAGATAATATCAAATTAACATACAAAGAAGATTTTAGAGGGTAAATTTATGAAAAAATATACAAATATAATTTCATCACCAAATATGAAATTAGCAGCAGTTAGAGATCTTAAGAAAAATCCTGAATATGAATATAATAGTGTGGTTATTCCAGAGGATTTTAAGAATTATGGAGTTAATAAAAAGTACTTTATTAGAACATATGGTTGTCAAGGAAACTTAAGAGATTCAGAAGTAATTGCTGGTATTTTACGTGAGCTTGGTTATACACAAACAGATAGCGTTGATAATGCTGATATTATTATTTTAAATACTTGCTGTGTTCGCGAAAATGCTGAAAAAAAGGTGTTTGGTGAAATTGGAACCTTAAAATCATTAAAGCAAAAGAATCCTGGATTATTAATTGGTGTTTGTGGTTGTATGGTGCAACAAGAGCATATTGTTGATACATTATTAAGCAAATATCAACAAGTAGACTTAATTTTTGGAACTCATAATATTCATCAACTACCTTCATTAATAAAGGATGCTGTTTTAGCAAATGAAAGAGTATGTAGTGTTTTATCAAATCAAGGTGATATTCAAGAGGATTTACCTTCTTGTCGTGAATCAACATATAAAGCTTGGGTTAATATAATGTATGGCTGTAATAAGTTTTGTACTTATTGTATAGTGCCTTATACTCGTGGAAAAGAAAGAAGTAGAAAATCTGTTGATATATTAAATGAAATAAAGCAATTAAAGGAAATGGGCTATAAGGAAGTAACCTTATTAGGGCAAAATGTTAATGCTTATGGTAAGGATATTAATGATTTATCATTTGCTCAATTAATGGAGCAGGTAGCTTTAATAGGTATTGAAAGAATTAGGTTTACAACATCTCATCCTTGGGATTTTAGTAATGAATTAATCGATGTTATTGCTAAATATCCAAATATTATGAAGCATATTCAACTTCCTGTACAATCAGGCGATGATGAAATATTACGTTTAATGGGGCGTCGTTATGATTCAAAGCAATATTTAGAATTAGTAAATAAAATAAGAGAAAAAATACCTAATGTTTCTTTAACTACTGATATTATTGTTGGCTTTCCAAATGAGACAGAAGAAGCATTTAATAATACCTTAAAACTATGTGAAGAGGTAAAATATGATAGTGCTTTTACTTTTATTTATTCACCACGTGTTGGAACACCAGCAGCTAAAATGAAGGATAATGTTTCAATAGAAACTAAAAAGCTTCGTTTTAATAAGCTAACTGCAACAATTGCTAAATATGAATTATTAAAATATAAAACATATGAAAATAAAATTGTTAAGGTTTTAGTTGATGGGCCTTCAAAGAAAAATGATGAAATATTATCTGGCTATACTGAAGATAATAAGCTTGTTAACTTTAAAGGTGATATTAGTAAAATAGGAAGTATTGTTAATGTTAAAATTACTAAGGCTAAAACATATACATTAGAGGGTGAAGAAGTTGAATAATTTAGCTAAAGAAATTAATGATGAATTAAAAAACACTAATGAGGCTAAAGAGTTTTTTAAAATAAAAAACGCTATATTAAATGATAAATATTTAAATGATTTATTAAACACAATTAAAAAAACTCAAAATGAAATGAAGAATTATTTAAAAAATAACCAAATAGATGAATATAAAAAAGCTAAAAGCTATTTAGAAGTATTAAAGAATGAATTTATAAACAATCCGTTGATTAATAATTATATAGTTTCTAAAAATGAGCTTGAAAGCTTACTTTTACAGGTAGTTACAATAATTGGAGAGTAATAACTATAAAGAAATTGAATCTTTATAGTTTTTCTTTTTAAAGAAACATTATAAAAATAAATAAAAAGTTGCTTTAAAAATTTTAAAAAAATAGTATAATAATACAAAGGGGTGAAATTATGCAACAAAAAGAAATATTAGAAATATTAAATAAAGCATTAGAAACTGGTGCTGATTATAGTGAGCTTTTCTTTGAAGATACAAATATAAAGCGTTGCTTATATGAAGATGGTAAAGTTTCTAAAATTACAACTTCTAACGTATATGGTTGTGGTATAAGAATCTTAAAAAACGATAAAAGTGTTTATGGATATACAAATGATGTATCTTTTAAAAACCTATTAAAGCTTGCAAGTAGCTTAAAGGAAAGCTTTAAAGGTGAAAGAGTAAAGACTGTTGATACTTTAGTGCTTGAAAAATCAAAAAAGAAAAATCAACCAGTAAAGCCATATAATGAAGTACCTTTAAGCCATCAGCTTTCTTTATTTAAAGAAGCCTATGATGCTGCAAAAAATTATGATAAAAGAATTAGTAAAGTAGATTTAGTATACTATTTTAATACACAAAAGGTTACTATTTATAATAGTGATGGAAAAATAGCTAAGGATAGTAGAACTCGTGGAAGATTCTTTATTACGGCTATTGCTAGTAAGGAAAATGCTATGCAAACAGGAAGTAAAGGACCTGGTGCTCAAAGAGGCTTTGAATTCTTTGAGGATATGATGAATGTTAAAGATGTTGCTCGTGATGCAGCAAGATGTGCTGTTACTATGCTTGATGCTGACGATTGCCCATCTGGTGAGATGAGTGTCGTTCTTGAAAATGGTTTTGGTGGAGTTATTTTCCATGAATCTTGTGGACATGGCCTTGAAGCTAGTGCTGTAAGTAAAAATTTATCAGTATTTTCTAATAAAAAAGGCCAAAAGGTTGCTTCTAACATAGTTAATGCTTATGATGATGGCACAATTGATGGCGGTTGGGGATCTGCTAATTTTGATGATGAAGGTAATAAGACACAAAGAAATCAATTAATTAAAGACGGTGTGCTAGTTAATTACTTGGTTGATAACTTTAATGGCCGTGCTATGAATGAAGATGGTAATGGTGCTTGTAGACGTGAATCATATAAATATGAACCAACATCTCGTATGTCTAATACCTTTATTGGTAATGGTACTTCAACAAGAGAAGAAATTATTAAGGCTACAAAATTTGGCTTATATGCTAAATCATTAGGTGGTGGCTCTGTAAATCCGGCAACTGGTGATTTTAACTTTGCCGTTAATGAGGGCTATTTAATTGAAGATGGAAAAATTACTAAGCCTGTTAAAGGTGCTACATTAATAGGCAATGGTGCTAAGGTATTATTTAATATTGATATGATTGCTAATAACTTATATAGAGAGCAAGGTATGTGTGGGGCTGCATCTGGATCAATTCCAGCTGATGTAGGACAACCAACAATTCGTGTTAAATCTATTTTAGTTGGTGGAACAGGAGGAAAGATAAAATGAACTTTAAAAAATATTTTGAAACAGCAAAAGAATTAAACTTTGAAGATATTGAATTTAAAGTTGTTGAAAATAAGACTTTATCAATAGAAGTGTTCCATAAAAAGGTTGAAAAATATAATGTTAGTGAAAATTCTACATTATATATTCGTGGAATTATTAATGGTAATATGGTATCTGCTTCAACTGAAAACTTTTCAAATGTCACACAATTGCTTAAGGAAATGGCTAGTGATTCTTTATTAATTGAAGATAAGGTTGCTCAAGAAATCTTTGAAGGTTCAAAAAAATATAGTAAGTTTAAAACCTATAACGATGCTCTTGAAAATGTATCTCCTAGTAAGAAAATTGATTTATGCTTATTAGTTGAAGAAAAAGCCTTTAACTATGATAATAGAATTAAAGAAGTATCAGGAGTTCATTATAGTGAAGCCGTTAAATCAGAAAAAATTATTAATTCAAAGGGGTTAAAGCTATCATATAAGACTAATTATGCTTATATATATCTTGATGTTGTTGCTAAAGAAAATGAAGATACTAGAACTGGTGGAATGTATCAATTATTTAATAATCTAGATGATGTTAATATTGATAATATTGTTAATAAGGCATGTAGTGATGCTATTAATTCATTAAATGGAACACCATGTGACTCTAAAAAGTATAAGGTATTATTTGCCCCAGATGTATTTGCATCATTACTTAATAAATGCTTAATTTCAATTTCTGGTGATAATGTTAATAAGAATAAATCATTATTAAAGGATAAGTTAAATCAAGTAATAGCTTCTAAAAAGCTAACTGTAGTTGAAGATCCTCATTGTAAGCAATATCCATATTTTTATCGCTCATTTGATGATGAAGGAGTTGCTACTAGTAAGAAAGTAATCATTGATAAAGGTGTGTTAAAGACATTTTTATATAATATAGAAGCAGCAAAATCGGCTAACACTGCTTCAACTGGTAATGGCTATGGAGGCTCACAAATTGGCGTTGATACTTCATTTGTTTATGTAAAGCCTTCTAAGAAGACTGTTGACGATTTATTAAAATCAATTAATAATGGCATTCAAATTACTGATGTAGCTGGCTTACATTCAGGCTTAAATACTATTTCTGGTGATTTTTCTTTACAAGCTAGTGGCTTTAGAATTGAAAATGGTAAAATTACAACACCAGTTAATTTAATTACTATTGCTGGTAATTTATTTGATTTATTAAAGAATGTTGTAGATGTTGGAAACGATTCATTTTTAGCATTAAATGGTACTTTAACACCATCTGTTGTTGTTAAAAATGTTGCTGTTTCAGGTAAATAAAGAAATACAACTAACAAATATAAAAAGAAAGCAACAAAGTAGACAATACAATGTTGCTTTTTTAACGACTATTAAATTTATTAATTTATTTTCCAAAATCCTGTTTTATTTGAACCAACTCTAGAAAGAAAACCGTTTTGCTTCAGAAGTTTAATATCTCTTATGATAGTAAAACGAGAAACACCTAATTTATCGGCAATTTCATCCTGAGTTAAATTTTCTTTAATTAATTCCATTATTTTAAATTGACGTTTTGATACATTTTTAGTAGAAGTTTCATTGCTAGTAGAACTATTTTTTTCTTTATTGAACGGAATAGAAACTTTAATAAAGTTAGAAGAAAAAGTGAAAATAGATTCATCATACTTACTTAGTATTCTAATAATTCCAGTTCCTATATGTTCATTCAACCCTAAGTCTTTAAAAATTTTCATTAATTGTGGGTTTTTTGGAGACATATATCCACTTAAAAATTCACTTTTTTCTATTCCTTCAGGAAGTCCACCAACATATATTATTTCTATATGATTATCAAATATTCTAAATGTTGGAGTGTTTTCACATGTGTAATCACTATGAACTAAAGCATTGACAATAGCTTCTCTCATTGCTATGGAATCAAATAAATACTCATCTTTTCTTTTTGACGAAGTGATTGTGGTAAATATTTTATTTTGCTTATCAATGAATTCAATAATTTCGTGAGTTGTTTTGATTAATGATTGATTTGAATAAGACTTCATTTCTTCAAGTTCAACAACATTATCTCCTTTAAATTTACCAACATTTATTACTAAAGCATTTTGATCAGATAACAAATATGCTAAATAATTATACTCGCCAGTTTCTAATTGAAAATGAAATTGTTTGAATGTATTTGAAGTAAATTGATAGCCTATTTCATCGTAATATATTCTTAATTGTGTAAATGTTAATTCTTGTGTTGGAGAAATTATATTAATTAATGAAGTACGTGTCCTTCTTGAATATAAATCAAAGATTTGTTTTTCAGTTAGTTGCACACAATAACTGCCAACTCTTGTATATGCTCCCTGAGGACACATTCCATATTTTTTGACATAGTATGGCTTTTCGTTTCCAGAGGCAATAATTATATGCAATATATTTTTGCTATCCTTTTGTTCAGCTATTATTTCAAAAAAGCCAACAGGGGATGGGGCTATTCGATCTTTTATCCTATTTTTAATTGCTAATTGTAATTCATCAATATTTTCAACTCCATATGTAGAGCCATCATCATTTATACCGATAAATATATGGCCACCCTTTGCGTTAAGAAATGAAACTACTTCTTTCTCAAATTTATCATTTAATTTTCTTTTGAATTCAACATTACTTGTTTCAAACATAAAATCATTCCACCTTTATTTGATTTTATTGCAGCATCTTGCAACAATAAATGCAACAATAAATGCAACAATAAATGCAACAATAAATGCAACAATAAATGCAACAATAAACTCTTATGAAATAGAACAAAAAGGGCTGTATTGAAACAATCCATTAATTTAGATTTTTTATATCAAGGAGGATTATCAAGTGAATGACAATAATTTAAGTTTATAAATATCATATAGTATTTGTGTAAAAATATAGAAGGGAAGTGTTTTATAAAATGAAAAGAATAGAAATTGGTCAGATAATAAGAAGACTATGTGCATTCAAAGAAGTAACAATAATAGAAGAAGTATGCTCAAACCACGGCCACATACTTATTAAAGTAGAATAATTTATAGGTTACAAGCAATTGATGATATAAGCATCATGTTGTCATTTCACACCTTATTATAATGAATGGCTTTAATAATACCAAAAAATGGTTATTTTATTTAATATTGTTTGCTTTTGGTCGAATGTGCTCATTCGACTTTTTTTGTTGTTAAAAAACAATTACAATTAATATGAAAAAGCAATATAAAATAAAAATTCAGGAGGAAAACTATGAAAAAAAGTAAAAATTTCAGCGCTTTGTTGCTTGTAGTATTTTCATTTTTTTCGGCTTTTGTTTTATTTAATGAAACAAACAACAAAAATGTTTTGCATGCTAGTGAAAGTGTTTCACAATTCTTAGATCTACCAGATGCAGTTAATCCATCTTTAAGTGAAACTAAAGGAGATATTTTCGATTATCTTTTAGGATATGGAAGTATAAGTGGCAATAAATTTAATTCATTCGCGTATACTGATTCAGGAATAATTCTTAATAATCAAACATTAGATTCATCAAGTAATGCTGCATTTAGATGGCAATATAAAACAGGGGTGGAATATGATACCATCTTAAGGCTAAAAATTAAAGAAGATTGTAAAATAGCAATTCATACATTTGAACAGACAAATCAATGGGCTAAAGCTTCAAGCTTTAATACTGCTTTAAAGCATAACGACTCTTTATTTACTTTAAATTCAAAGCAAGTAAAAAGTGGAACGGTTGAAGATAATTATTATGGTGGAACATATTATGCTAGGGCTAATGATATCATCTATTTCTATATGCATTCAACAAGTGATGGCCAGGTTGCTTCAATAACTGGGAATATTACTGCTAATAAGGAAGAATATAGTGAAGTATTATATAATGTTCAAATAGGATCAACTAATACATACAATAACATATTTAAACAAATGGCAGCTAGCAAAACAAATACATGCACAAGCAATAATATTGAATATTCATTAATGTATGGGGATATTGATAATGAAATATTACCACTTAGCTATGTAAACGATGGTTTATATACAAAAGATGGCACAGCATCTGATCAAGGAGTTATGCTATGGGATTTTCAAATTCGTGGTGGCTGTGGAAATGAAAATGTTATTTTAAAAATGAAAGCTAATGAGGATATGGCTATATCATTCAATGCTAAGGCAACATCTTTATGGGCTAGTGCTATTTATAGAATGGTATTACAAACTAGTAACGTAAAAAAAGAACTATATAATGAAGAATTAGTAGCCAATGGTATAGTAGATTTTACAAAAACTTATGCTTTAAAGGCGAATGATATATTATATTTTGTAGTTGATGCATATGATGGAGTTGGTTGGCAAACAAATAATTTTGAGTCTATTATAAAAAACTCTTTAGTATTTGATGAATCATATTATAAAAATCAATTTTTAACTTCTACTATTTCCTTTGAAGAAATTGTTAGAGATTATGCTAAAAACAATAAGGAAATAAGTGAATTAACAGAATTATTTGTT
>CAKPZU010000005.1 GCA_934215405.1 uncultured Bacilli bacterium | reverse complement strand
GGATTTTAATTTCTCATTTATTTTTTTTGCTTTTTTTGCCTTTTTTGGCGGAATTTACTTTTTCAATTAACGAAAAAATCTTACTTACTATTTAATTTTTCTCTTATTATTTTTAAGGCTTCTTTCATTACCTTATCATTATTATTTTGATAATCATTTATTGATAATTTACATTCTATATCAGGTTTAAAGCCAATGTTAATAAACTCACTGCCATCTAATGATAAAGATTTTCTAGTACATATTTTAAGTGTCCCTCCACTTTCTAAATCGTAATGGAGTTGCATTCCTGTTGAAGCATAAGTAGCTGTACCAATAGTAATTGCCTTAGTATAATATTTCATTATATTGACAAAATTTTCTGCTGCTGAAGCTGTTATGCAAGAACAAAGAATAGTAATTGGCCCAGTTAGCTTTTCAATTTTTCTATCAATATTTCGTATGTTTTCACTATGCTCAAAATATTTACGATGAGTAATATCAAACACTTTTTTAAATGCTTCATTATCTAAATATTTTTCATTAAATTCTTTTTCATCCATTTTATCTAATCCATATTCAATTCCAAATGCTTTATAAAGTCCTATATGAACTGGATAGTATGAATTATCACATTTAAAGGAATTTCCAACAAAAAGTGAAGCTATACAATCAGCATTATAGCTACTGCCACCACTATTATTCCTTATATCGATAACATAGCCTTTTGCATTTTTTAACAATTCATAGTTGTCAAAAATTTCCTTTTGTATTTCATTATTCATCATTGAATCAATAGTTATTATGGCAATATTATCATATGTTATTTGAATAATAAGTGAATTTGATGAAAATACGCATTTCATTTCTTCACTTTTTAGTTCATAATTTAAATATTTCCAAGTAACATCTCCTTTTGTTCTTAATAAAGATATACAATACTCTTTATCATTGTCTTCGAGTACTAATTCAACAGCTTCATTTATTTTTCCATTTCTTATAAAATTTATAACTTCATAGGCACAGCTATCTTCCTTTTCGTGATAAATATAAGGATAAATATTATCTTTTATATATTTTTTAATATCTATTCCATTGATTTTTTTAATAATACTAAAACGTTTTATTGGTTGAGTCACAATTGTTTTAACATTTGTGATTACATAATTTCCATCAATATATTCAATACTAATTGGAAGCTTAGCGGAATATTCTTCAGATTGCATAATATAATCAGGAAAAGATATTGATGTATGACCATCCTTTAAAAGGGAAATAAACTTCATTAATTGTAAATAATAATCATATGTATTATTAGTTTTTAAAACAGCAGTTAAAGCTTTTTTATATTCATCGTCCCAATTAAAATTTTTATCAAATTTATCCCAAAATGCAAAATTATACTCTGCTTCTTTATAAATTAAAGACAATTCATAAATTTTTAATTCATCAGCTATATTATTCATATAATGTACCTCATTAATATTAATATAACATATTTTAAACACAAAAAAAAGACCACCAATTTGATGATCTTAATTTAATAATTTTTATTAGTCTCCAATATATGGAAGAAGTGCCATTTGGCGTGCTCTTTTAATAGCAACAGCTAATAATCTTTGATATTTTGCACTAGTACCTGTTACACGGCGAGGAATAATCTTACCGTTAGCTGATACGAATTTCTTTAATAATTCTACATCTTTATAGTCAATGTATTTAATATTATGTTGTGTAAAATAACAAACTTTTTTTCTTCTTTGTTGTTTTTTATACATTCTTATTCAATCCTTTCCTTAAAATGGTAAGTCATCATCAGAATATGATAATGCATTATTATCTTCTGAATCATTCATAGAAAAGCCATTTGAATCATCATTAACTACATTGTTATTATCACGTGGTGATAGGTTTTCTACACGATCAACAATAACCTCTGTAACGTATGCTTTTGTTCCATCTTTTCTATCATAACTTCTTGTTTGTATACGACCTTCGACTGCAACTAGAGATCCTTTTTTACAATATGTAGAAACAAATTTAGCCGAATTATTCCAAGCTACGCAACTAATAAAGCTAGCCTGATTAGCAACATTATTATTTTGATCCTTTGAATAATTATTATCAACAGCAATAGTAAAAGATGCGACATTAGCACCCGATGTTGTAGCTCTTAATTCTACATCTCTAGTAAGTCTTCCAGTAAGTACAACTCTGTTAATTGACATGATTATTTATCCTCCTTTGTGGGATTATAAAGTTATAACCATTTCACGTAATACATTTGTATCAATTTTGCACAAACGTTTGAATTCCTTAACACCATTATCATCTTTCGCTTCAACAGATACAACTACATAATATCCGTTAGTTTGGAAGTTGATTGGATATGCTAATTCACGAAGACCCCAATCCTTTTCGTTTACTTCGATTGTGTCACCATTTGAAGTTAAAGTAGCATGTAATTTTTCTTGTAAAGCAACTCTTTCTTCTTCTGTTAAACTAGCGTTAAGAATGTACATGATTTCATATTTTTTCATTCTTACACCTCCCTTTGGACTTTTGGCTATAGTTCTTCTATAGCAGAGAATACCGAAGGTATTATAGCAAAATTTTAAGGATATGTAAATATTAATTATAAATAATTAATGTGATAATAGCTAAAACATTATCCCTCTATAACTAATATACAATTTTTATTTATTTTTTTCCCTTTTAAATTTATCTTTTTTTTAAATTACCATACATTGACTGATATGAATGAACATTTACGTCATTATTAATATACTGATTTAATTCCTTATAAGCACATTGGCATATACTAGGATTAAAATGTGTTAAATAAATATCAGTTAGCTTTTTTTCTAACTCTTCTTTATATACACTCAAAAATTCTCTTACTGGAGCACATATTTTAAATACCCAATTTGCTGAAACAATTATTACATGTTCATATTTTGTTAAATCATAGTTTTCACTTAATGGCATTTTCCAAGAATGCATTCCAAATCTTCCGCACCACCAAAAGCCTAGTGTGTCCTTTGTAAATTCACTAGTTTTAATTTCTGAAACATCATAACTATTAGCATTTGCTATTTCATAAGCTAGCTTTTTACTATATCCCATTCTTGAAAAATATACTACGACAGTTTTACTATTTTTATTAATATTTTTATAATCAAGCTCATTGAAATAAAATATAGTTTGCTTATAAAATACAAATGACATAAAGCCTACTATAAATTGTATTAATCCTAAAATAAAATATAAAATATCCATAAAATTAGGTGGAAATATATAAAATTGTATACATATCCATAGCATTAGAGTAATTCCAAAAATAAAGCCCAATATATAGCCGATTTTCTTGTTTTTAATTATTAAAATTGAAGCTATTAGGTTACTAATTCCATTTACAATAATTAAAGAAATGCCCGAAAATACAAAATCTTGAAATAAGTATTCTGCAAATGGTAAAACCTGAAAATAAGGTAGCATCAAATTCATTTTTAGCATTTTCCCTGATGGATCAATTAGCATTACTATACCTCCGGCAAATGCACCTATTGATATAAATAATGTTAAAAATAATAATATTATTCTTGGAATTTTTAATCTTTTTTTCTTACTAAATTCATCCATAAGTAATCACTCCTTCGTTTTCATAAAATCTTTTATAAAAGCTTTTATTGACATAATACATTTTTCTTTGCTAAATAGTGGATCATTTAAAACTGTTAATAAAACAAGCTCATGAGCATATAAGCAATATAATTGAGAAAACTCCTCTAAATTTTCTATTTTTATATTTTTTATTTCTTGGATTTTACTAAATAAATTTTTTGATGTTTTTAGCATTGTATGCGTTTCCTCAAAATAAATATTTTTAGCAATATCATCAATAAATTTCTCAGATTCGACAAGCGTGAAAACCTTTTTCATTTTGTCATCATTGCATAATAATAAATAATTTTTGAATGAAGCAGTTATTATTTCTTCAATGCTTAATGAAAAATCAATTGGTAAAGCATTAATTTTTCTATTTCTAAATGAACTATACATTTCTTTAACCATTTCATCCTTAGAGGTAAAGTAATAATATAATGATGATTTTCTTATACCAACCTTATTAGCTACCATACTTAGTGATGTTTTATGTATTCCATTAATTGAGGCAAGCTCTAGCATAGCTTCAAGTATTCTTTCTTTTGTATCCATATTTTTGCATCCTTTCATACCTTATAATATTATATCTACCAACTGGTAGATAGTAAAGAGCAAAATAAAAATGGAGTTTTAAATTCTCCACTTTTAAAGCAATTTTGTTAAAAAGCAAATAGCTGTTTTTTTAGAATTTTCAATAATTACTTCAGAAAATACTGGTACACATGATAAATCATGTCCCGATACTACTAAAAAACTTCTAGCAATGGCCAACGACTTTACTGTTTGATTAATACTTCCTGCTCCTATTGCTTGAATTTTTAATTCGTTTTGCTCCTTTAAAATATTAGCAATTGCACCAGCTACCAAATTAGGATTTGACGTTGTTTTTACTTTTAATAGTTCTATCATATAAGCCCCTCCATGGTAAATAATATGACCATTAAGAGGCATTTATTACCTTTTAGTTAAAAAGGTACAAATCTGCACCTTTACTTATTATTTTGCTGTTTCGCTAGCTCTTGTTTCTCGAATAACAGTAACCTTAATTTGCCCTGGATAAGTTAATTCAGTTTCAATCTTATTTTTAATATCTCTTGCGATTTTATAAGCCATAACATCATCAACCTTTTCAGGTACAACCATAACACGAACCTCTCTACCAGCTTGAATAGCATAAGCACTTGCTACGCCATCAAACTCCTTAGAAATAGTTTCAAGTTGTTCAATTCTCTTAATATAAGTATCTAAAGTCTCACTTCTAGCTCCAGGGCGAGCAGCTGATAGTGTATCAGCAGCAGATACTAAATTAGAAATAATATATTTTGCTGGAACGTCTCCATGGTGAGATTCAATAGCATTAATAACTACATCACTTTCATTATATTTTTTAGCATAACGAACACCAAGTTCAACATGTGAGCCTTCCATTTCAAAATCTAACGCTTTTCCTAAATCATGAAGTAAGCCAGCTCTTTTAGCAAGTTGTTGATCAATCCCAAGTTCTGATGCCATAATTCCACAAAGGTGAGCAACCTCCATTGAATGTACTAAAGCATTTTGACCATAGCTTGTTCTAAATTTCAACCTACCAATTAGTTCTACTAAATCCTTATTCATCTTAGGAAGATTTAGCTTAAATAAAGCTTCTTCTCCGGCTTTTTTAGTGATTTCTTTAACCTCTTGCTTTGATTTTTCAATGATTTCTTCAATTCTTCCTGGTTGAATTCTGCCATCCTTAATCAAAGCTTCAAGTGATCTACGTGCAATTTCACGTCTTATTGGATCAAAGCATGAAACAGTAATAACCTCTGGAGTATCGTCAATAATTAAGTCAACACCAGTTAATTGCTCGATTGTTTTAATATTTCTACCTTCTCTTCCAATAATTCTACCCTTCATTTCATCAGATGGTAAAGCTACAACTGAAACCGTTCTTTCAGATGCAACCTCTTGTGAATACTTATCAATTGCTAAGCTTAATACTTCTTTTGCATTTTCAGCAGCTTTTTCTTCTGCTTCCTCTTGTCTATCCTTCATATAAGCTGCAATTTCATGATCCATTTTTTCTTCAACTCGTTTAAATAGCTCCTTTTTTGCATCCTCAATTGACATTTGAGCTACTTTTTGTAATTCAACAATAATTGAATCAATTTTAGCTTGTAATTCTACTTGCTTTTTATCTAACTCTTTATTTTTGTTATCTAGTTGTTGATTTACTTGTTTAACTTGTTCTTCTTTTTGAACAATTAATGCTTCACGAACATCAATTTGTTGCTCACGTGAAAGAATGCTTTTTTCAAGATTAAGCACTTCGTCTTTTCTTTCCTTTGCTTCCTTTTCAGCAGCAACCTTTAATTCTAGGGCAGCAGAACGACCTTCAATTTGAGCAGATTTAATGATTTGATTTCCCTTTACCTCTGCTTCCTTTAGAATTGTTTCTGCCTGCTTTTTTGCATTATTTGGAATAAACTTATAAACTGCTAAACATCCAAGTCCAGCCGCGATTATAATTGCAACAACGAGAAATAACCAAAACATAGGGTCAGATACTAACGCCAATGTTACTGACAACATATTTTGCTTTCCTCCTGTTTATTTTACCTTGATACATAAGTAACGTACCATTAATTATTTTAACACAAGTCGCTTTAAACTTAAAGTATAAATATCTTAAGTTTTCTTAATTTCTTACTAATACACTTATATTATAGTTAACGAATAAGCATTTTATAATTAATATTCCTTAAGGTTATTTATGTATAAATAAAAATTATTTTTCTACCATCTTAAATCTTTTAAGATATCATTGACTAACTATATTTTTAAATGCTAAAATATGCTAAAATCAAGGGGGGAGGTATACCTTATGGAAAGTAATAAAAAAGTTTTAACAGAAGCAAGATTAAAGAAGTGGACATTCAATGTTTTTCTTGTTTTTGCAATCGCTTATGGATTTTTATTTTTATTTTCACTTATTAGTAAATTTGAAATTTATAGTGATAGTTATTTATTAATATTCTTATTAATTGATGCTATTGTTATACAATGGACAATTTTTATGTGTGTACTATGTATTACTGGAAATTTATATTCAAAATATAGTCGTTTATCAGTATTTAAGCCTATTTTAACATTCTTACCTACAATACTAATGATTATCTATTTAATTTTGTTTTTTACAGTTCCAGCTCTTAAAGATAGATATGACATTGATGCTAATAATTTCTTTAAGGCTTTAGCATATTACTTTATGCTTTTAGTTATTACATCATGCTTGGTATTTATAGCTACAAATGTTATTAAACGAATTAAAGAAAGAGAAAAGAAACCAAAAAAAGAAAAGAAGGTTCTAGAGGTTAGTAAAGAGGAAGATGAAAATGAAATGAACATTTTCCCTGATTTAGTTGAAATTGATAGACAATATAAAGAAAACAAAATTTCCCCAAACCATTTTGATAAAGTTACATTAAAGCAATTATGCGATGGATTTAATACTTATTTACAGGACAATAAAATGTATTATTCAATAGATACAATTCGCTCATTTATTTCTGGAATGGCTTGCTCTAGATTTATAATCTTAGAAGGGCTATCTGGAACTGGTAAAACTTCTCTTCCTAAATTCTTCGCTGAATATGTGAACTGCTTATCATGCTTTACGCCTGTTCAAGCTTCATGGAAAGATAGAAGTGATATTTTAGGATATTACAATGATTTTTCAAAGAAATTTAAAGAAACTCCTTTTTTAAGAACATTATATAATGCTTCATATCAAAGCAATGAAATTAATTTAATGGTTCTTGATGAAATGAATTTGTCTCGTGTCGAATATTATTTTGCTGATTTCTTGTCTGTACTTGAACTTGATAAAGATCAGTGGGAAATTGAATTAATGCCATCATCTACTAAGGGTGAATTACCTAAAAAATTTGTTGATGGTTGTTGTGTAAAAATCCCAGAAAACACTTGGTTTATTGGAACAGCCAATAAGGATGATTCAACATTTACTATTACTGATAAGGTATATGATAGAGCATCTATTATTGATTTTTCTTCAAGAAATGAACCAACTAGCAATAGCACACATGCTAAAAGCATCCATATAAGTTCAACTGAATTATTACAATTATTTGATGAAAGCATTAATAATTCTGTAGCTAGCATCCCATCTAAGGAATATGAGCGCTTTAATAAGCTAAGTGAATTTATGCTAGATAAATTTGATATAAACTTTGGTAATCGTATTTTAAATCAAATCAAAAAATTTGTTCCAGTCTTTGTTTCTTGTGGTGGAACAATTTCAAAAGCAATTGATATTATGTTTGCTCGTAAGATTTTAAGGAAACTAGATGGTAGATTTGATGAAGGATTAAAGAGCAGTCTTATTAAGCTTGAAACTTTAATCAATGATTTATATGGATCTAATGAATTTTCTTGCTCAATTGAAGTTATTGCTAGGTTGAAAAGGAAATTAATCTAATGTCATTTATAGCTCTTGAATGGTTTAATAAGCAATTAGCCTTAAATGATACTATTACAATTTCTAAATTATTAAAAAGCATTGATGATAATACATTTAAGTTATCATTTCCCTCATTAAAGGGGCTTGATTATTCATCTTCAATTGATAAAATTTCTCAAGCAATTGGTAATTTAATTAATGTTGTACAAACACCATACATTATTTTGAAAAGTGAATATGAAACAATGCATGTTGGTAAGGTTAGCCAGCTAACTCCTGATGGTGTAAGAAAAACAACATTAGATCCTAAGCTTTGGAAAAAGAAAAACAATGAATTTAAGCCAGAATATGCTTATTCGAAAACAACAGAAGATGAATATAATACCTATGAAAATAGATTTGTTAAAGCATTAATTGATAGATTGTATTTATTTCTAAACAAGCCCTTTGAGGATAGTAAAAGTGGCATAAAAAGCTTATATGAGTCACATTTCAATTGTAATTTAATTAATAAAATTGATTTAATTAGGCTTGCAAAATTAGATGATTTTAAAAATAGTGATGAAGTATGCTTTGATAATTATAAAAAGTTATACTACCTAAGAATGCGTTTAATACAAATTAAAAACACTAATTTCTATAAAATAATGAGTGCTTTCCCTAGTTTTTCATCAAAGGATGTTGAAGCAACAAATTTATTAATTCATCATAAGGACTATAACACTTGCTTGCGCTTATGGTACTTTTTAAACGAATATGACACTTTAAGAAGTAGCTTATCAACAGATGAAATTGCAAGCACCTATTCAATGTTTATCTTTTTAAATATTATTAATTCATTAATTAAGGATCAAAACTTTAAAATATTAAAGGACAATGTTATTAAATATTCACCTTCTAATCTTTTAAACAATGTTTCCTTAGAAAATAAGCTATTTGATGTTAATTTAGTTCAAAAAGCAGATAGCATATCATTTAATATAACAAATAAAGCTAGTAAAGAAAACAAAGATATTGTTATTAAATTAAGGGTAAATAATGATGATATTTCAGCATATGATTACTTAATCAGCTTGAAAGAAGTAGATTATTCTGATAATGCATTACAAGTAACGATTGATAATAGCTTATCATTAGAAAGCTTAAAGGCTCTGCTAAAATGTATTTTCTTAACAATTAATGTTACTAAAGACATCTATAATCATGTTTGCCTTATATGTAAAAGCAATGCTATTGAAGAAAAAGATGGCAAGGTGCATTGCTTTGATTGTAATGCAACATATAAATTCTTAGATGATGGCTTAGTTTGGGTATTAAACTTTGATTCTTACAAAAATAAATAATATTAAGCATTTGTGTACATATCACTAATATGTATGCAAATGCTTTTTAATTCATTATATTAATTTTTTTATTTATTACATCCTTAAGCAAAATTGCTGATACTAAAGATGTTAATATTTCCGCTATTGGAAATGTAACCCATACAATACTTGTTACATTAACCGATAAAGTAAAAATATACGCTATTGGAAAAACAAATATTATAAGCCTAAGGAAGGCCGTAAATAAAGGACGCAAAGAGTAACGTAATGCTTGAAACACTCCTTGTACTGCTACTGAAAATCCCATAAAAACATAACCAATTGCAGCAATATGAATTGCTTTTTCACATGTATCAATAAGTTCTACTGATGCTCCACTAGAAATGGCAAAAAGCTTAGCTAATGGTCTAGCAATTATTTCAAACAGTATAGTTATTATTAAAGAAACAATTATAGTATCAATAATTCCATATTTTATACATTCCTTTGAACGTTTTTTATTATTTAATCCATAATTAAATGATAATACCGTTATAATTGTATTGGATAGTCCAAAGCATGAAAATAAAGCTATTTGTTGTATTTTATAATATATTCCAAATGACCCAACTAAAATTGTTGTGTCAGCATTTGCTAAAGATAAAATAGCATTCATACCTGCCATCATAATTGAAAGCAATCCTTGCATTAAGGCGGCTGATAAACCAATTATATATATTTCCTTTATTATTCTTAAATTTGGTTTTAAAAATTTTAAATTGCCATTAATTTCTTTATTTTTTAAATAATGAAATAGCATAGCAATAATGAGTGAAGCAAATTGTCCCATAACAGTAGCTATTGCAGCTCCTTTTACTCCCATATTTAAAGGATAAATAAAGATATAGTCGAAAATAATATTAGTAATAGCGCCAGCTATTTGAGCAATTGTTGAATATAAAGTATTTCCTGTTGCTTGTAAAAATCTTTCATAAATTGCAAAAACTATTGAACCTAATGATAAAGTACAGCAAATCATTAGATAACTGACTCCCATTTCAATAACTACTTCATTTTTTGTAAATAAAGCTATAAACCATTTTGATAAAACCAATCCAAAAATAAGGAAAACTAAAAATATTATTAAGCTAAGGAAAATACCATTTCCGGCCACTATATTAACTTTTTCTTTATTTTTTTCACCTAAGCATTTAGATAATAAAGCATTAATTCCTACTCCTGTGCCAACTCCTATGGCTATCATTAATATTTGTATAGGAAAGGCATAAGTTAAAGCCTCATTGGCTAATGCTCCAATATCTTTTATATTAGCAACAAATACACTATCAACAACATTATATAAAGCTTGTAATACCATTGATATGACCATTGGTATTCCTATCTTCCATATTAATCTTTTTATTGGTTCCTTTGCTAGCTTGTTTTCCTTTAATTCCATTTAATTTCCTCCTTTTAAACAAAAAAAGTGCAAATCCATTTCAATTGGACTTACACATTTAGTTACTCATTGACCTTGTTTAGTTTAACACACTTTTTTTTAAAATGTAAGAATTTATTCGATATTTTTATATACTTATTTTCATATATAAAAAGGATATCTTATTTTATCATCTTCAGTAATTTTTCTTATTAAATACTAATCGTTTTATTCTTTTTACACTCTATTTCATTTTTCCCTAAAGCAATAAGCATAATATTTGCACTTGCCATATTGGTAGCAAGTGGCGTATTTGTAACATCACATAATCTTAATAAAGCACTAACATCTGGTTCATGAGGCTGAGCAGTAAGTGGATCTCTTAAAAAGATTACTAAATCAAGCTCGCTACAAGCAATCATTGAGCCAATTTGCTGATCTCCACCAAGTGGCCCTGATTTCATTCTATTTATTTTTAATCCAGTTGCTCCCATTACTAATGTACCTGTTGTTCCAGTAGCATATAGTTCGTGCTTACTTAAAACTTCCCTGTACTTAGTTGCAAGCTCTATCATATCTTCTTTTTTCTTATCATGTGCTATTAGTGCTATTCTCATTTATTTATCCTCTACTTATTTTCATTAATTGCTTTTACTACTTCTTTTAAAATTGCTTCAGCATCTTCTTTATTATTAGCTAAGAAATCCTTAGCTTTTTCTTTACCTTGGCCAATTTTTTCGCCATTATATTCAAACCAAGAACCAGTTTTATGAATAATATCAAACTTAACTGCTAGATCAAGTAATTCAGCTTCCTTATTGATTCCTTTTCCATAAGTAATTTCACAAGTTGTTGTTTTAAATGGTGGGGCAACTTTGTTTTTAACAACCTTAATTTTTACTTCATTACCTACTATTTCATCACCATTTTTAATAACCTCACCACGTCTTACCTCAAGACGAACTGAAGCATAAAACTTTAATGCTCTTCCACCAGTTGTAGTTTCTGGATTTCCAAACATTATACCAACCTTTTCTCTTAATTGGTTTATAAAAATAATTGTACAAGAGCTCTTATTTAAAACTGCTGTTAGCTTTCTTAAAGCTTTAGACATTAAACGAGCTTGTAAACCAACTTGAGCATCTCCCATTTCCCCATTTAATTCAGCCTGTGGAACTAAAGCTGCAACTGAGTCAACAACAATTAAATCAATTGCGCCGCTTTTAGCTAGCATTTCAGTAATTTCTAAGGCTTGCTCACCAGAATCTGGTTGAGATAAGATTAATTCATCAATATTAACACCTAAATTTTGAGCATATAAAGGATCTATTGCATGTTCAGCATCAATAAAAGCAGCTTTACCATCTTTCTTTTGAACTTCAGCTATTGCATGTAATGCGAATGTTGTTTTACCAGATGATTCGGGTCCATATATTTCAATAACTCTTCCTTTTGGGTAACCGCCAACACCTAAAATATAATCTAAAGCTATTGATCCTGAAGGTATAACATCAACATCAACCTTTTGTCTTTCACCAAGCTTCATAATTGAGCCTTGGCCATAAGTTTTTTGTATCATCTTTAAAACATCATCTAATTCCATTTTTTCTTCTTTTGCCATTTTTATTTCCTCCTATACTTATTTTAGTGTTTTTCTTCAATAATTTGTAAAATTCTATTTTTTGCATCTATAATACATTGTTTTCTAATTTCTTCTCTACTACCATTATAGTGATCTTCAAACTCATATTTTTTTTCATTAAAAACAATACAGCTATATACTAACCCAACAGGTTTATTTTCGCTACCAGTAGGGCCAGCATTTCCAGTAAAGGAAATTCCAATATTCACAGCAAATTTTTCTTTTACAGTTTTAGCCATTAAATAGGCCATTTGATAGCTTACTGCTCCATATTTATCTAATATTTCTTCACCATTTAAAAGTATTTTTTTAGCTTTATCCATATAGGTTACATAGCTTCCGGCAAAGACACTACTTGCTCCACTTACATTAACAATTGATGAAGCAAACATACCACCAGTTAGTGACTCACATGAAGCTATTGTTAAATTCTTTTCTTTTAGTCTTTTTACCAATTGTTCCATCTTAATCAATATATTGCTTTAAGGCATTAAAATATTTAATTCCACCAATTAAAGCAAATAAGCCTCCTAATGTAACTAATAATAAACCAATACAATAAATAATAAAGTTTGCACTTCCAAATAATAAAATTGCAATTCCTGGCATTAATGTTGCTGTTTTTAATTTTCCATAAATACTTGCAGGAACAACAGCATTTTTCTTTAACGCTTGCATTCTTAAAGCATCAACAAAGAAATCCCTAGCAATTGTTAAAACCGCAAAAATCATTGGTATTAAATTATAAATTGCTACAATTTCATTATTAAATAAAAACATTTTTGACATTAACATACAAATTAGTGTTGTATTAACTAATAGTTTATCAGCTAAAGGATCCATTAGCTTACCATAATCTGAAACTAAATTATTTTTTCTAGCCATATGCCCATCTACAAAATCAGTAATTGAAGCAAATATAAAGACAATTGCTATCAATAATTGATTTAATGTTAAAAAATATGTTTCTGAAACCTTGCTTACTAAGCAATGCTCTGCTTCACAATTATTATAGCTAATGAATAAATAAACATCACTACTAACTATTCCTGCTCTATTTAATAAAAACAAAGCGAATAAAACTATGACTAATGGGACACACCACATTCTAATAGTTGTTAACTTATTAGGAAGTTTCATATTAACACACTCCTGGTTATTATTTTAGCACATTTTATATAAAATGTGGTTAAAATAACAATATTAAAAATTGCTTTTAATCCTTTAAGCAGCCAATAGGTATAACAAACACACCATCTTCACGTTTATAGCCATATTTAGTCCCTGTAATTACAATTTTTAAATCTGGCTTTCTTATTTGTATTTTTGATTCTAAGTTATGTTTTTTGATTAATCTTTCTAATTCATTTAAATGCTTAGCTCCCTCATCAATTTCAAAATCACCTAGTTTGAATTCTATTATTGCATATCTTCCATCATTTAAATGTAATACACAATCAGCCTCTAAGCCTAAATTGTCATGATAATATGAAATCTCTCCGTCCATTGCTTGTGAGTAAACTTTTAAATCTCTAATGCATAAGTTTTCAAATATAAAACCAAATGTTTTTAAATCATTAAGGTAATATGAAGGTGAACCGCCAAGAGCAGCAACGGCAATTGAAGGATCAACAAATTCTCTTTTTCTACCACTTCTCATAGATGTTTTTGATCTTATTTGTGGACACCAACCATAAATATCTTCAACTACATATAGTTTTTCTAAAACCTCAATATAATCACTAAGTGTAACATCACTAATTAAATTTGTAACATTGACATCATCTAAAATGCTAACAGATTTGGCTAACGTTGAAATGTTTCTTGCATAGCTTCTTAATAATGCTCTCATAGTTTGTGAATTTCTTTTAACATTATCAACATTAAACATATCCTTTAAATATATTTGTTGAAAATAATCCTTAGGAATGGCTAATTGGGCTTCTTTATCATTTAATAATACACTTTCTGGCCACCCACCTCTGCATGCTGCAAAAATAATATCTTCTATCGACATATTAGATACACAGCCATTTTTTAAATCTTGCTTTTTATCAAACAATTCTAGTAATGATACTGCTCCATTTGATTCTAACGATTCATATAAGCTCATTGGATACATTTTCATTGTTGAAATTCTTCCTGTACCAGTATGCATTGTTTTCTTTAAACTAGAGGTTGAACCAGTTAAAATAAAATGCCCTTGTCCAGGATTTTCATCACAATATGAGCGAACAGCATCCCATAGGGTTGGCGCATCTTGCCATTCATCTATTAAACGTGGTTTCTCACCATCAAGTAATACCATTGGAGTAACCTTTGCTGTATAAATCAAGTTTTCCTTGTTAGGATCTCGTTGTAGCATTATTTTACTTTTAGCTCTTTGCAAAGCTGTTTTTGTTTTTCCACACCATTTAGGTCCAACTATATTTGTTGCCCCAAAAGCACGTAGCTTTAAATCCAATATTTTATCAACTATTCTTTTGTAATAAATATTTTTATTCATTAGTTAATCACCATTACTAGTATACACTTTATTTTGCTTTTTTTCAACTTTTCATTTTGCTTTTTTTTACAATTTCATTTTGCTTTTTTTTGATATTTTACTTGGCATTTTTTTGATAATTAATTTTTAATAGTTTTTTTACACTATATTTTAGTCTAAAAAAATACAAAAAGCAGCAACCACTTTTCATGATTACTGCTAAATATATTAAAATGTTAAATAGTTATCCTGTAAAGCTGGATCCCCAGTACCAATTTGCTTATTATCTTGCATATAGCAATTACCACCGATAATTGATGGAGCAAATTCTATTAATATTCCTCTTAAGGTTGTATTTTCATTAATATTTATACCAGTTTCCGTAAAATCAATTTTAAATTCTAATGTAAAGTATCCTTTTTCTTCACTATATTCATATGTTGGAGTATAAATTGTTTTTGAGTCCTCCTTTGAATATTGAATAAATGGTATTTCCTTGCCACTTTCATTTGTCCAAAAATCATCTACACCAGTTTGATAATAAGCGGAATCCTTAAAAATAGTAAATGACATATCACTTTTTTCAAGAGCCCATATTTTTTTAGTTAATGAAGTGTTTTCCTTTAATATAAATCTTATAAATGTATTAGATGATAATTCAAAATATCCAGCAAAGCTTAAAATCAAGCATTCATTCTTATAATCTCTTTCTATTTTTGTATAAATTGGATCCTTACTAGTTGCAAAAACAATTGGGTAATTTTCAAAATCTTGATGCTCAATAATTTCTTTATCCTTTATTAAAGCATAACTTGATTGGAAAGCTATATCCCCACATGGAATATTATTGTAATACATACTTTCCTCACATTTATCGTTATATATTTCTTTTCCAAACTCTGTAAATAAAGCAGTATATTTTCCATTTTGCTTAAATGATGGAATTTCTATAAATAATACTTCTACTAAAACTGTAAAATATCCTTTTTCATCATATTTATAAATTGGATTGTTTGTTAATTTCTTTGATGAATCTTCTATATTTTCATAATCAAAGAAATAAGTAGAATTAGTTAAACAGCTAGATTCATTTTTATTTAAGATTATAGATAAATCATCATTTTGTATTGTCCAATTAGCACCATTTTCACCATCTCTATGAATGACAATTTTTATTTTTTCTTCATCAGTAAAATCACCAAAGCCAACCATATCAAATACGAATCTATCTTCTTTTATAGTTGTTTTAACAAAAATATCATCAGCCATATTGCTACTAACTCCAGTTTTAGCAAATTCTATAGGGTAATCTTTTATTAACTCATCCTTATCATAAAGATTTTTAGGGTTATCTTCTTCATGGCAATTATATATGTTAGCAAAAACCTCATTATTCTTATCAATACGCACATATTGTGTTGGATATTCAACATTTTTTTCTTGGCTATCAATTACTGATACCATACTGCACCAATCATTTGCTTTATTTGACCATTCGCCAAAATTTAAGCCAATTACCTCATCACTTTTTATATTAATAAGTGAATAAGGAATTAAAAAGTCAATATAAAACTGTTGCTTTTTAACATAATCATTTACCTTTAGTAAAGAAACATCCATATTTGAATTATCTTTATAATTAAGCATTTTTATTTCTTTATTTGATGTATAAGATATCTTATATGCCCCTTCAAAGCGATAATTTGTTTTCATTCCAGTTGAAATATAAAGTTCAATTTGGCTATCATTATCATTTAACCAATTAACGTTTGTAGATGATAAAATTGCTCTTATTCCATCTTTGCTTCTTGAAGAACTTAAAATGAAATCCCCAAAGTTATCCCAAGTTTTATTAAAGGAAGCAAAGCCCATTGTGCTTGCTTTTTGTGCCATATTAACATCAAATACTATTTCTTTTTTATTTTGCTTTAATAGTTCTTCACCATCATAAAAATTTGTTAAATAGCCATTACTTTCAATTTCAATTTTATCACTACCTTGTAATTGCTCTATAGTAGCTTTATTTTCTTTAACTTTAATATCATTATTATTAATTTTAACAGTGTAATTATTTAATGCTTTACCATTAAAATCAGTAACATTAAAAGTTATTTCATAGTTATTTTTTGTTTCATTAAGGCTTGCTGATTGACTATTATTTTCATTATTGTTACAGCTTAGTAGAATTAACGATGTTAAAAGAAATATTGTTGTTTTTTTCATAATATTTTTCCTCATTAATAGATCTTTAAGTTTTTATAAACTGATGCGGCGCCATTAGTATATAAGCCGACATAACCGTATGTAAAGCCAATATCATCAGTAAAAGTTATTGTGTTTTCCCCATCAAATGTAGCCGTAATAGTATTATTATTAGCAACTATTTTTATATGATGGAATTCATCTGAGCTAATAGAAAAAGCATCAGCAGAAACATCTAATAAGGAATTATCATAGTCGCATTTTGATATTGTAAACTTAGAGTTATTAAAGGATACATAATATCCTTGTACAGATGAAAAATTATCACTACTAGCAAATGCTGGGTTGTTTCCTCTTATTAAAAATCCAGCTGTGTTTGCAGATGTTTCCCCAACTAATTTTACATCACATTCAAGTGTATAATTGCTTAAAGTATTCTTTCCAAAATATAAGCATTGTCTATTACCACTTAAAGCATAATGACCATTATCTAATAATTTCCAAGAATTTATATATGTTGCTCCTTCACTTATATAGTTTTCAAGTGAATTTTCATATGTTGGAGTAACATTAGTTGAAACAAACATAGAAACATCATGGAAAGCAAATTCATCCTTGCTATAAACAAATGATACAAAGTGTGCTCCCTTATCAACATAGATTTCTGTTAATAATAACTTTACGTATTGAGTATTTACCTTAGAAATAGTTGGAACCTTAACCTTATAGGCTTTATTATCTATTGCAATTGTTATAGTTTTTCCACAATATTTTTTATCAATAGTAATGTTAAATCCATAAAAGCCATCTTCATTGAAATAGCAATTATATGTTGCACGTTGACCATTTTTATTTAAAAGAACATCATATGCACCATTTTTACCATTAAATTCATTTCCTTCACTTTCGTTTTGTTCAATTAAGGAAGCCTCATCAATTGTTGAATAGATTCTTGAATAATTAGCTGCTAAAAATTCATTTTGCTTTAAATCCTCATAATCACTATTCCCATAAGCATAATTAGAAAATGCTGTATATTCAACATCTTCAAGTTTAATATCCTTATAGCCAATTTTACCTTCTATAAAGCTATATTGCTCATCGCTAATTTTTCTCATATTATCAAAATATACATCATATTTAGAGCCATTTGAAACAACACGTAGTGTATGAAGCTTACTATAATCATATTGTTTATTTAGTTTTGTTGATTTTATTTCTTTAGTATTATTATTTTTTACTTCAAAAACCTTGATTTCATTTTCGTTATTTACTAATAAATAATTATAGTTACTTTCATCGACATATGAGAAAACACATTTATTATTAGCATTATAAAAATTGTATTCAGCTGTAAAATTTAATGAAGTAGAACTACTAGATAAATAAAAATCATTGTTTTTAATAAAATCATCATTATTTGTATAGAAAGCTGGCATTTCTGGAGTAAAGTTGTTGTTAAGCAATGGATTGTTAACATACATATCTACTACATTAAAATAAAGCCTTGATAAATTAAAGCTTCTATTTGGACCTCCTGATGAATTTAAATTATGATAAGCTAAATAATATGCATCCATATTTGGTCCTAATACTGTTGATGAATGCCCAAGTCCATTAAATTCATCTGAAGTATTTAAAATGATTGTTTTTCCTTTATTAAATGCATCTCTTTTAAATATAGTCGTATCATCATTATGATAAGAATAGCCAATTCTATATCCTGAAGAAATAACATTATTTCCTGTATATGTTAAATAATATATTCCATTTCTTTTTAATAGATATGGTCCTTCAGTCCAACCACCCAAATTAGTATTGTCTAATCTTTTTTGACCTTCAAGTACCTTAAAATTATCATTCTCATCAAGCTTGGCCATACGAATTCCTGTAGTAGATGCTCTTAAAAAATATATTTGTTCATCATCATCAATAAAGAATGACCCATCAATGCCTTCGCCAAAGTTTGTAGTTATTGCTTTAAAAGGTCCTTCAGGTTTATCGCTTTTTAAAATATAATGTCCTGTACCACCCTTTGATTCACACATATAGAAATAACCATTATAATACATAACCTCTGGAGCATAAGCTGTTGTTGTGCATTCTTCATCACTTGCATAACCAACATCAAGTTCTTTATTATCAACCATTTTAAAATTGATTAAATCATCACTAACCCAACAACGTATCCCTTTTTGATAATTTTTTGTTGAAGCATATAAATAATATTTGCCATTAAATCTATAAACAAAGGGGTCTCCTATTCCATAGGCTTCCCATTGATTTGGAATTTTTTCTTCAGCAAATTTATTAGTGTATGTATCTCTAATATGTAATTTGCTATTATCTAAATCATTTATATTATTTGCATTAGTATTACAGCTACTAATTAAAAACATCATCATAATAGAAAGAATCTTTCTTTTTTTCATCATCTTATTCCTCCTTTATTACTTAAAAAGCTTGGCATTATATTCATAGTCTTCTTTATTTTCATAGCTTTTTACTAATGCTTGCTTAGCAATTGTTTTATAAGTAGTTTCATAACCTTCAAGTTCAAAAACTAATTCAGCATTAACAGCTATAGTACAGTTGATTTCATAATAGCCATTAGAATCACTAATAACAAAATTTGCTGGATCATCCTTCAAATATACCTTAACATTAGCCAATTTTTCATTACTATCAAAATCAATAATAAAGCCTTTTATTGATACCTTTTGCAAAGTTAAAACAATATCTAAATTAATTAGATTTTCATTCTTTAAATCAACTAAGATTTGCTTAGTTTCATAGCCAACACATTCACATTCAATCGTGTTAGTATCTTTAAATAAATAAGCTTTATAGGTTCCGTCTTCATTCACCTTTCTATTATTAACAAAGGCATTATTAATGATTGTCTTACCATCACTTACCTTTCCATATATAATGTAAGGTATGATGTCATTTCCTTTTGATCTATAAAGTCCATTATCAATATTAATTCTTAAATATTCTTGAGGATATTCTGGTGCTACATAATCATTAAAGCCATCTTGAATAAAAGCTAATCCATCCCAATCGTTTGTTGCTTGCTTATATGAGCCACAGCTAAATCCTATAATTTCAGCACTTGTTATTTTTAAAAATTCATAAGGAATAAAAGCTTCAATATAATATGTTGTCTTTAAAAGATATGTTTTTGTTTTAATTTTTGATTTATAAACATTGGTATTTGTTCCATTTTTAAAATTTACAATATTAACGCTTCCATCACCACTAAAATCAATACGATAATCACTATCATCTCTTGAATAAGTAGATTCCTTAGTATCAATAAATAATTCAACATGATCACCATTTATTAGATTTTCTTGGCTCTTAAAGATAAAGTTAATTCCATCAAAGCCTCTAAACACCTCACCATCTATCTTACATGTGGTTCTTGCCCCACCAAATGTAAAGCTACTACTTGCTGAATAAAGAGCAATAATCCCAATATCATATGCTTCATTTCCAGCCAAATCATTTAAAGAAAACGAATAATTTCCATCAATATAAGGCTTTTTACTTACATTAATATTTAAATCATCATTTACTAGATATTCATATGAAAAATCACCATTTGCTGAGGAATAAATAACATCATCATTAATTGTTATTTTAGCATTAGCAATTTCACCATCAACAGGGTTTTTTACCTTTCCACTAATTAGTGTTTTAAACTTTACATTATCATCAATAACAACGAAATCATGTGTCACTTTATTTGTTGATGTATCTTTTAAATAAGCTTCTTCTAGTACATAATTTCTTTCCTTTAAGCCATCTTTAGTAATCTTAACATTTTGATTCATATTTGGTGAAATAGCTTCAAAATGATAATATCCTTCAAAATTGCTAGTAACCTTTTTACCATCAATTTCTAAAGTGGCATTTGCAAGTGGTTTTTTATCTTGCGTATAGACGTAGCCATCTAAGGAGATGTTATCCTTTGGAGCATTAGCCTTCAAGTAATAGGAATCATTAACATAGGAAATATATGATGATGGCTTTTGTGGATCAATAAAATTACCATCATAAACTAACCCATCCCAAGAATAATCTAATGTTTGATTAGTAGAATCAATTCCTCTTGATACACAGCCAAGTGCTATACTAAAGGGACTATCCTTTAAAATTCCAACTTGCTTATAAGGAATCATTAGTTCAATGCTATATCCTTTATCTACATCAAGTTCTGTATCTAAAGAATTAAGTGTTCCATCCATAGTAATTGCATAATCAATTAAGCCATTCCAAGAGCCCCATTCTCCTCCAGTTCCAACAAATAATCTAGTTCTACCATGAACTCCGATATTAATTTGAATATCATCCTGTTGAGGCTTGGCTCCTCCATCATTTAAAAAATCAAAATATATTTCGATTGAATCGCCCTTCGTTACATCATCGCCATCATTATTACCAACAACCTGTAAATCCTCATCCTTTACCTTAAAGAAGGCATATAAAGCATGCTCACCACGATATAATCTTAAGTTAGCTTTATTATTGCTACCAAAATTTAAAGAATTTTTAACATTTTTCCATTCATTTTCATCATCTTTACCATCAACCTTTAGCTCTGATTCTATGTAGTTTCCTGGAAAATTAAAATCATCATTTCCTGGTTTTTTTATAACTTCATAGTAACCATCACTGCAGCTTTGAAAGGTTAATAATGCTAGTAAGAAAAGTAATATTTTTGATTTTTTCATAGCTTACCTCCTTTAAAATTTTTAACTACTACATCAGCATGGGAATTTACATATATTCCTTTAAGTCCGTAAGTATATGGATGTATAAGTGTAGTACTAATAATTTTTTTATTATCTAGGAATACCTCACAGATACTATTTTGAATTGTTGCTTTTAAATGGTACGTTTTATTAACTTTAATATCTTGTGGAACATCATATATTCTTTCACTCCCATAATTTATACCATCTACAACAGCTAAAGAATTTTTAAAGCCTACTAGATATCCACAAAAGCTAGGTGAAGGATTACAATCATGCTTTGAATAATTAACAGCATTAAACACTAAGCCAAAATATGAATCATCACTAAATTTATTAAATTTAAAATCACATTCAATTGTGTTTGTATCTAAGTTAACTAGCTTAATATCGTTTTCATCTATTTCTTTGTTAATAAATTGTTCAACATATAATGCTTTATAGCTAATTGATCCTTTTATTACCTTTAAAGTAATTAAATCATTTTCATTTATATTTAAAATTCCTAAATCCTTAAATATATATTTATATTCATTATCAATTGCTTTTAAAGAGCACGATATTTCATCATTATTACTTTTTAATAAAACTTCACATTCTTCATCACATTTACAAAGAATTGCTAAATGGTATTTTTGCTTTAAATAACTCTTTACCTTAAAGGAAACTGTTTCATTTTCATTTAAGGTTACATAATTAATATCATCTTCATCTAAGCTATATTTTTTATTTTCAAGTGAATGTAAGCAATCAATATTTCCTGGAATAATGTTGGCATATTCCTTATCACTTTCACCTAAAACCTTATTAGTAAAGGCTGTAAAATAAACACTATTTAGCTTGCCATAGCCAATTTTTCCGTTAAGAAAAGGAATTACCTTAGCTACACTAACATTATCTATTAATATTTCCGCTTCATCTTCCTTATTAATAATTCGCATATTTCTAAAGCAATCAAATTTAATTGGTAATTTACTTATATTAACTAATGTTCTTTTATTATCTTTAACTTTATAAACCTTTAGTAAATAATCCTTAAGTAAAATAAAGGAATAATTATTTATATCTTTATATGACAAAACTATCTTTGTTTTATATTTAAAATTAAATTCAGCTGTAAAGGTTTTATTTGTTTCTTCTTTTGATAAAATAAATTTATTTATTATTTCAAAATTATTTTTAGAAGCACTTAAATCTTCATATAAATCCGGCATTTTTGGGCTTTCTACTTCAAAAAACGAAGGAGATGTTGTAAGCATTGAGCCATTAAAATGTAATCTATCTAAACCAACATTTCTTAAATTATATAAATGCTTTTTATTATCATCAAATACCATTACTAAATGGTGATAAGCAATATAATAGCCATCTAAATCTGGAGCTAAAACTGTTGAGGAATGGCCTAAGCAATTATATTCATCAATAGTTTTGATAAGTAATGGATTATAAAGTGGCTGCTCATAATGTGAATCAATTTCCTTTGAAACACTATAGCATACTCTATAGCCTTTGCTTTCTAAATGATTACCAACATATGTCAAATAATAACGATTGTCACGATATGTTATGCTTGGACCTTCAGTCCAGCCATTAAGGTTTGCTTGTAAATTTTTTCTACAAATAGGATTAAAATTTTCATCCATTTTTAAAATAGAAATTCCTTTATGATTTGCTCTTAAAAATAGTAAATTAAAATCTTTATCTATAGTAAAAGAACCATCAATCATATTTAAAATATTATCAGTTATTCGTTTAAATGGTCCTAAAGGTGACTTGCTTTTAAAAATATAATGTCCCCTTCCATTTGGGGATGTTACTAAATAAAAATATCCATTATAATAAATAACCTCTGGCGCATAAGCATTACTAGTCACTTTGTCTTTACAAACCACATAACCACTGCTCCAGTTAACTAAATCAGTAGATACAAAGCAATATATTTCATGCTTATTTGAGCAAGTTGAAGGATATAAATAATATTTTCCATTAAATCTTAAAATAAATGGGTCTCCAGCTTCAATTAGTTCTTTATTAACATATAAATTAGTTGGGTTTTTCATTTTATCCCTCCTTTTGGCCAGTTAAAGCAATTGAATTAATAAATAAATCTTGGAAACATAAGAATATAATAATCATTGGCAATGATGCTAAAAATGCTCCTGTCATAATTGCTGGAAAATTAGTACCATCATTACTTGCATTTAATGATGTTATATATATTTGTAATGTTTGTACATTTGGATTTGTAAGATAAATTGATGGACCAAAGAAATCATTCCATATACCAACAAGCCAAAAAATACCTTGAGCAACTATTGCAGGTTTAGCAAGTGGAAGAGCAATACCCCACCACATTTTTAAATAAGATGCTCCATCTATTTTAGCTGATTCAATGATTGAATCAGAAATCCCATCTTTCATATAGGTAATTAAGAAAAACATCATAGAAACATTGCCAAATAAACCTGGTAATATAAGTGGCCATAAAGTTTCAACCATATTGAGACTTAAAAATGCTCGATATTGAGGTAGCATAATAGTTGCATATGGTACCATCATTGAACTCATTAAAAGTAATAATAGTGTTTTTCTAAATTTCATTTTTAATTTTGAAAAAGCAAAGGCTGCTAATGAGGAAACTAAAGTTCCAATCACTATTACGCTTACTTCAATAATAATTGTATAGCCAATTGATTTATAAAAGCTTTTATCTGTTAATATTTCTTTATATGAATCAAGAATTATTTTTTTAGGGAAAAAGTTTAATGTTGCTGAATAGCACTCTGTGTTTGTTTTAAAAGAGGCGCTTATCATCCATAAAAATGGAAATAGCATTGTTATTGAGCCAAATATAACAACAATTGTTGCAATTATATGGCCAATTGATATTTTCTTTTTAAGTCTAGGAGATGTTTGTTTATTATTCATGTTTTGCCCTCCTAAATATCTAGCATTTTTGTACGCTTAAACTGGATCAGTGTTATAACCATTATAACAATACCTAAAAATGTTGATACAGCTGAAGCATAGCCATAGTTTCCAGAATCAATTCCATAATGCCATATATACCATACTATTGTTCTTACGCCCTCATGTCCTTCTGCAAAGACAACAGCATCAGTATAAGATTGTAATCCACCAATAATTCCTGTGATTAATAAATAAAATGTTGTTGGCTTAATTAATGGTAAGGTAATATGTAAAAATTTTTGAATATTACTAGCACCATCTATTTCAGCAGCTTCATAATATGTTTTAGAAATATTATTTAAGCCTGCTAAATATAAAATCATTGTTGTGCCAATTCCACTCCAAATATTTTTAATAATAACAGCTACCTTTATTAACCATTTATTTGTTCCAAGCCAGTAGATTGGCTTTCCATTATTAACTTTTGTTAAACCAAATATTAAATTAAAGGCTCCACTTTCTGCTTGGAATATATATCTCCAAACGAGATTAATAGCAACTGCACTAGTAACAACAGGTAAATAATAAATTACCCTTAATACCTTACTTCCATGTGTTAAGTCCTTTAAATATACAGCAAGCAATAAACCAAGTATCATACCAATTGGTAAGCTTGCCATTAAAACTATTGTATTTAAACAAGCTTCATAAAAAGTTTTATCCTTAAACATCTTTACATAGTTATCGATTCCTATAAATTCAATAGTACCCTTTACTGGACGAAATTTATTAAAGCTATACCAAATAGATGTTCCCATTGAAATTGCTGTAAAAATCATAAAGCCAATAATTGGAATTAAGATGAATAAGAATGCAACAATTTCTTCTTTAAAAAATAACGATTTTTTCTTAATTGACCTTGTCATAAGAAATAAGCCTCTTTTTTAGTTTAAATTATCATTTGAATCATCAAGTCCATGTTGGAATGTTGATGCATATGCTTCTAAGAATTCTCTTGCTGTTTTGCTTCCTGTATAAACAGACGATAAATTACTTTCTAAATCATCGTAGCATGTATTGTCATATAAGAAATATTTTGCTCTTTGTTTACCTTGAATTTTACTAGTACCTTCAATAATATCAACAAATAATTGACGATTTTTAGGGGCAGAAGCTTGCTTTTCATCATAGCCAACACCTTTTACAAATTGTTCCTTAGCATATGAGATTACATTTGGAACTGCTTGGCCTAATAAATAATTCATTTCGCTTGATTTTAAAGAGCATGAAAGAAATTTAGCAAATTTTACTGCTGCCTTCTTTTGCGTTGATTTAGCATTAATACAATAAGCTACTGATCCTACCCAAGTAGTTGATTTTGCGCCTTCAGCTGGTCCGTATGGAACAGGACAAATATCAAATTCAAATGGTACATCCTTCCAAAATGTTGCCATATCCCATGGTCCCATAAATGTGAAAATACATTTTTCAGTAATAAAACGTTGGAAAGAGTTTTGCTCTGATTGTTCATTAGCAGTTGGTGCTAAACCATTTAAAGTTAAATCAGCAATAAATTGAACAGCCTCAATAAAGTTATCACTACTTATTTGCTCTTTTTTTATACTTTCATCAAAGAAATTAGCATTATTTGAATAAACAGCACTCATTAATTCATAATAACCTATTGGATAAACACCATTACTGCTATGTGTGTTAGCCTTTGTTAAATAGTCTGTAAATTCTTTCCATGACATAGGATTATTACCGCTAATAATTGATGTTTCATCATTAACATAATTACCATTAGCCTTTAAGCATTCTCTTAATAATGTTTTATTATAAACTAAGGTATATGGTCCCAAATCCTTTGGTAAACCATATAGCTTTCCTTTATTTAAAGAATAAGTTTCTGCATCATAGCGATACATTTGTGTTGACATTTCCCACATTGAGCTTAGTTCTTCATCACTCATATAATCATCAATAGCTAATAATCTATTAGAATCTGCCCATTCCATAAAAGCATAATCTGGCATATAAAAGACATCCGGAAGAGAATTTGCCCTATTTTTTAGTGTGTTCATATATGTTGATGAATCCGTTGCTGAATAAGCCACATTTATATGTGGCTCCTGCTTCATAAATTCATTACATAATTTTTGAAAGTTACTTTGCTCTTCCTTACTACCCCAGCCAAAAAATGAAATTGTTACATCTTCTGTAAATTCTTCTGATAAATCAAATGATTCATCACTTGGATTATTAGTTGTACAACCAGTTATGCCTAATACTATAGTCATAAGCAATGCATTATAATTTTTGCTTTTCATACAATACTCCTTTAGTTATTTTCATAAATCTTTTCTTGCTTAAATTATAAATAAATAGTTTTTCAAAATTAATGATTAATTTTAAAAACAATATATCTTTTTTTCGCATGTTTATTTTTTTTATAATTGGATAATAATGGAAAAATGTTTACTTTTTAGTGTTTTTTAAAGTAATATGTGCAATTATAGTATGACTTTTTTTCGAAAATATATGTTTTTTTATAAAAGTATGATATATTTTTATTAGCATGAAGAGGGGGGGCTTATATGTTTAATATCGAATATGTTGCATCAAATGCGATTGAGAATTATCCTTTTGAAATAGATAGGCATGATGGGAGCTATAGATATATTTTCTTTCATTTCACCTCTAAGGTTATAATAAAAATTAATAATGAAACAATAATTGCTAATCCGGGAAGTTGTATTTTATATGCACCACGTTTCCCACAAGCATTTAAAGCATTTAATAGTCGTTTAAATCATGATTACGTTGATTTTACTATCGATGATGATACATTTTTTGAAAAAATAAAATTTCCAATGAACACTCTTTTATATCCTAGAATGTCAGATGACATCAGCAAATTGATTGCTGAAATGTATAAAGAGCATAAAGAAGCCTTAAATGGCTATGAACTGATGAGCGATTCTTTATTAACTGAACTATTTGTAAAAATATTAAGAAAAATCTCTCATAAAAGTATTTCTAGAAAAAATTATGATGATACCTTAAAGGAAAAATTTGAAAAAATGCGTCTTAATATGTATCAATGTCCTGATAATATTGAAGTGTCAACACTTGTAAATCAATTAGGCTTTTCACCATCACGCTTCAACTATTTGTATAAAAAGTTTTTTAATGTGTCTCCAATTAATGATTTAACTATTGCTAGAAAATTAAGAGTTAAAGAAATGATTGAAAATAATATGTCTACAAAAGAGATCATTAAAGCTATTGGTTTTGAAAGCGAAGAATACTTTTATAGATGGTTTAAAAAAGAATTTAACATGACCAAAAACGAATATGAAGAATTAAATAGTAGAAAAAAATAATTATAAATATATAAAATATTTATGATGTTTTAAGCAATTGACAATAAAATAATTCAATGCTAACATTCATTTTAGTTTGGGAAAGGAAATATAATTATTATGGGAAAACAAATTAATTTTAATGAATGCCCTCGTCCACAATTTGTTAGAGATTCTTATCAATTATTAGATGGAAAATGGGATTTTGCATTTGATTATAATAACATAGGTGAAAGTAAAAAATATTATAAAGGATTCAACAAGGAATATGACATTGTTGTTCCTTTTTCATATCTTTGTGCAGCTTCAAATGTTAATATTGAAAAAAGATGTGATAATGTTTGGTATCAAAAAATTATAAATATTGAAAAAGAAAAGAAAAATTATTTTCTTCACTTTGAAGGTGCTGATTATTTAACAAAACTATATGTAAATGGAAAATTTGTCGATAAAAACGAAGGTGGCTACCATAGATTTTCCTTTAACATTACCAATTTTATTAAAAATGGTGACAATTTAATTGTAGTAAAATGTGAAGATGATTTCAATATGCAAAAAATTCGTGGCAAGCAAAGATGGCAAGAAAAAAACCACGGCTGCTGGTATGTTGAAACAACAGGAATTTATAAATCTGTTTGGCTTGAAAAAACTCCTCTTTCTTTCGTTAAAAACGTTAAAATTACTCCTTCTTTAAAGGATAAAAAGGTGTATTTAGAATATAGTCTAGCTAATGCTATTAACATGAAACTAAAATCAACTATTTACTTTGATAATGAAATAATTAATAGTAATATTAGTAAAATTAATGAAGATAATTTAAAGGTTGAAATAAAACTTAAAAAGCCATATCATTTATGGGATTTAGATAATCCTGCTTTATATGACTTAAAAATTGAATTAATAAATAAAAGAAAAATAATTGATACTGTAAATAGTTATTTTGGCTTAAGAGAACTACAAGTTAAAGATAGATTCATTTATTTAAATGGTAAGAAATTATATCAAAAATTAGTATTAGATCAAGGCTATTATTTAACATCATCATTAACTCCTTTAACAAATAAGGATTTATATAACGATATTGTTAAAATGAAGGAATTAGGCTTTAATGGCTGTAGAAAGCATGAAAAGCAAGAGGATGAAAGATTTGCTTATTATGCTGATGTTTTAGGCTATCTAATTTGGTCAGAGATACCATCATTTTACTTGAACACTTTAGCTTCAAGACAAGCGTATGAAAAGCAATTCATGAAAATAATTAAGCAAAACTACAATCATCCTTCTATTATTACATGGACACTATTTAATGAATCATGGGGAATTGAAGGTATTTTAAATAATAAGGTTTTACAAGAATGGGTTAATTACATTTACTATATTACAAAAGAATATGATCCATATAGATTTGTAATAACTAATGATGGATGGGAGCATACTATTTCTGATATTATTACAATTCATCATTATGAACAAGATGGTGATAAATTATATTCCTACTTTAAGGATTTAAATAAGGTTTTAGCAAAGCCCTATGATGATTCAAATAAAAGCCTTTTTGCAGATGGTTATAAATACAATAATCAACCAATTATGTTTACTGAATTTGGTGGAACAGCATATGAAAAGAACACTTCAATTTCAACAGAAGGCATGAAAAATTGGGGATATGGAGTTGGAGTAAATGATGATAGTGACTATATTAAACGATTATCTAAGCTATTTAATGCTTTAAATAGAATTGATTATTCAAATGGTTATTGCTTCACTCAATTGAGTGATGTTCAACAAGAGGTTAATGGATTATTATATATAGATAGAACTGATAAAATCGATCCTAAAATAATTAAAGAAATTCAAGATAGAAGAAATTAAGTAAAAAGATAGCATTGTTCATTTTAAATGCTATCTTTTTATTGTTTTTATAAATTACTTTTAATAGCATACCATCAAATTATATTTATTTGAAATTATTAGTATTACTAGTAAAGGCAATACATTTACTATACGGAATTGGACAAATTTTGCTATTTGTGTCTAAATCCGTAGGAATTTAATTAAAGATTGTGTATAATATAAATGTAAGGCTGGTGATTATAATGGAAAATGTTAAAAAGCAAATTATTTCTGAAGAAGATATTTACAAAATTTTAAAAATTACCAATCAAAACATATCAAAAACAGCAATAAAATGGAAATTCTTTAATTACATCAAAAAGAATTCACTTGTAAGAGTCGGAGAAAAGAAATATGTTAAAAGGGGAGAAATATATTCATACACTTATCAAAGCCAACTAACTAAAGATATTGATAATTTTCTATATAATTTATATCCTGCATTAAAAATTGTAATTTGGGAAAATAAGCAGCTTAATGAATGGCTTAATCTTCTTTTATCAACTAACATTATTTATATTGAAGTAGAAAAAGAATTTGTTGATTATGTTTTCTTTGCAATCAACGATAAATTTGGAAAACAGCATCTAGTTCTTTTAAATCCAAGCAATGACACCATTTCAACATATTTAAGAGAAGATTTGATTATTGTAAAAACTCTATATTCAAAAGCACCAGTTTCACACTATGATAGAAAAATCAGACTTGAAAAGCTAGCAGTTGATACTTATTGTGGAAAAATGCAATTAGATACACGCGGAAAAATAGATGTAATTAGCGGCATAAAAGATAATTACGATATTGATGTAGATAAAATGATGGCTTATGCTTCAAGAAGAAGAGTAAAAGATAAATTCATGCAATTCTTAGAGGAAATATAATGCTTGATAAAATAATTTTTACAAAAGAGTATATAAACAATAAAAGATTAGAATTTGAATGTGACCCAATTATTCTTGAAAAGACAATTTATGCATTTGGATTACTAGAAGCATTAGTAAAATCTGAAATGAATTTCATATTTAAAGGAGGAAGTTCATTACTTTTATTATTAGAAAATCCTTTAAGGTTATCAACAGATATAGATATAATAGTTGAACCTGGAACTAATTTATTGCAATACATTTTTAAAATCAGTAAAACATACCCATTTATTAGGTATGAGGAGGTTGTTAGAAAAGATTCAAATAATATTTTTAAAAACCATTTTAAATTTTTTTATAAATCTTTAATAAACAATAATAAAGAAGCTTCTATTCTTTTAGATGTACTTTTTGAAAAAAACCACTATTCAAAAATTTTAGAAAAAGAAATCAAAAATTCTTTTATTAAAACCTATGGCAAGCCAATTTTTGTAAAAACACCTAATCACGAGTCACTTCTTGGCGACAAACTTACTGCGTTTGCTCCAAAAACAATAGGAATCAAACCAATAGTTGAAAAAGATAATGGAAAATTTGTTGACAAAAGAATTGAAACAATTAAGCAATTTTTTGACATAGCATCTTTATTTGACGTAATAACTAATTTTGAAGATGTTAAAGACTCTTATATAAGAACTGCTAAATTAGAATTGAAGTATCGTGGACTTAATATCAGTATAAATGAATGTTTATTCGACTCATTTGATGCTGCTGTATCAATAATGTGTAAATGAAAAATCGATTCGGAATCGTATAGAGATTATTTATGTGGAATAAAAGGATTATCGAACTTTCTCATAGGAACAAAATTTAATGCTGAGATAGCATATAAGTTTGCTGCTAAAGTAATGTACTTAATCGCCTGCATATTAAAAAATGAATCCTCTAAAAACAAAATTAAAGAACAAGAATTATTACAAGGAAAATATTCAAAGTTAAATTACTTAAAGAAATTAGATAAACATTTTTATGATATAGCTGCATGGTCTGTTAGAATAAAAGAACAATTCAAAGAAAATTAAACTATATCTTCCGCTTGGGTACTTGGGGAAAAGCTTGGGAAATCACTAGTACAAACAAGCAAGTTACATTATTTTATTTTCTATTTTTTATAAAGCCTTTTTAAACTATTTTATATATAAAAACGACAAAATCTTCGTTTTGTGTAATTATTTACATTTTACGAAATCGTTTTGTGTAATTATTTACATTTTACGAAGAAAATGATAAAATATCATTAGGTGATAGTATGGAACAAAATGATTTCAAAAGGAAAATATATAATGAGTTAATTAAATGGAACAATGATCAAGATAAAGTTCCCTTAATTATTGATGGGTTAAGACAAGTTGGCAAAAGTTATATAGTTAACAAATTTGCTCATGAATTTTATGCAAATGTTATTACTTATGATTTTAGACACAAGAAAGAATTAAGAAATATATTCGAAGGTAATTTAGATGTAGATACAATTATTGAAAAATCATCGCCTTATTTTCCTCACGATAATTTTGTCCCTTATAAAACAATATTAATATTTGAAGAAATAGGTGATTGTCCATTAGCAAGGACATCATTAAAAAGCTTTGCTATTGATAAAAGATTTAGTGTAATTGCAACAGGATCTTTACTTGGCGTTTTAAATTTTAGGAGAAAGAAAAAAATAGATATACCTACAGGCTATGAAAAAATTATTCAAATGACATCAATGGATTTTGAAGAATTCTTATGGGCAAATGGCCTTAATGAAGAAAGCATTACATTATTAAAAAAGCATGTTAAAGAAGAAAAGGAAATCCCGCAAGCATTGGCTTTTTATTATAAGGAAATGCTAAAAAGATATGTTATAGTAGGTGGACTTCCTGGATCTATTTTAAAATTTTTAAAATCAAATAACTATATAGACTCAAGAGATTATTTAAAAGGTCTTATTCAAGATTATAGAGCTGATTTTGGAAGATTTATTAACGAAAATAATGAAGAAGAAATTGATTATAATTTACAAGCTAAATTGAATAGAGTATTTGATTCCATACCTAGTCAATTAGCTCGTGAATCTGATACTTTAAAATTTAAATATTCATTAGTTAAAAAAGGTGGAAGAGCAAGTGAGTTTGAAGAGCCATTTGATTGGTTAAATAAGGCAGGTTTAGTTTTAAGATGCTTTAATGCAAAAGCTATAGAAAAACCTTTAGAAGCAAATATTGATAGAACATACTTTAAGGCATTTATTTCTGATATTGGCTTACTTATGGCAATGTATCCAATTCAAACATCACAAAGTTTTTTAAATGAGAGTTTAGATTCAAGAAAAGGCGCTATTTATGAAAACTTATGTGCAACAATGATTAATAAATGTGATTTCCCATTATGCTATTTTTCAAATGGGCAAGAACATTTAGAAATAGATTTTTTAATAGAAGATAGTGAAGGTATT
The DNA here is from genome assembly GCA_934215405.1 of uncultured Bacilli bacterium. Taxonomy (GTDB): domain Bacteria; phylum Bacillota_I; class Bacilli_A; order RFN20; family CAG-631; genus CAKPXW01. The sequence goes on along the minus strand of CAKPZU010000005.1, from coordinate 9,245 downwards.
ATTTTACTTGAAGAAAAGTCTATAAATGGAAAGATGGCAGCCTCTAAAAATGTCATGGAAGGAAAAACTTCTTACAAAGCCAAAAAATGTTATAAAATAATTAAAGAAAACTTTGGCGAAGGAGCATTTTTTACAAGCATTCCGCAATATGCAACTCCTTTCTTATTAGAACAAATAAAAGAAGAATGTAATAAAGGAATGGTATTAAAACCACTAGAATATCCAAAAGAATTATAATTTTCTTAATTTATAAGTAAATTTTAAATGATATTTATATATTCCTAAATAGCTCAAATTGTGATTTGGATATTTGAGGAATGATTTGGGTATTTGGGAAATTTTTACAAATAAATCAGTCAAATTTTATTGCTTTAAAATATTAAAATGTAACATAATACTAAATGATTTAACAACTGAATATAGAGAAAAAATGTATATTCCTTAGTATATATTAAGGTTCTTGCGCTTGATTGGGTGTAGAACCAATAATTAAATATTTTAAAATAAGATAATTTTTAAACATAATTATCTTATTTTTTTGTCAATTCATTTTTCTCTTTATCGGGTATTTATGGTATAATATATTCGAAAAGAGTTGATTATAATGGGATTTAAAAAATATAAGATTTTTAATGTTAATGATAATATATTTGGCGATGATTTTAAAGTATATAACTTTGAAGAATTAGAAGATAAATGCATCTATTATTTAAAGTCAAAAATAACAAGTTGTTCATGTCCACAATGTGGAAAGGTTAGTAATAGTTTGCATGCAACATGTACTAGAACAATACAATTTGTTCCTATTCATTTAAAACCGACATATATTAATGTTAACTTTTACAAATTTGACTGCCTTAACGAGAAATGCCCTGTTAAGGTATTTAGACAAAGTATTAAATGGTGTGGTCCAAAGCAAAAATTCACATACGAAATTAAATGTTTAATATTTGCTATTTCTTTATTTTTATCAGATGAAACAACAAGTAAAATATTAAAGCTAATTGGTATAAATGTGAGTAATGACACTGTTAGAAGATTATATCAAAACATTGAAATTAAAGATGACATCGATGTTGAAGAAATCGGACTTGATGATGTTTCTATTAGAAAATGTATGAAATACGCAACTGTTATTTATGATATGCAAGATCATCATATGCTTGCATTACTTGATGGAAGGGATGGACAAACATTAAAAGAATGGTTAAAGAAACACCCAAAAATAAAAAAGATAGCTCGTGATAGAGCCACGGCGTATGCTAATGCTATCAGTGAAGTGCTACCAGAAGCAATTCAAATTGCTGATCGTTTTCATTTGTTTCAAAATTTAGTAGATAGATTTAAAGAAATTTTCAAAAATGAGATTCCAGAGAGTATTTATATATTAGATGGAAAAATACTTGATGAAAAACCTAAACCTATGTTTACTAAGGCAATTATCGAGCAGCAAGTTTTAGAACAATTAAATTATGATGATACTCCACCTGTTGATGAAAATGGAAATGTTATAGAATTTAATGATAAAAGTTCTCAGCCTAATAGCATAGAGCATCAAAAGCAAGCTGAAAATCGTAAAAAAAAATCAAATTAATTTTAGACTTAAAGAAATATGCAAAAACATTATGTTTCACAAGAAAAATAGATTTATATAACGAATTAGCAAAAAAATTTAATATATCAGTAGCAACTGCAAAAAAATATTACAATTTAGATGAAAAAGATATTCCAACCCCTGATAAACCGAAGAGATATAGATCATTTAAATCCAAAATTAATGGATATAGAAACATGGTATTTAAAATGGTTAAAGATGGAATTGATTCTATTGTAATAAAAGAATATGTAAAATATAAAGGCTTTTCTGGTACTGAGCGTTCAATTGAGGCCCTAATATGTAATATTTCTACAAACAATTTTAGCAAAAAACTAAATATAAGAACATTTTTACAGAGTGTTGAAATTCCAGGGCTTATAACTATTAAACGAAATGATTTATTGAAGTACATCATCACTAAAAATCCTAAAATCAAAAAGGATATAAATATAGAAAAAAACATCCAGATAATTAAAGAAAAATATCCGATAATTAATAATATAGTGGATATCTATAATGATTTTTATAATATTTTTGCCAAGAAGGAAGAAAACCTACTAGATGATTTCATTCAAAAATACGAATCAAAAATTATCACAAATGAAAATACTGGTGAAGTTGATGAAATAGATGATAATATTGAAAATACTAAAAGTGGCATTAGTGGTTTTATTAAAAGCATAAAAAAAGATATTGTCCCTATCAAAGCATCAATATCTTTTCCCGAAAGTTCTGGATTTGTTGAAGGAAACAACAACAAATTCAAACTCATCAAACGTATTTTATATGGAAGATGCAATTTAGTCAATCTATTTAAAAAATGTTTTTCAATTTTTTCTTTAAAATCTTCCAAAAATATATTTGAATTATTAAATTTCGATTGTTCTACACCCAATCAAGCGTAAGAACCTATATTAAAACTAAAGTTTATACATTTTTTTATTATTTAGTAAAATTTCAAGTAAAACTAACTATTTTTCTTCTTTTTTAAAGCAACAATTCCTAAAGCTACAGTTAAGCTAAATATTGAATAAATAGAACCCTTACAGCCTTTTTCTTCTACTTTTACTTTTTCTAAATTATTCATTTTTTCTTTTAAAGAATTATTCATATTTTCTAAATCACTTAATGAAGTAGATGGATACTTAATAATTAAATCAGCTTGTTTTATTGCCTCTTTTAATATACTATAAGATTCATTAGTAAAGTCATTTGGATTAAGTGCTTTAGCTTCATTTAAAGTTTCTTTTAAGCTTTCTAAAGCTTTTTCCTTTTCACTTGCATTTGAGTCAATTTTTTCAAGATTCTTTATTGCTTCACTCAATTTATTAGCATAACTATCCACTTCTTCTTGGCTTGAAAATTCACTTAGTTGCTTTATTTCGTTTACAATCTTTAAAGCATTATTATAAGATTCTTCTGTATACTCTTCCTTATCTAAAATCTTAAAATGCTTTAAAAGATTATTTAACGTGTCAAGTTTAATATTATGTGTTTTCTTATATTCACTTGATATTATTTTAAGATTAGTAAATGAAGTTGCAGCTCTTTGACTTCTAATACCTAAGTATCCTTTTAAGCCTTCTTGTACTTCATATGAAAACAATGGTGTGTTAGATTCATCATTGAAAACAAATATAACACTATTCTTGCAAACAACTCGTAAATGTATAAAATCAGAACTAGCTATTTTAATACTTCCACTTGCTGCAAATGAGCCACTATACTTATTATCAAATCTATAAAGAGTAATTGTATAATTATCATCATTTGCTTTTTTCTCTATTTGCACATTATAAGCATAAATAGCATCTTGGCTATTTTCTGCTCCTTTTGCAAATAAATAAAAGCCACAATTCATTAAATCACTTACTTTAAAGTCAGCTGATACTTCAAATGTTTGAAGTGCCTCAATACTATCTAGTATTAATTTATATTCAGAATCATTTGCAATATTAATACTTTCATTTTCAAGCTTTACATTATTGCCTTCGCTTTTAATAGTAAAGTTATCTAAGCTATCCATTTCACTTGTTGATTCAATTCCTGTTACCTTATATGTGTTAGAATCAACATTTTTCATAATACTTGCATCATCAATATAAATAGTATCTCCATCATTTCCATCTAATAATACGCCAAGCTGTACTATCGTACCTCTTTGAATAGAAAAATCAAGTGAAATATCATTGTAATCATTTAAAATAGGAATAGATTTACTAGCAATGATTTCTTTTGTTATGGCATTTCTAGCAAAAATTGTTGCATTTTTTGATGAGTTTTTGCATGACAAAGAAAATGTATAATCGCCATATGTTTCGTATAATCCTTGATATAATTCACCAGATGTTGTGATTTTACCAGCATAATCAGGCTGTGTTATTTCTTCATTAGTATCAATAGTCTTAGACTTTTTATAGTCTTTTAAATATGTAGATACATTACCAGTATATGACCAATATGTTAATCCTGTTTTAAAATCTGTTTCATCATAAAATCCTTTGCCTTTATGGACATTCTTATCAAAATTACCATTTAAGAATTCACTATTTGAATGAACTGTTCCAGCAACATCATCCAGCATTATAAAATTAGTGGCTTTTGGAGTTATTCCATAAATTGTCCAATTAAATTCTTTTAAATAAGTATTATCATAATAAAGGACATCAGTAATTGGAGCAAAATCGTTATCTTCTCCTTGAGTATAGCCTAATAAATAAGAGCTTGTTCCATAAAATGGATCATCAGGCCACGAGCCACTTGATTTATGACCACCAAGCCTTGAATCAAATACTGTAATATTTCTTATTTCAGCTTTTTCTAAATCATCTGCTTCAGTACCCCATGGAATAAATACTGTTCCAAATCCTCCATATAAAAAGCAATGCGATACTGTTATATTTTTACATGGCGATGCTTCTTCTTTAGCAAAATCATAAAAATATTTGCTTCTTGGATCAACATATGTGCCATTAAATACTACTGCATCATCACTTGTATAATTAAAGCAACGATGTAAAACAGCATTTGTTGAGCCAGTGAAATGGAAGCCATCACAGGTAACATTTACTTCTTCTCTTTCCTCAACGTTTGCTACATAAACATTATTACAGCGATAAAATGTTGCTTGCCAGCCACTTGAACGAAGAATTTTAATATCCTTAACATCAACATTATTACCCTTAAAAATCATTAAAGGAATTTGCTGAACTCTATTTTCTTGGCCTTTTGCTAATGAAGGATCGCCAACAAAGTATAATGGATCTTCAATTTCATTACCAACATCATTCATTCTAATATAGCCTTTTCCTGAAATTCTTATATTATCTTTATGATTTGAATATACTAGTGGTTTATTTACAGAAGTATAGCCACAAGACCAAATAGCCCCATCAACATCAACACTAAAGCCATAATATACCTCATCAAATCCATCCTTAAAAACAGGAACTGTCTTATTTAATTCATCTTCTCTTTGGCTTTGCCATAAAATAGCGTTTTCTTCGATTACTAATTCAATATTACTACATAATTCTATATGAGTTACTATATAACGTTTTCCATATTGGCTATTATCTCCTGGAATAATTACTTTCCCTCCACCTGCTGCTTTAACAGCATTAATAGCTTTTTGAATGGCTAAAGTATCATCTGTAAAAGAATCACCTTTTGCACCATAATCTAAAACATTAGCAACTAAATTATAAGGAATACTGAATCTTTTTCCCTTTATTGGTGAAAAATCCTCATAGTTTTCAATAACAAAATATTTTGATATCTTAACATTATCCACCTCTGCAAGGAAAAATGCTGATAGTAAAGATGTTTTTGAGCCATTTGGATATAAGTCAAAGCTTATTTCAAATTGTTTGCCTTCTATTTTACTTGTGGCTAATAATACTAAATTAGCATAAGAAAGGCTATCATTATAATTTCTTGGGTCAGATTGATAGATATTAACGTTTTTGTTAGCATATTCATCTTTTACAGTTCCTTTAACAGTAACCTTTTTAGTTAAAGGATCTGCATAACAGCTATCAATTTTGCCAGCAAAATTATATATAGGATCTTCTCTTTCAAAAGTAATTGCATCAATTATTACATTACCACTATAAGCTTCTAAAAAATCAAATTGTAATTCTCTTAAATACCCTGTAGGATTTAAATCTGAAACATTAAAATAATATGTTTGATAATCGCTATTAGGTAATATATCAAATACTTTTTCATATCTTTCATTAGAATTTGTTGATGACTTAAAAATCACTTTTATTTTAGAAGAATTTGTTTCATTTTTCATTCTAACTAAAAATGTATTTCTTAATGGTAAATACATAGAGTATTTATGACCGGCAACTACATTTATACTAGGAAATTTTATTGAAGCATTGTTATTATTTATTTTTCCAACAAGTTTGCCATCATTATATGTTAAATTAATATTACTTCCTTCACATGAAGCTACACTAATTTCTTTATTGAATTCTAAATCTAAATATTTGTAGTTTGCTGGATATTCAACCTTTGATGTTGAAACCTTCATATTTTTAATAGAAATATATGTTCCCCAGCTGCCAATGCATGGAACTGCCTTATCAATTGCAAAATTTAAAGCAGTATCACAAGATAATATTAGCTTATCATCCATATAATAACGAAGATGGCTTTCAGCAAATATTGCTTTAAAATGATACCATTTGTCCTTAATTAATTCATCATTTTTTACTCCACTATCAATAGTTCCTGAATATTTGTTTGATGTAATCAAACAACCTCCATTAAATCTATTCACAAACTCTATTGAGCTTGTTCCTTTTTGAAGCCCTACTGCAAAAAACAAATTTTTGTTATTAGAATCTGATAAATCATCAATCCTAATATCAACCTCAAAGGTATTGAATGAACAAGTTGAATTATCCATTACTGACTTTAATAAAAATGGATCACTTTTAAAGGAGTTTAATTTGTAAACTGTCTCGTTACCTTCGCTTTTAGCTGTCCAATTAGAGCCAAAATTCCAATTATTATCAAAAGAAATATCAGGATTAGTAGGAATTGTTATACCATGTTTGTTTAAAGCTTTATAATCCTTTAAAGAAAATAAAACTCCCCAGCTACCAATTCCTATTTTTGCTTTATGAGCTAAAAATGTATCTGGCTTTTCAACGCTTGCTAATAATTCATCATTATTATAAATATAAAATGAATTGTCCTTATAAGATATTTGTAAATCGTTCCATTCATTTTCCTTTAATGGTGTAGTTTCAAATTGAGCAATTGTTCAGCCATTATAAACGCCTTTAGTTACCGATAAAACTCCACTTCTTCTAAATAAGAATTCTATTGAACTATTTCCATCATTTAATACTATTGCAAAGAACAAGTTGGTATTATTAGAATCTGTAACAGAATCAACCCTAACTAATAAATTATAAGTATCATATGTTGCATTGTTTTCTATATTTGAAACAAAGTAAAATGGATCTTGCTTTAAACTTAAAAACTGATGAACTACCTTCCCATCTTCAGTATAGTTTTCAACGCCATCTGTTGGTAAATTCCACTCCTCAAAGCTATTTGATGAAGCATTTACAACTACGTTTGGCATAGAAATTGCTACTATTGATAAAGCCATAGCTCCTTTTAAAATTGAATATAATAGTTTGAATTTTTTGCTCATATTCCCTCTCTTTCTAATTAAAGGTGTAAAAAATCTACACCTTTAATCATTTTTTTAAATTCTACTCTTCTTACTCTTTAAGCCTATTACTAATAGCATAAATAATGCCATTAATCCGAAAGATGTGCTTCCTTTACAGCCTTTTTTGTTTTCTTTATCATTATCATTTTGTGATGTTTTATTATCTTCACTTTCAGTAGATGATGATGTTTCTTCCTCTAATGGAGGAATTGTTTCAGTTTTGGTTTCTTTACAGTCCTTACAAGTATATGTTAACGTACCTTCTTTTTCATATGTTGGAAGAGTTGTAATAGCTCCATCATCATAATTATGAGATGTTGTTGCTTTTAATACGTAATCACAGTTTTCACATTTTCTATCATGACATGCATATTCATCAGCATAATGGTGGCCTGTTGCCTTTATTTCCTCTTGGTTTTTAATTATAGCGTTACAAGTTGAGCATTTAATTCCATCTGTTAAACCTGCCTTTTCACATGTTGGTAATGTACCTTTAATTAATTCTTCATTATGAGATGTTGTTGCCTTTAATACGTAATCACAGTTTTCACATTTTCTATCATGACATGTATATTCATCAGCATAGTGATGGCCTGTTGCTTTTATTTCTTCTTGAGCTTGTATTATTTCTTTACAATCACTGCATTCAATACCATCTGTTAAGCCATTTTTTTCACATGTTGGTAATGTACCATTGATTTTTACTTCATTATGAGATGTTGTTGCTTTTATTGTGGCGCCATTACATGAAATACAGCTTCTATCATGACATGTAAATTCGTATTTATAAATATGCTCATGACTTAATGAAATATTCTTTAATGAATAATAAACGCCCCAGTTTTGAAATACCAATGTTGGAGTTAACAAAGATGCATTATTTGTATCTGTAATACTATAAACTAAAGTATCATTAATGGATAATTTTAGATAATTAAAAGCAAATACTACTTCAACATGATTCCATTTTCCTATTTCGATAGAAGGAATACTTGTACCATTTCCTGCCTCTTCACCAGTGAAAGCATTTTTATAAACATTAATTGCTCCGCCTTTTCTAATTAACATATCATTTCTAAAAGTTTCGTTTTCAGAAACTGATACACCAAAGAAGAAATTATCAGCATCAGCTGTATCATACCGAACATCAAAAGCAAATTTATTAGCATTTAAGCCATCTACTTCATATGATGCATAGCTTGAAGAAATTGTATCAATTCCATCACCAATTGAAGCTTTTTGATATATAGTCTCATCATTTTCAGAAACTGAACCAATAAATGTTTTATCAAAGTTCCATCCATCATAAGGAACAGGCTCTTTAGCAGAAGTCTCTTGCGTATTTGATAGTTTAAAGCCTTTTACTGATTGAACATCATTATATTGTGCAAATGTAAATTTTGGCATCATAAGGGTTGTATTTGATAAAGTATTTTCCCAAACAACTTCATCATTTACTGTCATTTTTAACATAGTAGCAGAATATTCAATTTTAGCATGATTCCAAGTGCCTTTAGTTGGTGCAGTCATTTTAACTGTTTTAATTGTGGCATTGTCATCCCATAAATTTGATGAAATTGAAACATCCCCATTTGTATAAAACAAAATATCATTATTAAAATTATCATCATTTGATGCAACTCTAATGCCTACCCAATTTGTAAAATTATCAAATCTAAAGTCATATTCAAAGCAATTATAATTAGAGTAATCAGTAATAATAACACTATTGTCAGCTATTGTTTTACATGTATAGACAACCTCGTCGTTTTCCATAGATATAGCAACCTTATCAGTTGACATAGAAGCATTTTTGTATGAAGTATAATTTGTAGTTGAAACACCTAATTCTTTTAAAGCCATTGATGCTCCGTTTTCTGCAGCAAAACGTAAATAATAGCCATCATTTCTTAAAGGCGCTCTTAATGGCTCTGAAATAACTAATTT
>CAKPZU010000004.1 GCA_934215405.1 uncultured Bacilli bacterium | reverse complement strand
GTATACAACTGATTATCATATTCCATCATTAGATGAAGTGTTTGACACCTTTAATGCAGATGAATATAAAGACAAAGCAATGGTTATAGAAATTAAGGATAATAAATATGAAACTGGAGTTGCAGCTGTAAATCTTGCTAAGGAAAAGGGCTGGTATAATAGAATCACGTTAATTACTTTTAGTTCTCAAACAGCTAAGCAATTAAAAGATAAATTTTTAGGACTTCAGGTTGGATATTTAAATACTGTATATAGAAGAAACAATGAAGAATACTGGTCATCATATAAAGGCTTTTTGGCCAATGGTGTTGGCCTTGCTTCTCAGCTATCAACAGTTTCAAGGGAAGCCCTTGAGGAATCAAATGCTAGAGGGCAAATGTATTGGTTATGGACATTTGATAGTAATAGTATTAGTCAATTAAAAGATTTACTAATCAATGGAAATAAGGCTTTTACAACAAATTATTTATATTCATTTTCTAATAATAAATATCGTTTGATTTATGATAGTTCTTTATCATTAGGCGATAATCAAAGCAGTCAAGTTACTATTAAATCACAAAATTATAAAAACGAGATTGTTAATGAGGATAATTATGAAATTATAGTATTATCCAATAATGCAACTAGCAATGGTAAAAATATAACTAGAACTGGTAAAGGTACAATTTATGCGGTTGCTAAAATGAAAACTACATGGAAATTACATGAAACATCATCTAGTTCTGATATTGATTTTTACATTTATTCAAATTTAATAACAATCAAATAAATGAAATATTTTGCAAATAACTTGCAAGTTTATATGAAAAATGATATATTATAATTGTAATAGGGAGTAGAAATATTCTAACTGAATATAGTATTATTCGACATCACGATTAATTATCCGGATAATACGATCAATAAGATCATTCAAGACTATGGAACATGGAAAAATCATGTAAAATAGTCTTTTTTTATCTAAAAACTATTACAAATTAGACAAATGGAGGAATGAAATAATGTCTACTACTGAAATTGTCTTACTAGTTGTTGCAGTTGTTGTTTTCTTATTACTTATTTTCTTCTTTACTGGCTATGTAAAAGCAGGGCCAGATACTGCTATTATGGTTTCTGGTGCAGGAAAAAGAAAAATATTAATTGGTAAAGCAGGCTTTAGAATTCCATTTCTACAAAGAACAGACTCTTTATCATTAAAGGCTTTTCAGGTTGATATTAAGACTGAAGAAGCAATACCAACAAAAGAATTTATTAATATTAATGTTGATGGTGTTGCAAATTTAAAGGTATCTTCAGATCCAGAATTATTATTAAAAGCTTTTGAATCGATTTTACATATGCCGGAAAGCGAATTAACTAATCAACTTCAGCAAGTCCTACAAGGTAATATGCGTGAAATTGTTGGTACTGTTGAAATCAAAGAATTGGTAAGAGATCGTCAAGGCGTTGCTAACAAGGTAAAAGAAAATGTTGTCCCAGATATGGCAAAACTTGGAATAGAGGTTGTGAATTTTAATATTCAATCTTTCTCAGATGATAATAAAGTAATTGAAAATCTAGGTATTGATAATATAAGTCAAATTTCAAAGGATGCAGCTATTGCAAGAGCTAATGCGGAAAGAGATGTTGCAATTGCAAGCAGTGCAGCTAGTGAAGCTGCAAACAAAGCAAAGGTTGAATCACAAATGAAAATTGTTCAACAAAATACTGATTATGAATTACAAGCTGCTTCATTAAAGCAAAAATCAGATACTGCTAAGGCTGTTGCTGATGCAGCATATAACATTGAAAAGCAAAAAAGGCTTGAAGAAATTAATGTTGCTGAGGTTAATGCAAACATTGCTAAAAGAGAAAGAGAAGTTGAACTTGGAAATCGTGAGGTTGAATTAAAGGAAAAACAATTACAGGCTGAGGTTAATAAGGTTGCAGATTCAAAAAAATATGCAGCAGAGCAAGCAGCACTAGCTGATTTATATTCAAGACAAAAAGCAGCTGAAGCTAAAAAGTATGAGTTAGAGCAAGAAGCAGAAATGCAAAAAATAAAGGCTGAAGCTGATAAAATTGCTAAACAAAAAGCAGCTGAGGCATTAAAAATAGAAGCTGATTTAGCAGCTCAAGCTCAAATTGCAAAAGCTAACGCTGCCAAGGAAGCAGCACTAGCTGAGGCTGAAGGTATCCAAGCAAAAGGTAAGGCTGAGGCAGAAGCAATTCAAGCAAAGGCTGATGCAATGAAGCAATATGGCGAAGCTGCAACATTACAATTAATCCTTGAATCTGGCGTATTACCAGATATGGTAAAGGCTTATGCTGAACCAATTGCCCAAGCTATGAGTAAGATTGATTCAATCACTATGTATGGTGAAGGAAATACAGCAAAGCTTACTGAAGAAATCACAAAAAATAGTACACAAATCTTTGATGGCCTACAAAAAGCTACAGGATTAGATATTAAATCTTTAATTGCTGGATATTTAGGTGGCAAAATCATTGATAAAAAAGACAAAGAAGAAAAAAGTAAATAAGGAAAAAAAAGAAGCAAATTCTATTAATTAGAAAATGCTTCTTTTAATGTGTATTCATCTAATTGCTTAAATGTTTTTTTCTCATAATAAAGTATAACTGGTAAATATACTATGTTTACTAAAATCCAGCTAATTGGGAAGACTGCATATAGCCAGAAAATTGTGTGGAAATATGGGACCTTAAATAGTGTAAGTAAAAATAATATACGCGTGCCGGAGCAACCAATCATTGTAATAATTGCTGGAGGAGTTGAAACCTTCATTCCTCTTAGGTAGTTACTATTTATATCCATCCAGCCATCAATAAAGTATGTAAAGGCCATGATATATAAGCGCTCTTTTCCTGCCTCTAGGGCATTTTCTAGTACAACGCCATCAGATTCTTTAATAAATATTGATAGTAGTTGATGTGGGAATATTGCACAAATAATGGTAGATATGACCCAAAATATCATCATCCAAGCAAAAGAATACCAATAGCACTTTTTAATATTAATTTTATTATTAGCGCCATAATTTTGACCGACAAATGATACTAAGCCAACTGCAAAGGCATCAAGCATCGCAAAGATATAGCTTTCAATTTGCTGAGAGGCAGCAGCTCCTGAAATAATTTCATCCTCAGCAATAGGAATGCCATTAATTGTATAATCATGAATTGTGTATAATGATGATTGAATAATTACGTTAGGAATAGAAAATGCAAGGCCTTGAATTCCAGCAGGAATACCAATTTTTAAAATATCAATTAATTCCTTCTTTGATATTTTTAATTCCTTAAGGCTTAATTTTACAAAGCCATTTTTATTATAGTAAAACCAAGCTAGTATCAATATAGATGAGACTATTTCTGAAAGAACAGTAGCATAGGCAACACCTTTAACATCCATTTTAAATAAAATAACGAATATTAAATCAAATACAACATTAATTATTCCTGAAATTATTAAAATAAATAGTGGTCGCTTAGAATCGCCAAGCGATCTTAGCATTTGTGAGCCATAGTTATATATCATTAAAAATGGAACACCTAAAAAGTATATTTTTAGATAATTTGTTGCATTATTTATAATTGAGGTAGGTGTATCCATTAAATTTAAAAAGACAGGAGCCATAAAAAATCCAAATATTCCGATAAAAATACCACCAATTATAGCAAGTAAAATCGACGTATGAAGTATTTTGTTGGCTCTTTCTTGATTGTTTGAACCTTTAGCTACTGAGATACATACACTACTTCCTGTTGATAAAGAAACTAAGACCGTAATAATTAAATTTATTAAAGCTGAATTTGAGCCAATCGCAGTCATTGAAAGAGATCCACCACCAAAATTTGAAACCGTCCATAAGTCAACGGTTGTATATAATAATTGTAAAATGGTAGTTAGCATTAATGGCATTACGAAGATAAAAAATTTTGTAAATAAATTGCCTTTTGTTAAATCAAGCTCAGTTTTTGTTTGACTCATTTTTAGACCTCCATTATATGTAATTTGTATTTACCTTAAATAAGGTAAAGCATATTATAGCATTATATATTTGAAAAATTAAGCAAAAAATTACGAATTGTAAGTGTTTTATATCTATTTTAGCGTTTTCCCTTGCTAAAATCATTAAATTTTATTAAAATTTAAATGGTACGCGTAAAAAGGAGGAGATGTATTATGCTTTTTTTAACAAAAGGATACGGTTTCTTTGATTACAAAGACTTTATAAGATATGATGGACAAAAATATGATGGACAAGATTTCTTTGGGCCAATGCATATAATTTTTATGATATTTGCAACGATATTATTAGTTGTTTTAGTCGTTTCTTTAAAAAAAATTGAAGAGAAAAAATTTAATAGATATTTAAAAATATTATCAATAGTTTTAATATTTTTAGAAATTTTCAAATTCACATGGGAAACATATTATGATATAAAGCTCGGACATGGCTTTAGCTATGCTGATGTTTTGCCTTTATATACATGTAGTATGTTTTTTATTCTATTACCTTTTGCTGCCTTTACAAAAAATGAAAGAATAAAATCATTAGTGTTTTCATGGATGTGTACGATTGGTATTTTTGGAGGGCTAACAAATTTTTACTTACCACAAATGCTAAAGAAATACCCTTTCTTTACATTTAATGTTTTTTATAGTCTATCCTATCATTTTTTAATGTCTTTTACGGGATTATTAATCCTAACATCAAAAAGATACATTCTTGATTGGAAGGATATTGTAAAAGGCTGGATTCCTCTTGCATTATTTTGTATAATAGTTATACCAGTTAATTATTACATTAATGATATAATTGGAATAAAGAAAGTTGATTATATGATGCTTATGCATGGATTTGGAGCACCTCTTCTTCCTAAATTTGCTCAATTATTAATAAAGAATGATTTGCAGTTTATTTTTACAATATTTATGGTATTTGGCTATATGGTTATTTCAACACTTGTTGTTGTAATCTATAAATTAGTTGTTAAAATTGTTAAAAATATCAATTTCAACGACTCTCAAAATTATGCTGAGAAGTTCTCTTAGCACATGAAAGGGATTATATGATTCAAAAATTTTTCTCGCCTCAAGATTTTGATAGATTTCCACCATGCGGGATGTTTAATTTAAAACATTTAATGGCAATTTTAGTTTGCACAATTATTATTGCTTTGTGCTTAAATTATAGCTTAAAGCACTTTGATGATTTTAAGGTAAAGAAATTGACTAGAATTTTTGCTATTATTGTAGCTGCTTTAGAGCTTATTAAAATTGCTTATAATTTTTATTATGGTTATACTAATGTTGATGCTTGGGTTCCGCTTGCATATTGTTCGCTATTTATATATAGCTTGTTTTTTGCAGGCTATGGTAGTGGTTTAATTGAAAAATTGGGAAGAGCTTTTCTAGTAGGTGGAGCAATTGTTGGGGGAACTGCTTTTTTAATTTCACCATCAACATCATTAATGCTTCATCCTTTATTTCATTTTTTATGCTTTCATAGCTTATTCTTCCATAGTGCTATGATATATTTTAGTCTTTTATATTTAATAAAAGGTTTGTTTATACCTTCAATTGATAATTATAAGTATTATTTACTTTTCTTTTATCCATTTATGCTAGTTGCTTTAGTTATAAATTTAATATTTCATAGTAATTTAATGTTTTTAAGGGAGCCATTTAATTTTCCTATTAAATTTATAGTTGATTTATATAATAAGGCTCATATAACATTCCCATTAATTGTTGGATTTTCATATTCAGCTTTATATGTTATACCCTATGGTATATATTCATTATTTCTTAAAAAAAGGAAGGTATAATTATGAAACTATTATTAGGAAGCTATGGCTTTTTTGATTATAAAGGATACATTGATTATAATGGAGAGGACTATTTTTCTGTTCCTCATATCATCTTGATGATTGTATTAACTTTTTTATTAATTGCTTTAACGATATTATTGAGGAAAACAAAAAAAAGAAATATTAAAATATTTTTAAGAACAGTTAGTATTTTAATGATTTGCTTAGAAATAATTAAAATATCCTGGGAAACATATTTTGATATGAAGTTTGGACGAGGCTTTAATTATGGTGGCCTTCTTCCGCTTTATATATGTAGCTTGTTTATGTATGTGTTACCATTTGTTGCTTTTTCTAAAAATGAAAAAGTTCAAAATGTCGCCTATGCTTTTTTAACTACAATTAGTATCTTTGGTGGCTTAACAAATTTTTATTTATTGCAAATATTACACACCTATCCATTGTTTACATATGCAACATTTGCTAGTGTCTTTTATCATTTTATGATGTCATTTACAGGATTACTTTTACTATCAACAAAAACATATACCTTAAAAACGATAGATATAGTAAATGGTTGGATACCAGTATTGATTTTCTCTTTAATAGTACTACCAATTAATTATTACTTGCAAAGTAAAGGATTTTACCCAGATTACATGCTATTGATGTATGGAAATGGCGCACCACTTTTACCGCAAATGTCATCATTTTTTATTAATCATAATTTACAATTAATATATTCTTTTATAGTAATTATAGGATATATGCTAATAAGCCTACTTGTTGTTTCAATATATAAATTAATTATGCTTTTGTTTAAAAAAAAGAAACTAGTATCTAACTAGTTTATATAATTATAATGGAGGATATTTTATGAAAAGCTTACAAAGAGTTCAAAAAATTATGAGTGTATTAAAGGTTTTAGCAAAAGTAGTATTCGTTTTTTCAATTGTGGGAGCTTCCTTAAGTCTTCTAATGACTTTAATAATTGTTTCATTAGGAAGTGAATCACAAATTGTTGAAGAGGTTATTAAACAATATGAAGCTAGTGGCATTTTACCACAAGGAACTGATATTAAAGAGTTTTATCAATTAATGATGGCAACAATGATGAGTTCAACATTGCTTTGTATATCTGAGGCAATAATTTACTATTTTGTTAAGGATATGTATAACTATGCTGTTGAAATTGGAACGCCATTTGATAAGACATTAGTAATGAAAATGAGAAAGGTCGGAAAGCTTAGAATTATTGTTTCTATTATTACTTTAATTATTTGTGCTATTATCATTTCAATTATGAGTAAAAGCTCAGACCAAATTTCTCTTTCTAATTCATCATCAATTGTTATAGGAATTTTATATTTAATCATTGCTTGCTTCTTAGATTATGGCTCAGATATTAATCATTTACCAAATAATGATGAAGTTGTTAATGAAAATAATGCTGATAACTCACAAAATAATGAGAATAATTAATTGGTTTTTTATGCGGGGATAAATTTATGCAATATAAAAAATTAAATCAAAAAATAAAAGCAATTTGGCTAATAAGAAACATTTTTGTAGCATTGGTTTTGCTTGTTTTATTCATACTATTCTATATGAACATCTTAAGCAATGAGGTTAATGATATAGTTAATATTGTTTTAATTATCTTACTTTCTATAATTGAAATAACGCTTATAATATGGCCATTTTTATATTTTAATAACTATTCATATGGCTATGATGACAAAAGAATTATTATTAATTATGGAGTAATCTTTAGGCACCATATAGTTGTACCAGTAAGGCAATTACAGGATTTACACCTATATGCAACACCACTAATGCTAATTTTTAAAATTGATGGGATGATTATTTCAACAGCCGGCAGTAACTTTACAATAACAGGAATAAAAAAAGATGATGGCGAAGTAATGATTAGTGATTTTGAAAAATTATTAAATGAAAGATTGGATGCTAACAATGAATAAATTTTCTAAGCGCTTTGCCTATTATCAAATATTTATAGGCTTCATTATTGCCTTATTTACAGGATTTTATTTTTTTGAGATTTTTGCTACTACTGATGATAGTGAATTTTTAAGCATACAAAATGGATTAATTAGTGGAGTTATTTCTTTTTTAGTTATTCAAATATTATTTATAACATATGCCTTTTTATTTAATAAAATATCTTATTATGAATTAACTGAAGATAAAATCGTTTGTAAAAGAGGTGTTTTATTTCAAAAGAAATCCTCAATTTTGTTAAATAAAATTCACACAATAAATATTAAACAAGGAATTATCCAAAAGCTTTTTAAGGTAGCTTCTCTTAAAATTGATTCAGGATCAGCCAACAGCTTAAATGAAGAAATGTCTATTTACACAAGCCAAGAGGAGGTTTTAGATTTATATAATAAATTAAAAGGCTATGATAGGAAAAGCAAGGATAATAACGAAGATATTTATACCTTTAAAAATTCTAGCAAAATAACTTATTCATTAATTAATACAATATTTTCAATAGCTTTATTAGTTCTAATAGTTTTATATATAAATATAGTGTCGTATTTTTCAAATAATGGTGTTTTCCTTCCATTTTATAGAGTCACAGAAATAACAATTTTATTGCTACTAGCTTTTTTTATTTTAAATATTATTGCAATTTTTACAAAATATTATAACTTTAATATAAAAAAACGTGATAATGAGATAGAAATAAATTATGGATTTTTCGTAAAATATCATAATACATTTAAACTTGATAAGGTAAAATCAATTATTATTTGTAATAATATTGTTCAAAAAATATTTGGCTATGTTAAGGTGAAAATTCAAGTTATTGGCTATTTGCAGGATTCTGATAATGCTCAATCATCTTATGGAAAAAGTGTTGGTATATTAATCCCTTTATGTAAAAGAAGGGATGTTAAGGATTTAATCAATCAAATTATTCCTGAGTACTCCTTTTCAAATAAAGAAGAAAAACCATTTAAATTCTTTCCATTTATTTCATTAAGATTTTTATTTACTTCAATAATTTTTGCAATTATTGAATTTATAAATTTAGTTATTAAAAATATTTTTATAATAACAGATAATGACTTTTTAGTATCAAGCGTTGGAATATTTATAGTTTATGTACTATTACTAATAATTATTTTATGCTCAGCAATTTTAAAATATAATTATTCAGGAATTAGTTTGAATAATGATAAATTAACTATTTATAAAGGTGGCTTCTTCCAAGCAATTGTAGTTATCGACGTTAAAAATATTATAGCCATACAAGCAATTACAACAAAATCAAGGAAAAAAAATAAAATTTGCTCTTATGTAATTCATTATGCCACAAATGCTTTAACAAATACAGTAAAGGTTGAAATGCTAGACGATGAGGTTTATACTAAGCTTGTAAACGCATTAAAATATTAGGATGGTGATTACAAATGGTTGTTTTTAAATCAAAATTAAATCAAAGTGTTTTAAAAAAATTAAATGCTTTTCAACTAAAAAGAATTAAATGGTTAATTATAGTTATTGTATTATTATTTTTAGGCCTTGGCCTATTTAACTTATTTTATAGTGATAAAATAGTTGGAATAGTTTGGATTGTTGGGGCGATTATTTATGTCCCTTTAGTTATTTTATTTACTAAGCTTGGTATAAAAAAGTACGCAAAAACTATGTCTGTTGTTAGTGATGAAACATATGAAGAATATACCTTTGATACAGATGAAATTCAAATAGTTACAACTAAAGGTGACAATTTTTATAGCTTAATAAAAGCTAAATATAATTATTTATATAAGGTAATTGAAGGTAAAGATTGCTTTATCTTATATATTTCTATGAATCAAGCTCATACGATTTTAAAAAAGGATTTAGTTGAAGGTAGCATTGAAGAATTAAATGAACTATTAAGAAGTAATTTAAATAATAAGTTTAAAGAAAAGAAATAATTATGAAAATAAAAGTTAAAGATGCAAAATACACTGATTTAATTAATCAAAAAAAAGTTAAGCATAAGAAGCCTAAGAATCCTAGTTGGTTTTTAAGAAAATTAATTTTGCTTTTAAATAAAAAGGAATTGAAGGAAGTTCAATTTAGTGCTATTAAAAGCAATGTTGATAAGATTGATAAAAAGGAGCCATGCTTAATTTTGATGAATCATTCATCATTTATTGATTTAAAAATAGCTTTTAAGTTATTAAGTCCTCGTAGATTTAATATTGTATGTACTGATGATGGCTTTGTAGGCAAAGAATGGCTATTAAGGCATTTAGGGTGTATACCTACTTCAAAATTCATTACAGATGTCAATTTAGTAAAGGATATGCTTTATGCTAAAAATAAGCTTCATAATTCAATACTAATGTATCCAGAAGCTTCATATTCATTTGATGGAACGTCAACTCCGTTACCTACTAGTATTGGTAAATGCATAAAGCTATTAGATATGCCAGTAATTGTAATAAAAACAAGTGGTGCTTTTTTGCGTGATCCATTATATAACAATTTACAACTAAGAGAGGTTAAAATTTCAGCTAAGCTAGATGTTATTTTGTCTCGTGATGAAATAAAAAATAAAAAAGCTGAGGAAATTCAAGAAATAATCGTTAAAAACTTTGCTTTTGATAATTTTAAGGATCAACAGGATAATAAAATAGAGGTCAATGAGCCATTTAGGGCAGATTATTTAAATAGAGTTTTGTATAAATGTCCAAATTGCTTAAAGGAAGGCATGATGGAAGGCAAAGGAATTTATATAACATGCAATAACTGTAATGCTAAATATGAATTAACAAAATATGGCTATTTAAAGGCTGTTAACTGTAAAGAAATATTCAATCATATTCCGTCATGGTATAAATGGGAAAGGGAATGTGTTAAAGATGAAATATTATCTAATTCTTATAATGAAGAAATTAAGGTGGCAATTTTTATCCTTCTTGATTATAAAAGAATTTATAAGGTTGGTGAAGGAATTTTAAAGCATTCAATTTCTGGCTTTGAATTAATAGGTCCAGATGGCTTACATTATTTTCAAAAGCCAATAGATACCTATAGCTTATATTCAGATTTTTACTGGTATGAAATTGGGGATGTTGTTTGTATTGGTATTTTTAAAATGCGCTATTATTGTGTTCCACTTGATAGAAAGGATATAGTAGCTAAATTAAGGCTAGCTACAGAAGAAATATATAAAATTACAAAAAATAGCAAAAATGGTTAGAAGATTTTATAAATCTTCTTTTTTAATTGCTATTGGTGTAAAATAATAGTGGTGATGGAAAATGAAGGAAGAACTATTGAAAGATTTTTTTTACGGACAATGTGCAAATGCTTATAAATATTTTGGAGCTCATTTATATTTAGATGGCTATATTTTTAGGGTATATGCTCCTTTAGCTAAAGAAATTGAACTAGTAGGTACCTTTAATAACTGGAATGGCTCTAATCACAAAATGAAAAAAATTGATAATCGAGGTATTTTTGAACTTTATGTTGAAGGCTTAAGAAATGATTATGAATTGTATAAGTTTAATATTTTAACTAAAAAAGGAATATGGGTATTAAAATCTGATCCGTATGCTTTTTATAGTGAACTTCGTCCTAACACAGCTAGTAAAACATATAATCTTGATAATTATACATTTAATGATGCAAAATGGATGGAAAAAAGAAATAAGGGTGAGCATTCACCAGTTAATATTTACGAAATCCACCTTGGAAGTTTTAAAAGGCATAAGGATAATTCTTGGATGTCTTATGAGGAATTAGCTCCAATAATTACTAAATATGTTAAAAAGCATCACTTTACTCATGTTGAAATAATGCCTCTTATGGAGCATCCATTTGATGGCTCATGGGGCTATCAATGCTCACAATATTTTTCATTAACATCAAGATATGGAAATCCTAATCAGTTTAAATATTTTGTTGATTATTTACATCAGCACAATATAGGAGTAATAATTGATTTTGTTCCTGTCCATTTTGTAAAGGATGAATCCTCTTTAGGAAATTTTGATGGCTCACATTTATATGAATCAAGATTTATTAATAAACGTGAATCACAATGGGGGACATATTTATTTGATTATAGTAAGCCTGAGGTTATGAGCTATATGCTATCTTGTGCTACATTTTATTTAGATGTTTATCATATAGATGGAATTAGATTCGATGCTGTTTCTAATATGATTTATCAAAATGGCAATAAGAATGAAGGCGAAAATCAAGCAAATATCAATTGGATGAAGAAAACTAATAGTATTTTATCTTATCTTTATCCAAGCGTTATGCTAATAGCTGAAGATAGTAGTGATTATCCTTATGTTACTAAGCCAACCTTTGATAATGGCTTAGGCTTTGATTATAAGTGGGATTTAGGCTGGATGAATGATACCTTAAAATATTTAAAGGAGGATCCATATTTTAGAGGATATCACTTAAATTTAATTAATTTTTCAATGTATTATTTTTATAATGAGAAGTTTTTATTACCTTTATCTCATGATGAGGTTGTTCATATGAAGGGAACAATCATTAATAAAATTTCTGGTTCCTATGAGCAAAAATTCCAACAATTAAAGGTTTTATATACATATATGTTTACTCACCCTGGAAAAAAATTGAATTTCATGGGTAATGAAATTGCTTTATTTGATGAATGGAATGAAGAAAAACAAATTTATTTTGATATTTTAAAATATCCAATTCATGATGCCTTTAATCATTACTTTATTGAATTAAGTAAGCTATATACAAAGGAAAAATGCTTTTATTTTGATGAATATAATCCATCTTCCTTTAATTGGATTTCTTGTGATAATCCAAACAATGTATTTATTTATGAAAGAAAATACAATAATGCAGCCTTTATAATTGTTTTGAATTTTTCATCAACGCAATTTGAGCATTATAGGTTTAATGTATCTAAAGATAATGGCTACTTTGAAGAAGTATTGAATTCAGATAGCTATACATATAATGGCTATGGTTTTGTTAATGATTATAAAATAATGATTGACAAAAATAAAGAAATTGGAATAAAAATTGCAAGTTTTGCTGCAATTGTATTAAAATATAGAAATAGTTAAAAAAGGAGTTAGTTATGAGCCAATACAATAATATATTTTCAAATGTCGAGACATTTAAGCAAGCATTTACTAATAGAATAATTGAAACATATGGGCGTTCAGTTGAAGAATCGCATCGCTTTGAGCGTTATATTGTTTTAGGGACAATGATTAGAGACTTTGCCTCTCTTGCTTGGAAGGATACTAAAGAAAAAATACAAGCTAAAGGCCAAAGAGAAATGGTATATTTTTCAATGGAGTTTTTACTTGGGAAAATGATGCTTAATAATATGATGAATCTTGGAATTTATGATATTATTAATGAAGGCTTAAAGGATTTAGATATTAATTTACAGGAGCTTATGAGCCTTGAAGCTGATGCAGGGCTTGGAAATGGTGGCCTTGGTAGGCTTGCTGCTTGCTTTATGGATTCATTAGCATCATTAAATTATCCAGGGCATGGGAATACAATTCGCTATAAATATGGATTCTTTAGGCAAAAAATAGTTGATGGAAAGCAAATTGAAATTCCTGATAATTGGCTACAGCTTGATTATCCTTTTGAAATAAAAAAGCCAAAGCATGCGGTTACTGTTAAATTTTATGGAAATGTTATAACAAGGCCATTTGGTAATGATGGACGTTTTGTCTTTGAACTTGAAAACGCTGAATGCGTAAGGGCAGTACCATATGATATGCCTATGATAGGCTATAATGGCAAGGTTGTTAATACTTTACGTTGTTGGTCTGCTGAACCAGATATTGAGGCTTTACCAAAAAACAAGGACTTTGGAACATATTTAAGTGAATGTAATGAAATTTCACAATCATTATATCCAGATGATTCAACAGAACATGGAAAGATTTTAAGATTAAAGCAACAATATTTCTTTGTTTGTGCTGGAATAGCTGCAATGATTAAATCACATTTAAGAAAATATAAAACAATTCATAATATTCATGAAAAATTAGTTTTCCAATTAAATGATACTCATCCTGCAATTGCTGTTGCCGAAATGATGAGAGTTTTGCTTGATGAATTTTATTTAGAATGGGACGAGGCTTGGAATATTACAACATCAATGATGGCTTATACAAATCATACTATTTTAAGTGAAGCTCTTGAAAGATGGCCTGTTGATTATGTGAGGACATTACTTCCTCGTATTTATATGATAATTGAAGAAATTAACAGACGCTTTTGTATTTTTGCTAGAAGCAAAAATGTTTTGGAGCATAGAATTGATAAGATGATGATTATTAAAGATGGGCAAGTTCGTATGGCTAATCTTGCAATTATTGGCTCATTTTCAGTAAACGGTGTTGCTGCTTTACATACAGAAATATTAAAAACTCAAGAAATGCGTGAGTTTTATGATTTATATCCTGAGAAATTCAATAATAAGACAAATGGTGTGACTCATAGATGTTGGCTTGCTTATTGTAATCCAGAGCTTACAAAGCTTTTAAATGATGTATGTAAGGGTAATATTTGTGAAAATATTAATTTATTAAATAACCTAAAGGATCATGTAGATGATGAAGGTATTCAAGATGAATTCTTGAAAATAAAGCAAAAACGTAAGGAAATATTAGCTAAATATATTAAAGAAAAAAATGATATTGATGTTGATCCAACTTCAATATTTGATATTCAAGTAAAAAGATTACATGCTTATAAAAGACAATTACTTAATTGTATGCATATAATCTATCTATATCAAAGAATTAAAAATGATAGTAGTTTTAAGCCATATCCACACACATTTATTTTTGGTGCTAAGGCAGCTCCTTCATATGCTTTTGCTAAAAATGTTATTGAATTAATCAATTGTATGGCTAATAAAATCAATAATGACGAAGCAGTAAATAAATATATAAAGGTAGTCTTTATTGAAAACTATGACGTTTCATCATCTGAATTATTAATACCAGCTGCCGATGTTAGTGAACAAATTTCTTTAGCTGGTAAGGAAGCTAGCGGAACTGGTAATATGAAATTTATGATGAATGGTGCTATTACTTTAGGAACACTTGATGGTGCTAATGTTGAAATTGCCTCACGTGTAAAGGATGACAATATAGTTATCTTTGGTTTAAATAGTGATGAAGTGAAACAAATCAAGGACAGTGGTACCTACTCATCATTAAATATTTTTGCAAACAATAAGGAAATTAGAGATATTATTAATTCCTTAATGGATGGAACTTGGCATCCTAATACTAATGAATTTAGAATGATAGTTGATGAATTATTATATAAAAATGATGAATACTTATTGCTTGAAGATTTCGAAAGCTATAAGGAAGCTCAACAAAAAATTAATGATGAATACCAAAATAGACATTTATGGGCTAAAAAGTGCTTAGTGAATATAAGTAATTCAGCATATTTTTCAAGTGATAGAACAATTAATGAATATGTAAATGATATTTGGAAACTAGAAAAGATTAGTTAATTATGTTAAAGGCTTATTTAGATTATAAGAATTTTATAACAATTGAATGTGATAAGGAATCATCATTTAAAATAAATGGTGATTCTTTCGCGTCTTTTTTAATTTGTAAAAAAGATAATTTATTTGTTTATAGAATAGATATAAATATTGATTTAAAACAAAAATATATTATTAGCAATGACTTTGCTGAAAAATGCAATTTAGAAATAAGATATTTTGTTAAGGATGAAGAATTTGACGAAATGTTTTATTATGATAAGAATGATTTAGGTGCAGCATATAGCAAAAATAAAACAACCTTTAAGCTATGGGCACCACTTGCTAGTAAGGTAGAGCTAGCTTATGAGATTAATAAACAAGAGTTTATTGAAGAAATGGAATATCAAGAAAAAGGAGTATTTCAAATATCTATTACAAAGGATTTGAAAAACGCTTTATATTACTATAAAGTAACTAATAATGGTATAACCCATAATGTATGTGATCCTTATAGTTTTTCATCAACAGCTAATTCTAAAAAAAGTGCTGTTATTGATTTAAATGAATTTAGTGATGAAAATATTACTTTACCACTTATTAATAATAGCACTGATTGCATAATTTATGAGGTTTCAATTAGAGATTTTTCAGCATCTGGTGAACTTGGAAATGATGTTAAAGGTAAATTTGATGCTTTTTTAAGGCATAATTTAAAAAGTAAAAATGGTCATTCAATAGGGATTGACTATTTGAAGCAATTAGGTGTTAGTCATATTCAATTTATGCCAGTTTTAGACTTTGTAACAGTTGATGAAGATGATGAGTTTAAAAAATATAATTGGGGCTATGATCCTTTTTGCTATAATGTTATTGAAGGCTCATTTTCTAAAAACCCCAATGACCCTTATTTAAGAATTAAGGAAATAAAAAATGTTATTAATGAGCTACATAAAAATAATTTGAGAGTAACATTTGATGTTGTTTTTAATCACACTTATTTCTTTAAAGAGTCTATTTACAACAAAATAGTACCAAATTATTTTTATTTAATGGATAGGAATGGTAATTTATCTAATGGATCATTTTGCGGTAATGATATAGATACAACAAAAAAAATGGTTTATAAATATTTAAAGGATATGGCTATTCGTTATGTTCAATTTTATAAAATAGATGGCTATAGATATGATTTAATGGGAATTTTAAATAAGGATTTAATTATGGATATTCATAATGAATGCAAAAAAATAAATTCTTCATTTATAAGCTATGGTGAAGGTTGGAATATGCCAAGCTTTTTAAATGAATCGCTTAGAGCTTCCTTAACTAATGCTAATAAAATGAGTGAAATATCTTTCTTTAACGATATATTTAGAGACATCGTTTCTGGTAAAGTTAATGGTGAAAAAGGCTTTTTAAATGGCAATACAAGCCTTTTAGTGCCATTTTTACATGTAATGCGAGGAAGTATTGAAAATGACGGCTATTTTATTAATGCTAAATCTTCCATTAATTATGTTGAATGCCATGATAATTACACCTTATTTGATAAATTAAAAATAATTAACAAGGAATGTAGTGATGAAGAAAGAAATAATATTCAATTATGCTGTATTGCATCAACAATACTAGCTCAAGGAATTCCTTTTTTACATCAAGGTGTCGAATTTAATAGGAGCAAATTTGGTATTGAAAACTCTTATAATGCTAGTGACGATATTAACATGATAAGATGGAAAAATGTCGATATATATAATAAAAATATTAAAGCTTTAAAGGATTTTATTAAGATACGTAAGGAATTTAATTGCTTTAGATTAACAAACAGAAAGCAAATATTAAATTCAATTGATGGACAAATATTGAAAAATGGAGTTTTAAAAATCACCTATGCAGTAAATGGAAGTATTGTTCTATTAATATTTAATGTACTTAATAAAACACAAATAATTGATTTAGATAATGAATATATTTATTATGCCAACCAATGGGGTTATACAAATGAAAAGGATAAGCTTTATAAAATAGTAAAGCTATCACCATTTTCATTTAATATGTTTATTAAATAATTGTTAAGCTTTACTAAGTGTGATATTATACCTATAGTTTTATTGGAGACGAAAATATGAATATTGTAATAGTGGGATTAGGAAAATTTGGAATAGAGCTAACTGAGCATCTATCTAAAGAAAATCATAATATCATTGTAATTGATACAAAACAATCAATTATTGAAGATATTGTTGGTCAATTTGATGTTAAGGGATATTGTGGGAATGGAGCTAGTTATTTAACACAAAAGGAAGCCTTTGATGGTAAAGATACAGATTTATTAATAGCTACAACTTCTACTGATGAAGCTAATATTTTATGTTGCTTAGTCGCTAAAAAGCTAGGTGTTAATCAAACAATTGCCCGTGTTAGAAATCCAGAATATGCCTTACAAGCCCAATTAATGCACAATGAACTTGGAATTAGTATGACTTTAAATCCTGATTTAGATACAGCAATAGAAATATTTAGGATTTTACGTTATCCTAGCGCTTTACAAGTCGAATCATTTGCTAATGGAAAGGTTGATTTGGTTGAAATTAAAATTGATGCTAATTCCTTATTAAAGGATACATCTTTAGTGAAAATCCGTGATAAATATAAGGTTAAAATCTTAATTTGTGCTGTTAAACGAAATGAAGAAGTAATCATTCCTAATGGTGATTTTACTTTAAAAGATGGCGATTATGTATATGTTACTGCTGATAGTAAAGAATTAGCTACAGCTTTTAAAAAGTTGAAGTTAGTACAAAGTAGGCTATCATCTACAATGATTATTGGTGGTGGAAAAATTACTTATTATTTAGCGTCTATGCTACTTGAAAATAATATTTCTGTGAAAATCATTGAAAAGGATAAGAATATATGCAAGGTATTAAGTGAACTGCTCCCAAAGGCTTTAATTATAAATGGTGAAGGAACTAATCAAAAATTATTATTATCTGAAGGGATTAGTGATGTTGATTCGACAGTTTCATTAACAGGGATGGACGAAACCAATATTGTTATCTCGTCATTTGCTAATACCTTAAATCTTAAAAAGGTTGTTACTAAAGTAAGCAATAGTAATTATGATTTGATTTTAAAAAATGTTGGCTTAGATATAGTAGTTTCTCCAAAGGAAATCTTTTCTTCTCATATAATTCGTTATGTTAGAGGGATGGCCAATACTTTAGATAGTGAATTTAAAACATTATATCGTTTAGTCGGAAACAAGGTAGAAGCTTTAGAATTTGTTATTTCAAAGGCTACAAGCTATACTTCTATTCCTTTAAAGGATTTGCATATTAAAAAGAACTATTTACTTGCTTGCATTATAAGAGAAAATCAAGTGATTATTCCAAGTGGTAAGGATACTCTTGAACCGCTCGATAGCGTTGTAATTGTTACAACTAATACTTCCTTAATGGATGTATCCGAAATATTGGAGTAATATTATGAATTATAGAAAAATTTTTCAAACATTAGGGAATATTTTAAATATTGAAGCTGTATTAATGATTTTTCCTTTAATTGTTACTTTAATATATAATGAATATAGTTATGTTTTATCTTTTGTAATACCTATTACAGTTTTATTAATTTTAGGAATTCTTTTAACTTTAAAGAAGCCAAAAAAAGAAGTAATGTATGCTAAGGATGGCTTTATAATAGTAGGATTATCTTGGGTTGTCTTATCTTTATTTGGCTGTTTGCCATTTGTTTTAAATAATGTTAGTGAAACTAAATTAAGCTTTATTGATGCCTTCTTTGAAATTGTATCAGGCTTTACTACAACAGGAGCTAGTGTTATAACAAATGTTGATGTGTGGTATGAAAAAGCAAAAGGCTTATTATTTTGGCGAAGCTTTTCCCACTGGATTGGAGGAATGGGAGTTCTTGTTTTCTTTTTAGCAATTCTTCCAAAGTCAGATGGGCAAAGTATTTTCATTTTAAAAGCTGAATCAACTGGACCTCAGGTTGGAAAACTAGTGTCAAAGATTAAAGTGACAGCAAGAATTTTGTATTTAATTTATTTTACATTAACTGTTATTGAAATAATGTTTTTAACAATTGATATGCCATTTTATGATGCAATAGTTAATTCTTTTTCAACAGCTGGAACTGGTGGATTTGGTATAAGAAGTAAAAGTATTGGCTATTATAGTACGTATTCACAAATTGTAATTGCAATATTTATGCTAGTATTTGGCGTAAATTTTAATATTTATTATTTATTAATAGCTAAAAAAGCTAAGCAAGCCTTAAAAAGCGAAGAATTATGGTGGTATTTAGGAATTGTATTTGTAAGTATAGTTTCAATTGCTATTAATATTCATACATTAATGCCAAATGTCTATAGTTCATTAGCTTTAGCTTTTAAGGATTCATTATTTCAGGTGTCTTCAATTATTACAACCACCGGCTTTGCAACAGCAAGTTTTGAAAATTGGCCAATGCTTTCACAAACAATTTTATTTATTTTGATGTTTATTGGAGGGTGTGCTGGTTCAACGGCTGGTGGAATTAAGGTGACAAGAATAGTTATATTATTAAAATCATTTAAAAGGGAAATTATAAAGGTTATTCACCCAAATAGTGTTTTAAATATTCGCTTTGAAGGAAGCACTATTGATGATGAGGTAGTAAAGGGAGTAACTAATTATTTTGGCTTAATAATGACTTTGCTTAGCGTTGGCTTACTAATACTATCCTTTGATAATTTTGATTTTGTGACAAATTTAACTGCTATAACTACATGCATTAATAATGTTGGACCAGGGCTTGGAAGAGTAATTGGAACACAAGGAAGTTTTGCATCTTTTAGTGTCTTATCAAAGATAGTCTTATCAATAGCAATGCTAATTGGTAGACTTGAAATATATCCAATATTAATTTTATTTAATATAAAAGTTTGGTTAAAAAAGCAATAAGAGGAGTACGGCTTAATAGTTGTACTTTTTCTTTTTGCGTCAAGATTTGTTGTTTCGTAGAAATTTATAAACTATATTTAAAAATATATTAACAAATGTATTCCAAAATATGATATAATAATTTTGATTTTGGGTTTGTTTTAAGAGTCCAAAATTAAATTGCGATTTTACAAAATTAATCGTAAAAAAAGATAATAAAATTATCTTTAAATAAACAATATGCTTAACTTAAAGCATATATAAATAAGGAGGAACTATGGGAGTTAAAATTGTTGAAACAAGTTTACGTGATGGGCACCAATCTTTATTTGCAACAAGAATGACAACTGAAGAGGTTGTACGACTTGCTAAAGTGCTTGATAACGCAAATTATTACGCTCTTGAGGTTTGGGGCGGTGCAACATTTGATGCTTGTCTAAGATTTCTAAATGAGGATCCATGGGAAAGACTTAGAAAAGTAAGAGAAGTTTGCAAAAAAACTAAACTACAAATGTTGTTTAGAGGGCAAAACATTTTAGGGTATCGTCATTATTCTGATGATGTTGTAGATATGTTTTGTAAAAAATCTATTGAAAATGGTATTGATATTATTCGTGTATTTGATGCTTTAAATGATATTAGAAATTTAAAGCAAGCTGTAATTTCTACTAAAAAGTATGGGGGCGAATGTCAAATAGCTTTATCTTATACTACATCACCAGTTCATACAATTGACTACTATGTAAATCTTGCTAAGGAAGTTGAAGCATTAGGTGCTGACTCTTTATGTATTAAGGATATGGCTGGTGTATTAACTCCACAAGATGCTAAAAAATTAATTACTGCCTTAAAGAAAAATACAAAGCTTCCAATTGAATTACATTCACATTGTACTGGTGGTATTTGTGAAATGACTTATCTTGAAGCTATTAAAGCTGGAGTTGATATTATAGATACTTGCTTATCTCCATTATCAGGTGGTACAGCTCAACCTTCAACACAAGCCTTTAATGTTGCTTTAAAGGGAACTAAGTATGATCCTAATTTAAATATGGATGCTATACATGAGGCTGAACCATTAATGGAACAAATCCGTGCTAAGTATGTTGCTAATGGCTTATTAAATCCAAAAGCTTTATCAGTTAATCCTAACATTTTAACTTATCAAGTTCCAGGTGGAATGCTTTCAAACTTAATGAATCAATTAAAGGGACAAAATGCTTTAGATAAGTATGATGATGTATTAAAAGAAGTACCTCGTGTTAGAAAAGATATGGGTTATCCACCACTTGTAACTCCATTATCACAAATGGTTGGAACTCAAGCTGTATTAAATGTTTTATCTAATGAAAGATATAAAATGGTTGCTAAGGAAATTAAAGATTATCTTCATGGTAAATATGGTAAAGCACCATCACCAGTTAATGAAGAAGTTAAGCATAAGATTATTGGTGATGACGAAGTAATTACTTGTAGGCCAGCAGATTTATTAGAACCAGAATTTGAAAAATTAAAAGAAAAATATAAAGATATTGCTAAATGTGATGAAGATGTATTATCACTTGCATTATTTGAAAATGTTGCTCTTGAATTTTTAAAGAAAAAATATTCTCCTACACCAGTTGAGGATGAAGTAGAAGAATTTAATGTAATATTATAAGGAGGGGCAATATGAATTATTTAGCTATATTAGATGGTTCAAAAGAAGGCGTTGAAGCATTAGGCGAAGGGGCTTTATGTGCTTTAGTTGCAATTTTAATTGTGTTTACTGTATTAGCTGTTATTATTTTAGTTTCAAATTTAGTTTCTCTTGCTATAAATAGTAAAAAGGAAACTAAAGCAGAAGTTACTAATAATAGTAATAACAATGTTGAAACAAATACAACAACAGTTGATTATAATGATGAAGATGTAATGGCAGCTATTTTGGTTGCAACAATTGATTATCGTAATGAAATTAAAAAAGACGTTAAAGTTATTAATGTAAGAGAGGTAAAATAAAATGAAAAAGTATAGAGTAAAAGTTAATGGAAAAGTATTTGAAGTAGAACTTGAAGCAGTAGAAAATGTAAATGGATCAGTAACTGCTACACCTAGTGCGACTACAACTAGTGCACCAGTATCTGTAAGCACAGCAGGCGCTACAATTTTAGCTCCAATTGGTGGAAAAATTGTTGATATTACTGTTAAGGTTGGAGATTTTGTTAAAAAAGGTCAAACTGTTGCTGTAATTGAAGCTATGAAACTTGAAAATGAAGTTCCTGCAACTGTTGAAGGTAAAGTAGTTGAAATTAAAGTAAGCAAAGGAAATACTGTAAACAATAAAGATGTACTTATTGTTTTAGGATAATACTATGGGTAAGTTTGTAGATATTATAAAGTCATTTTTAGAAAGCACAGGCTTTGTTTCTTGGTTTACAGGAAATGGCTGGATGAATCTAATAATGATTTTAGTTGGCTTAGTATTCTTATACTTAGCTTTGAAAAAGAATTTTGAACCTTATTTGTTAATTCCGATTGCTTTTGGTATTATTCTTGTAAATTTATACCCTGGAATTTATGCTACATATAATGAACATGGTGAAATGGTATCAAGAGGATTACTTGGCTATCTTCATTTAGGTGTTGAATGTGAATTATATCCATGTCTAATATTCTTAGGAATTGGTGCAACAACTGATTTTGGACCATTAATTGCTAATAAAAAGACTATGTTACTTGGTGCTGCTGCTCAGCTTGGTATTTTTGGCGCTTTCCTTGGAGCTTTAGCTTTAGGCTTTAATGCTTTTGAAGCAAGTTCAATTGGAATTATCGGTGGTGCTGATGGACCAACTGCTATTTTAGTATCATCAAGAATGCTTGGAATTTGGGAAAAAATTGCTCCAACTGTTGGCGGAACTTATGTTAATTATCAACCTGCAATTGCTTTAGCTGCTTATTCTTATATGGCTTTAGTACCAATTATCTTCCCACCAATTATTCGTTTATTTACAACTAAAAAAGAAAGACTTATTAAGATGGAACAATTAAGAGAAGTTTCTAAAAAAGAAAAGATTTTATTCCCTATTATTGTTACATTAATTGTTTGTTTAATCGTTCCAGCAGCTACTCCATTAATTGGCTGCTTAATGCTTGGTAACTTAATTAAGGAATCTGGCGTAGTACCAAATCTTGTAAATACTATTGCTAACTCATTATTATATATTTGTACAATCCTATTAGGCTTATCAGTTGGAGCTACTGCTATTGGTAGTACATTCCTAACTGCTCAAACATTATATATCTTTGCTTTAGGTATTTGTGCATTTATTATTTCTGCAATTGGCGGCTTGCTTGGCGGTAAATTAATGTGTGTATTAACTCATGGTAAGGTTAACCCAATGATTGGTGCAGCTGGTGTTAGTGCTGTTCCAATGGCTGCTCGTGTAGTTCAAAAGGAAGGTCAAAGAGAAGATCCTTCAAACTTCCTATTAATGCATGCAATGGGTCCAAATGTTGCTGGTGTTATCGGTAGTGCTGTTGCCGCTGGTATTTTAATGTCTTTATTCTTATAATCTTATGAATAAAAAAGTAATTAAGGATATCTCAATTAGTGCTTTATATTTAGCACTATTAATTGTGGGATCGTATATTTCAATTCCTGTTGGATATGTTAAATTTACTTTACAATTATTAGTCGTATTTGTAATTGCAAATACGACTTCTTTAAAAAATGGTATAGTAATTCTAACACTTTATATTCTAATGGGGTTACTTGGTATACCAGTATTTGCTAATTTCCAAGGTGGAATTTATTATGCTATTAGTCCAACATTTGGCTTTGTTGTTGGCTTTTATGTTGTAATTATTATTATTCATTTATTAAAGGCTAAAAATTTGATTCAAACAATTTTAGCCTTTATAATCTCTTTAATCGCTTTATATATAATTGGTATAGCTTATGGAGCATTTACATTAAATATTTTAAACGATAAAGGTTATGATTTTTATAAACTAATGATGACATTTATAGTGCCTTATATTCCGTTTGATTTATTAAAAATAGGTGTAGCTATAGTTATTAGTAATCGTGTAAATGATTATAATAAAAGGTACATTCATTTTGACTCTATTGATTCTACTAATACATATTTAAAGAATCATTATAAGGAATTAAAGAATTTAACATTTGTTTCTGCAAGCTATCAAAGCCAAGGCCATGGTAGAATGAAAAGAAATTGGAAAAGTAATAAGAATGAGAATTTAATGTTTTCATTCTTAATAAAGAATCCTAAATTGATTAATGAATTTTCAAGTATTTCTTTAGTTAGTGGTGTTGCTGTTAGTAAAGTGTTAATAAAGTTAAAACTTCCTAATGTTATGATAAAATGGCCAAATGATGTTTATGCTAATGATAAAAAGATTTGTGGTATTTTAATGGAAAGCATTTCAAATGAATCTTCATTAGATTGCTTAGTTGTTGGGATTGGAATTAATTTAAACACTAAAGAATTTGATGAAGAATTAAAGGATAAAGCAACAAGCTATTATTTATTAAAAAATAAAAAGATTTCTATTTTAAATGTTAAATTAAAAGTATATCATCAAATCAAAAAAGAACTAAAGCATATTGATGATAAAAAATATTTAGAATTCTTTAAAGAACATAATTATTTAAAGGATAAGGAAGCTTATATATTATTAAATGATGAAAAGAAGCTTGTAAAAATTCTTGATGTAAATGAAGATAATACCTTAAAAATATTATGTGATAATAAGGAAATGAACATTAATTCAGGTGAAGTAACATTTCATTTAAATTAAAAAGGTTGTAGGCTATTACGTATAAATGTAGTAGTTTACAACTTTTTAGTTTTATAATAATTCTTGTTAATGCTTTTAAAGATGTATTTTTTTAATTTGCTATTGTTGAATTATATTATTATTTTATTATATAATCTAAGTGCATTATAGCAGTCGAAAAATATACTTAATTTAATTATTTTATAAGAATTAATCTTTTTATAAAAAAGGAGCAAATTATGAAAAAATCAAAACCAATTTTATTTTCCTTACTTAGCATTTTATTCGCTTCGTCAATAATATCGTGCAAAACAGGAAGTGAATCAAGTGACAAACTTTCAAATGAAATAAGCAGTGAACCAAGTGGCGAGTCTTCAAGTGAAACAAGCAGTGAATCTTCAAGTGAAATAGAAGGTACTAGTATAACTATCACTTTTGATACAGATGGTGGTAACGAAATAAAAGAAATGGCTGTTTTTAAAGATAAGTTTGTAAACCTTCCAACACCAACAAGAGGAAATGATGTTTTTGTAGGATGGGAATTTGAAAATAAATTATATACGAGAATAAAAATTACAAAAGACATTAAACTAACGGCAATATGGGCAACTTATGGACTTGAGTTTGACACTTTAGAAGATGATACTTTATCAGTTATTAGATATGCTGGTAATGATAAAAATGTAATATTACCAAAATATGTTTCAAGAATAGATTCCAATGCCTTTGAAAATTGTAGTAGTTTAGAAAATATAGAAATACCAAAGAATGTAACTAGTATTGCTTCTAAGGCGTTTAATGGCTGTAGTAGCTTGAAAAGTATAAAGATAGCAAGCAATGTAAGCTATATAAGTTCTTCAGCTTTTGCTAATTGTAGTAATTTAGAAAAAATTGTAGTTGATAATGATAATAAAACATTTGATAGTAGAAATAATTGCAATGCAATAATTGAAACTTCAACAAATACTTTAATCCTAGGATGCAAAAATACTAAAATACCAAATGATGTTATAGCTATTGGAGATAGTGCTTTTGAAGGGTGTAGTGATTTAATAAATATAGAAATACCAAATAGTGTTAAAGAAATTAGAATTTCCTCATTTGAAGGCTGTAGTAGCTTAACAAATATAGAAATACCAAATAGCGTATTAGCTATTGCTTCTTTGGCATTTAAAAATTTTAGTAATTTAAAAAAAGTAAAAATATCAAGTAGTGTAGAATCAATAAGAGAGAGTGCTTTTTTAAATTGCACAAATTTAGAAAATATAGAAGTCGATACTCGTAATAGAATATATGATAGTAGAAATAATTGCAATGCAATAATTGTTACTCCAACAAACACGTTACTAATTGGCTGTAAGAGCACTATAATACCAAGTGGCATAGAAAGTATTGGAGATACTGCATTTAGAGGATGTAGCAATTTAAAAAATATCACAATACCAAATAGTGTAACAACAATTAACATAAATGCTTTTAAAGAATGTAGTAATTTAACAAGTGTTGAACTACCAAATAGTTTGAAGTTTATTCAAAGTAATGCTTTTGCAGATTGTAGTAGTTTAATAAACCTAGAAATACCAAATAGTGTAGAAGATATTGGAGATAGTGCTTTTGAAGGCTGTAGTAGCTTAACAAGCATAGTTATTCCTAATAGTGTAGAAAGCATTAATTCTTTTACATTTAGCAAATGTAGTAATTTAACGAGTATAGAGATACCAAGTAGTGTAAACTATATCGAATATAACGCATTTTTCTATTGTGATAATTTAGAAAGGATAAAAATTGATAGTAAGAATAAATTATATGATAGTAGAGAAAATTGTAACGCAATAATTGATGCTTCAACAAATACTTTAATAGTTGGATGCAAAAATACTATAATTCCAAATACTGTAAAAAGTATTGGCGATTGTGCCTTTTTACTTTGTAGTGGCTTAACAAGTATAATTATTCCTAATAGTATAACAAAAATTGGGTATAATGCTTTTGATGGATGTAATAATTTAACAAATATTGAAATACCTTCTAGTGTAACAAATGTTGGACATTATGCTTTTAGAGGATGTAGCAAATTAAAAACTATAATTGTAGATAATAATAATAAAGTATATGATAGTAGAAATAATTGCAATGCAATAATTGAAACTTCAACAAATACTTTAATAGTTGGCTGTAAGAGCACTATAATACCAAATACCATAACAAAAATTGGGGAAAATGCATTTAAAGGATGCAGTGATTTATCAAGTATAATTATCCCTAATAGCGTAACTACAATTGACTATGGTGCCTTTGGAGAATGTAGTAATTTAACGAGTGTTGAAATACCTTCTAGTGTAACAAGCATAGGAGGATCAGCATTTGCAGATTGCAGTAGTTTATCTAATATAAAAATACCAAATAGTGTAACAAGTATTGGCTCTGGAGCATTTTATTATTGTAGCAGCCTAACGAGTATAGAAATGCCAGAAAGTTTAATAGGTATTAATGGTTATATATTTTCAAAATGTAGCAATTTAACAAATATAAAAATACCAAATGGCGTAACATTTATAGAATATGGCGCATTTGAAAGATGTAGTAGTTTAACTAATATAGAAATACCTTCTAGTGTAACTCGTATTGAATATGGTGCAT
This sequence comes from uncultured Bacilli bacterium, assembly GCA_934215405.1. Taxonomy (GTDB): domain Bacteria; phylum Bacillota_I; class Bacilli_A; order RFN20; family CAG-631; genus CAKPXW01. The sequence goes on along the minus strand of CAKPZU010000004.1, from coordinate 17,859 downwards.
TTTATGGCTGTAGCAGCTTAACTAATATAGAAATACCTTCTAGTGTAACTACTTTTGGAAGTTATGTATTTTACGATTGCATAAATTTGAAAAGTATATTCATACCAAATAGTGTAACAAATGTTGGCGAATATGATTTTTCTGGCTGTTACAATTTAACAATATATTGTGAAACTGAAGAAATTCCAAGCAAATGGTCAAAAAGCTGGAATCCTGCTTATTGTAAGGTTGTTTGGAATTCCATAAATAATGCTTAATAAGCTATATTATAGTGAAAATAAAGTAAAAAAGGTCGGAATTAATCGACCTTTTTAAGGTGAAATAATTTTATAATAATTCTTTAAAATCTTTAATGAATTTATAGGAATATTTTTTCTTTAATTCATCTTCTTTTGTAGAGTATTCATCATATACTCCAATTGCTACATAGTTATTTTCATATGCAGTTTTTAAATTAATTGCTATATCTTCAAAAACTGCTGTTTTTTCAGGCGTTACATTTAAAACACTTGCTACATGATTATATAGCTTAACATCATCCTTACCAGCTCCAACAATGTCAACATCAGCAATATAATCGAAGAAATCATATATTTTTAATCTTTTTAAGCAAGGTACATATAGATTTTTATCACTAGCTGTAGCTAAAGCAATTTTTACATTGTTTTCTTTTGATTTTGTTAAAAATTCAATAACATTATTTTTTAAAGGAATGTTATATAAATATTCATTTTTAGCAAGTTCCTTCCATTCTTCGATGATGCTTTCAATACTATCAGTAATGTGATATTTATTTTTAGTAAATATAGCAGCATCATATAAACCAATATGAGCTATTTCATCAACATAGTTTTTGGGAATTTCCATATTTCTTTTTCCAAAAAAGGAAGTATCAACTTTAAACCATACAGATGTTGAATCAATTAAAGTGCCATCTAAATCAAATATAACCGCTTCTATTTCTTTGTTTATTAGCTTCATTCACCATCACCCATTAAATTATAAAGAAAAAAGAAGATTTTTGCAATCTTCTTAGTAATTAACAACTTCTCTTTCAAAGTAAGCTTGTGGATGTGCACATACTGGACATACCTTTGGAGCAGTTGTACCAGTGTGTAAATAACCACAATTTCTACATCTCCAAACAACGATACCTGTCTTGCTTGTAAATACTTCATCATTTTCAACATTCTTAAGTAATGCTTGATATCTTTCTTCATGAGATTTTTCAATTTCAGCAACCATTTCAAATTGCTTAGCAATTGCTAAAAATCCTTCTTCTTTAGCAATACGAGCAAATTCCTTATACATACTAGTCCATTCATAATTTTCGCCTTCAGCAGCAGCCTTTAAATTGTTTTTAGTTGTGCTAATTCCTTCTAAATGCTTAAACCACATTTTGGCATGTTCTTTTTCATTATCAGCTGTTTCTTGGAAGATTTGAGCGATTTGTTCATATCCTTCCTTTTTAGCAACGCTTGCAAAATAAGTATACTTATTTCTAGCTTGTGATTCTCCAGCAAAAGCTGCTTGTAAATTCTTTTCAGTTTGTGATCCTTTTAGTTCCATTTTTATTTCTCCTCATTTATTTTGTTTTTGCATTCATTACAAATGCCATAAAGGAATAAATCCTTTTTAATTACATCTATATCGGACTGATTAATTTTAATAGTGATTTTACTTTTATCAATATCAATAACATTATGGCATTTCAGACATTCGAAGTGATAATGATCCTCTTTAATAGTTTCATACATTGTTTTGTAATTGCTATAAATTTTCTTTATCTTTTTTTCCTCTGTCAATATAGTTAAGTTACGATATATAGTAGATAATGACATATCATCCTTTTCGTCCTTAAGAATATTAATTAATTCTTCAACTGTCAAATGGCCATATTTATCAAGAGTATTATATATTTTACATTTTTGATGTGTATTTCTATATTGCATAAAATCTCCTCTCGCTATTAATAATCACTCCTAATAATAATTATACATTACTTTTTAAAATAGTCAATATTAAATGCAAAAATACACATTATATTCATATTATTGCCATTAATTAAATAAATATAATGTGTATTTAAATTGTTACCAGTTCAATGAATCGATATTAGTTAAAAAATCTATTAAGCTAATTCTTAAAAAGCCTTCGTTTGTATAGTAGTGCTTTCCTTCTTCTTTAACAACAATTATTTTCTTAAAAGAATCAGGAATATTTCTTATAGATTCATATTCTTGATTTTTCTTTTCTTCTGTATCAATGCGTAACGCAACTTGTACATAATATTTCTTTTCACCATTATTTGCAACAAAATCAACTTCAGTGGCTTTAACAACGTATTGTATTTTTCCATCTTTGTTGACTTTAGTATTTATTTTTACTACTCCGACATCAACATTAAAACAACGATATCGCAATTCATTATATATAATATTTTCAATTATATCTGTTTCATCAATATCACGAAAATTTAATGTGGCATTTCTTATACCAATATCTTCAAAATAAACCTTATAAGGTGTACCAATATATTTTCTTCCTTTGACGTCATATCTAAATGCTTTATTTAATAAATATTCTTCTTCAAACCATGTAATATAGTTAGAAATAGTGTCATTTGTAAATTTTTTATTATAGACGCTTTGGAATGTCCTTTCTATTTTGGTTGGATTAATGGGCGTTGAAATCATTGATGCGATTACATGCAATGTATCATTCAAATTATTTGTATCTATATTTGGATGTCTATCCTTAACGTCCTTTATATATATTTCATTTAAAATAGATAATGCTTGTTTTGCTTTATTATGTTCATCTTTTTGAAGTTGTACTAAAGGTAGGCCACCATATTTGATGTATTCATCAAGTGCATCTCGTTTATAAGTATCTACTCCTGATAAGTATTCTAAAAAAGATAATGGCAATAAATGGATTCTATCAGCCCTTCCAGCAAATTCAGTGTCAACTTGAGAAGATAAAAATTTTGAATTGCTACCTGTAACATATATATCATAATTTTCATGCCTTAAAAATCCATTTAATACTCTAACAAATTCATCAAGATTTTGAATTTCATCAAATAAAAAATAATAATACCCAGGATTTTTTGTTTTTTCTTGAATATATAATAAAAGCCTTCTATTGTTTATTAGCTTTTGACCATTTGAATCAAAACTTGTTTTTTGCTCTGGTAAGTATTTATCAAGCTTAGCGATGTCTTCTATAGAATCAAAGGCAAATTGAATGATATTATTAGGATTTATTTTTTTAACATTTATAAGATAATTATAAAAAATTACATTTAATAAATATGATTTACCACATCCTTTTATGCCAGTAATTAACTTTACTAAATGATTATCTTCACCATTAATTAATTGGTTTAAATAATGGTCCCTATTAAACATTTTATACCTCCTAAGTCGATACTTTTTATTAGTTTTTTATTTTTGTCGACTTTACAATATCATTTTAAAAAAGTAATTTCAATCATTCTTTTAAATAATAGTAATTAAGAATTCATTTTTATAATAAAAAGCTACTAGTTTTTTAGGCTAATAGCTAAATAAATTATATTTTTTTGATGACAATTTGATTATTTTCATAATCAAGTAAAACATGATCATTTGGTTTTATTGACTCATCAACAATTTTTGTTGCTATAATAGTTTCAATTTCTTTTGAAATGAATCTTTTAATAGGACGAGCACCATAATCATATGAGAATGAGCTATCAATAATGTATTGCTTCAAATTATTTGAAAAATCAATAGTAATTCTATTTTCATATAATTTTTCTTTTAATTGATTCAATAACTTATCAACAATTTTAACACATACTTCTTTTGATAATGGGTTAAATACAATGATTTCATCAATTCTGTTTAATAATTCAGGCTTAAATGTTTTTCTTAATAATTCATTGATTTTATTAGAACAATCACCTTTATTTTCAAGTAGATATTCACTACCTAAGTTACTTGTCATAATGATAATTGTATTTTTAAAATCAACAGTTCTACCTTGAGAATCAGTAATTCTACCATCATCTAGTATTTGAAGTAATAGATTAAATACATCAGGATGAGCTTTTTCAATTTCATCAAATAAGACAATTGAATATGGATTACGTCTTACAGCTTCTGTTAATTGTCCGCCTTCTTCATATCCTACATATCCAGGAGCAGCACCAATTAATCTTGAAACTGAATAACGCTCCATATATTCTGACATATCAATACGAATGATATGGCTTTCTGAATCAAATAAGGCTTCAGCTAGGCTTTTAGCAACCTCTGTTTTACCAACACCTGTAGGACCTAAGCATAAGAATGAACCAATAGGTCTATTTTGGTCCTTAATACCAGCTCTTTGACGAATAATAGCATTAGATATTAATTCAAGAGCTTGATCTTGACCAATGACACGTTTTTGTAATGTTGCTTTTAGGTTCAATAATTTTTCTCTATCGCCTTGCATTAGTTTTGAAACTGGAATGTTTGTCCATTTAGCAATTACTTCAGTTACTTTATCCTCATCAACTACATCACTTAAAATTTTATCCTTATCATTTTTAATAAGGTTGATTTCCTTTTCAAGAGTTGGAATTGTTGAATATTGAAGCTCAGCAGCTTTATTATAATTACCATCTTGTAAATATTTGTCAAGATCAAATCTTGCTTTTTCAAGATTCTTCTTTAATTCATTTACTCTTTGGATTTCTCTTTTTTCATTTTCCCATTTTAAAGTTAAATCCTTATTTTTAGCTTTTAATTCTTCAAGCTCAGCAACTATTTTATCAAGTCTATTTTTACTTAATTCATCCTTTTCCTTACTTAAAGCAGCTCTTTCAATTTCAAGTTGCATTATTTTACGGTTAAGTTCATCAATTTCAGTAGGATTTGATTCAAGCTGCATTTTAATTGAAGCACAAGCTTCATCAATTAAGTCTATAGCTTTATCAGGTAAGTATCTATCAGTAATATATCTATTTGATAATGTTGCAGCACTAACTAAGGCGTTATCAGTAATTTTAACGCCATGGAAGGCTTCAAAACGTTCCTTTAAGCCTCTTAAAATTGAAATTGTATCTTCAACAGATGGTTCAGTAACTAAGACCTTTTGGAAACGTCTTTCAAGAGCAGCATCCTTTTCAATATATTCTCGATATTCATTTAATGTTGTCGCACCAATACAATGTAATTCACCACGGGCTAGCATAGGCTTTAGCATATTTGAAGCATCAAGAGCACCATCTGATTTACCAGCACCAACAATTAAGTGGATTTCATCAATAAACATAATGATGTTACCATTTGATTCCTTAACCTTATTTAAAACAGCTTTTAGTCTTTCCTCAAATTCACCACGGTATTTAGCACCGGCAACCAATGCACCCATATCTAGCTCATAAATAATCTTGTTCTTTAAGTTGTTAGGAACATCCTCTTTAACAATTCTTTGAGCAAGTCCTTCAACAATGGCAGTTTTACCAACACCAGGTTCACCAATTAAAACGGGATTGTTTTTTGTCTTTCTAGTTAATATCATAATGATATTTCTAATTTCTTCATCCCTACCAATAACTGGGTCCATTTTGCCTTTCTTTACTTCTTCAATTAGGTTTCTACCAAATTTCTCTAATATATTTTCATCATTACCGTAATCTTTAAATTCCATAATGTATCACTCCTTAATCAAATTAGCACTCTCATACCTCAAGTGCTAAATATATTATACCACACTTTTTAGCACTGTCAATAGGTGAGTGCTAAAATTTACTATTATTTTATGCTACTTTACAAAAAATTATGAAAAATAAAAAATGATTATCGAATGATAATCACTTTTGAAGAATAATATTATTTTAATTTATTAGCCCAAAGAGAATGTAGGTTGCAATATGCATAGGCTGTTAAAACTTCTTCTCCATCAAGTAAAGCAAATTTTGCAACTGGTTCTTCATTTGGATGTAAAATTTTTCTTTGATTTCCTTTATTTGTAGTAATTGAAATCCATTCAATATAATGTGCTTCAATCATAGGGTGGATAACGCTTCCAACTGTAACTGTTGCGATATTATTTTCAACACTAACAACTGGTACATGCTTTTCGCTTGAAGCATCAACTACATTGCAAGCTAATTCTTCCATTTCTTGATTGCAGCAATAAATTGGACATTTTTTCTTTTCAACCATTGCCACGATTTGTCCACAGCATTTACATCTATAAAATTTTTGTTCCATAAATTTCTCCTTTTTAATCTAATTTTTCAAAAGTACTGCTATTAGCTTCATCCATTTCTTTTTTACCAGAGAATTTAAATACCATTGATAAGATTGCAAGGCCTAAAGCAATAACAATATATAAATAAAATCCCCATCTAAATGTTGGATATCCGCTAACATCTTTACAAGTTATTAATCTTCCTATTAATTGTAATAATTCAATAAATGAATTTCCAGTATCAAGCACAAGTAATGATGCAACAAATCCTAAGAATGTTCCAAGAAGTGTTGAAATGATTACAACCCATAAAATGATGATATACTTTGTTGTGCCTTTTTTTCCTTTAAAGGTATCATATCCAGTATATATTATAGGACAGGCTGATAAAGCAGCTAAAACAGGAAGATATTGGAAGATAGCTACATTAGTGCCACTATCACTATGTATTAAAATAAATTGCATAAAGAAGAATAAGATAATTAATATTGCCATATATATTAATCCATATAAAATGGCGCCAAGTAAGCCGTTTTTATAACCCTTTGTATCTTTATTAATTTCTTTATCCTTTTTAAGAATTTCTTCTTTTACGTGTTCTTTTCCTTTATCATAGCAATTTTCATGTGCAGGAGTTAAAATACCAGCAATATCAATAATTGCTACCTTATCATCATTAGCTATTTTTTGCTTACAAATAGGACAATAAGTAATATGCTCACCTAATTTTTCATTGTATGAAGCGATAAATTTATCTAAGAATTCAACAATTAAATCAGATTTTGAGTTATCAAGTTCAAAGGTAATTTGTATTGATGTTTCTAATACCTTCATATCTGTAATGCAATAATTAGGAATTTCTTCTTCACTATACACCTTAAATACTTCTCTTAAATCTTCTTTATTTTCACCTATGTTTGTAATAATATAAAGGGTTTTCATTGATCCAAGGCTTTCTTTTAAGGAAATATAAAAATTTTTATATTTTCCATACATATAGCCATAATCAATAGTTAAACCATTATCTATTGCAAACTTTTTAAAATATGCACTAGCCATAAATTCACCTCTTTTTAAGCTTATATTTATTATAACAAAAAATTAGTTTCTTTCAATAGATAAAAATATTGTTTTAGATATTTTTTCACAAAAAGGATTAAAAATTGTATATATAAGTAGAGGGCTTAAAAATGAAGGTAAAATATCAGCAATTATTTAGCAATGAATGTGGAAAATATGCAATAAAAAATTTGCTACATTTGTATAAAATTAAATACGATGATAGTAAATTAGCCGTTTCACCTAATGGCTTATCAATGTATCAAATAAAAGAAGAATTAAGTAAGTATTTTAATAATGTTAACGCAATATCATTTAATGTAAATGAATTAAAAAAGGTAGAAGATTTTAAACCATTTATATTGCTATTGAAAAAAGATAATATTGGGCATTATGTTACTGTTTATAAGGTAACTAAAAAATACCTATATATTTTAGATTCATTAGCAAAGCATTCCTATAAAATAAAATATACTAGCTTAGGTATAGTTGATTGTTTAATTTGTGAAAATATTAAGCATAATTCCTTTAAGCTAATTAGTATTTCAAAAGCAATATTTTTTATATTTTTATCGTTAATTGAATCACTTTTGCTACTTTCAACAACTGTACTTATTCAGCAAATAATTGATAATGGCTTAAAGGATGCTTTCCTTTACTTTTCAATTCAATTGCTTTTAAATATTATTACTATATATAAAGCAAATGAATTTGTAAAAACCTATAAATCTTTAGATAATGGCTTTATTAATAACACTTTAGTAAATATTTATAATTTAAAAAGCGAATATTTAATGCAATATAAAATTGATGAAATATATTATAGGCTTTATGATGCTTATACCTATAAGAGCATGTATTTATCATTTGTTTTTAATTTTATAAGTGATGTATCTTTAGCTTTATTATCTTTTTCTTTATTATTTGTTTATTCATATGTAATGGGCTTTATAATGCTTTTTTTTACAAGTGCGATTATATTGATTTCTTTGATATTGACTAAAAGAATTAAAGATTTAGTGGAAAATAGAAGAATCAAGGAATTGGAATTTAAAAATTATTATAGAGATAGCTTTACAAGCAAAACTGCTAATAAAGCCTTTGAAAGTAATTCTTTAAAGAAAATAAAAGAGTTTCAAAAGGTAGATCTTTCTTATCAAAAAATAAATATTAAAAAGGATTTAGTTTTAGTATATTTTCAAAGCCTCATAACAATTATTTTTGTTTTTATATATTTTAGTAAGCTTTATGCTTATTTATCACTTGGATCTTTAATAGCCACAATTAATTTAATATCCTTAATATTACAGCCAGTTTTAAGTATGTGTTCACAATTTAGTAACTTTTCTAATATAAAATTAATTAAGCAAAGGCTATTAGATGTTGAAAAAAACGTTAAAAATTAATCATTATTAATTTATTTTCTATCAATTTACTATACAAAATGATAAAATTGTAGGTGATATGATAAATCATATCAAAAGGAGTAAAAATATGTATAGTGAAAGAATTAAACAAGTTCAAAATTATTTAATTAGTAATAATATTGATGGATATATCGAATTTATATGTGATGATCATGGTAGTGAATATGTAAATGATCATTATAAAGGAGTAGCATTTTTATCTGCCTTTACAGGAAGTGCTGCTACTTTGCTAATAACAAAAAATGCTTCTTATTTATGGACTGATGGTAGATATTTTCTACAAGCAAGTAAGCAGCTATTAAGTTCAAATACTACTTTAAAAAAGATTGGAATTGATGAAAGTATTATTGATTTTATTAATAATAATTTAAAATCAGTTGCTTTTGATTTTAGAGTTGCTAATGTTTCTTTTGTTAAGCAATTAGTAGCTAACAATATAGAAATTGTTAATGCAGAAAAGCTCCTTGATAGCATTTGGACAAATAGACCAAAGCTTCCTAAAAAGGAGATTATTAGCTTGCCTTTAAATGTAGTATCAAATAAAGCTAGTGTTAAATGCCATAAAGAATTAAATCATATAAAATCAAAAAAAGAATACTTTATTTTAGTGACTGCTTTAGATGATATTGCATATCTTTTAAATGCTAGAGGCTTTGATATTAAATGTAATCCAGTATTTATTTCATTTTTACTTTTAAATAAAACTAATGATAAAGAAATTTATACTTTATATATTGATAAAGCTAAAGTAAATAGCAAAATGCAAGAGTATTTCAAAAATGAAAATATTAATTTAAAGCCATATAATAGCATATATAATGACATAAAAAAGATAAACTCAACAATTTATTTTGATTCAAATAAAACAAACTATAAATTATATTCAAGCATGAAAAATGGTAAGGATATTACTTTATGGGTAAGTAATAAAAAAGCCATTAAATCAAAGGTTGAAATAATTGAAGATAAAAAGGTTCACATTAAAGATGCTATTAGTATGTGTAAGTTTTTATATTATGTAAAAACATATGTTAATAAGAAAAAAATGACAGAGCTATCATTAATGGATAAACTATATAAGCTTAGAAGAAAATATGGTAGCTTTGAGCCTTCATTTACTACAATTTGTGGCTTTAATGAAAATGGGGCAATAGTTCATTATAGTGCTACAAATAGTACTAATAAAGAAATTAAAAACAATGGATTATTACTTGTTGATAGTGGTGGACAATATTATTATGGAACTACTGATATTACAAGAACAATTGCATTGAATAATATAAGCGATGAAATGAAATATCATTTCACATTAGTATTAAAATCTCATATTGCTTTAGCAAATGCTGTTTTTACTAATGATACAACAGATGCTGCATTAGATAATATTGCTCGTAAGCCTCTATGGGATGTAAACTTAGATTTTAATCATGGTACAGGACATGGCGTTGGCTATATGCTAAATGTACATGAAGGCCCACAAAGCATTAGATATAATAAAAAGAATCCAGTTGTTATGAAAAAAGGTATGATTACTAGTGATGAACCAGGTCTTTATTTTGAAAATCAGTACGGTATTCGCCATGAAAATGAATTATTATGTGTAAAGAATGACAAAAACACCTTAAAGTTTGAAGTAATAACTTATGTACCATTTGATCTTGATGGTATTGATGTTAATTTATTAACTACTACAGAAAAAGAATGGCTAAACAATTATCATGAAATGGTTTATAATAAAGTAAACAAGTATTTAACAAAAAGAGAAAGAGAGTTTTTGAAAAAGGCAACAAGGAAGATATAATATGGTACAAATTAATTATCAAAATCAAACAAGCTATAAAATGGAGGAATATTTACCTATATTTAATAAAATTGCAAGATATACGTTAAAGCAATTTGACATCAAAGGAAAGGTTGAGGTTTCATTGACCTTAGTTTCTAAAAACACAATTAGAGAAATTAATAAAACATATAGGAAAATTGATAAAGTAACTGATGTTATAAGCTTTGAAAATGATGAAGGCTTTGAAAAATATGATGGCTTTATTACACTTGGTGATTTGTTTATTTGTGTAAGTAAGGCTAAAAGCCAAGCTAAATCTTATGGGCATTCTATGTATCGCGAGGTATGCTTTTTATTCGTTCATGGATTGTTGCATTTACTAAAAATGGATCATATGAATGAAGATGATGCTAAAAAGATGTTTAAAATGCAAGATGATATTATGGACCATTTTAAAATTGTACGCTAGGAGGACTATAAATGGAAAAAGAAATTGAATTATTAATTAATGAAGCTAAAGAGGTTTCTAAAAATTCTTATTCACCATATTCAAATTTTAAGGTTGGGGCATCTTTATTAACAAAAGAGAATAGAATTTATAAAGGAGCTAATATTGAAAATGCTTCATATGGCTTGAGTAATTGTGCTGAAAGAACATGTATGTTTTATGCTTATTCAGATGGTGTAAAAAAGGAAGATATTATAGCTTTTTGTGTATATTCTCCAAAGGAATATATGGTTTCTCCATGTGGTGCTTGCCGTCAAGTAATGGTAGAGCTATTGCCTAAGAATTGTAAAGTTTATTTAGCTTATGGAAGTAAAGGTGAATATATTATTTCATCTGTTGATGAATTAATGCCACTTTCTTTTGATAAAGAGGATTTATAATAATGAAGTCGGGTTTTGTTTGTGTAATTGGTCGACCAAATGTTGGTAAATCAACCTTAATAAACGCTATTATTGGACAAAAGGTTTCAATTGTATCATTTAAGCCTCAAACAACAAGAGATGTTATAAGAGGTATTTATAATGATGAGGATTCGCAAATTATCTTTACTGATACTCCAGGCATTCATAAAAGCGAGGATTCTTTAGGAAATATTATGAATGCTAATGCAGTATCGGCTGTTAATGATGTTGATGTGATTTTGATGCTAGTTGATATTTCAAAGGATTCAAATGCTTCAGATAAATATGTTATTGAGCGTATTAAAAATAACAAATGTCCTAAAATTTTAGTAATCAACAAAATAGACTGTAAATCAAAAATAGAATTGCTTCCAATAATTACTCATTATGCTTCATTAAATATATTTGATGAAATAATACCTATTAGCGCGTTAAATGAAACAAATATTGATGAATTAATTAAGTTAATTAAATCATATTTACAGGAAGGACCTAGATATTATCCAATAACTATGGTTTCTGACCACCCTAAAACGTTTTCAATTTCTGAAACAGTAAGAGAAAAAATATTTTTAAATTTACAGGATGAACTTCCTTATTCTATTGGTGTTTATACAGAAGAGGTAAATGAAAGTGAAGGTAAACTAAAGGCAAGAGTAATTGCTTTAGTTACACGTGATTCACAAAAAGGAATAATTATTGGAAAAAAAGGGGAAATGCTCAAGAAAATTACTAAGCAGGCTCGAGATGATTTAGCAAATTCGTTAAATAAGCAGGTTGTTTTAGAAATTTTTGTTAGGGTTCAAAAGGATTGGCGAAATTCTCCATCTATTTTAAAAATGCTAGGATACGAAATAAATGATTGAAAAAAAAGTTATAGGCTTTGTCTATAAAAAGATTGATTATAAGGACAATGATGCTATTTTTAATGTACTAGCTAGTAATAGCAAAGAGGTATTCAAAGCTCGGGGAATAAATAAAATGACTAGTAAAAATAAAGGAGCATGTAATTTTTATACAATTAGTGAATTTATAATACAAGCAAAAAGCGAAACGAGCAATCAGACATTAAAAACAGCAAGCGTTATAAAAATATATAAAAAGCCATTTGAAGATATTTTAGTTTCTAGCAGTTATTCCTTTATTTTTTCACTTCTTGAGCAATTAAGTAATGATTTTAATGGCTATGATTTATCATTACGTTGCTTTGATTATTTAGAAAATGATATTTATCCACTTAATGTGTTAAACTATTTTATAAAAAATGTCTGCTATACATTAGGATATGAGCCTAATGTAATAGGCTGTGTAAATTGTGGCAATAAAAATAACTTAATATCATTTGATTTTGAAGCAGGTGGATTTATTTGTAAAAGCTGCTTTGATAGCAGACTACACAGCAAAATGCCTTCATCATTTTTAAAAAAAATATATAAATTTTTAAAAAATGATGATTTATTTGAATTTGAGGATTACGAAGCAATAAAGCTATTTAAGCTATATATCGACTTTTTAAAAAATGTTTGTGGCTTAAGAGTTGAAGCCTCAGGCTTTGTTTTGAATTGCTTATAATAGAAAGGAACTTTTATGATTTTATATGGAATAATAATCATTTTGTCTGCTATTGCAATTACCTTAATTAATTATTTCTCATTTCATATTTTTAGTTGGTATATTTATTTATTAATTGCAATTATCTTAGTTATAATACTTATAATAATAGATGGTATATTTGCTGGAATAATTAGATATTTGCTTCCAAAAAAATTTGTTAATAGAGATTTAAAGATTTATCAAGTATCTAAAAAAGAAATGAAAATATATGATTTTTTTAAAATAAAAAAATGGAAAGATAAAATTCCTGAGCTGGGGTCATTTACAAACTTTCATAAAAATAAGGTTTTAAAGCCAAAGGATAATGAATATGTAGCTAGATTCATAGAGGAAGCTTGCTATGGAATGTGGGGACACATTGTTGGAGCAATAATGGGATTTTTGATTTTATTACTTGATTTTAATATGTATAGTGGCTCATCTAAATTATATCTTACAATGTTTTTACCATTTGCTATCGTTAATTTTATTTTAGATTTGCTTCCAGCATTTGTCTTAAGATATAATTTAAATAGGCTTCAAGCTCTATATAAATATAATTTAAAACATCAAAAGGAGAACTAGATTATGAAAAAAAGAAAATTACTTGCATTATTAGCCTTAGCGCTATTACCAATTTCCTCTTGTAATTCAAATAATTCAAATAATTCAAATAGTATTAATGAGACTTCTAATAGTACCTTCAATTATGTTGAAAATCATAGATTTTCAGATAAAAGCACTATAAAAATGGCAGAATCATCATCTTATAATTTATCATTAATGGCTAATGAGGATTTAACAAATGCTAGTTTTGTAAGCTCAAATGAAAAGGCTTTAGTAATAGATAATAATGGTGTTATTAAATCATTTGCTATTGATGAAGAAAGAGTGAATGTAAAAATAGCTATTATTAAAGATGAAAAAATTCAAGTAATTGAGGTTCTTATATTTGACTCGTCATTAGCTTCATATATAGTTGATATTGATTTAGGAAGCCTATATGGTAAAAGCATTATCTTTTTTGGTGATTCAATAACAGATAAGCAATATGGAGATAATTATACTAATTATTTAAATGATAAATGTCACTTTTCATCATTTAGCAATGTTGGACATAGTGGCGGAACAATGACATATAAGCCATCAGTCTTTAAAAATTATACTGAATATAGAATAGCTAAAAATTGCTTTCCTGTAAGCGTTGATGACAACTTAAAAACAATTGAAAATTCCGATTTTGTATTTATAATGTATGGTGTTAATGATATTTCACAAGGAGATAAAATTGACACGCAAAGTGAGCTTGGTGATCCAACAGGAAGCGAAGCAGTTATTGATGGAAAAACTGATGCAACATTTTGCTCTAGTATGATTTATGGTATTAACAAAATTAAAAGCGTTAATCCTAAAGCAATAATAGTATTCTTTAGTATCATGTTTTCTGATTATGGCAAAAAATATTATATTAAGGATGAAAAATATAATGAATTTATGGAAATGACATGTGAAGAAAATAATGTGAAATATATTGATGTTTATTCATTGTTTGATGAAAGTAGCACTCAATATTATAAAGAAGGTAATGGTGCAAGGCTGCACTTAAACAAGGAAGGCTATTTGGTTTTAACTGATTATATATTAAATGGACAAAAAGGAAGATAAAAAAATGAAACTAAAAGATTATTTATGTAATAAAAAAGTTGTTTTTTATGGTGATTCAATTACACACAATTGGGAAAAATATGATCATTTTAGAAATTTAACGCATAAGGATGATAGTAATTATAAATATGGCCTTGGCTACAATCATGTAAAGATGCTTGATGACGCTTGCCATTTTAAAAGTGTTGATAATTTTGCAGTATCAGGTGGATGCTATGCTAATTGCTATTTACAAAATGCACTACGCCAATCATTTCGTCATTTTCCTTATCAGGTAACTCATTCAATTGATAAATTGAAGGACGCTGAGGTTGTTTTTGTAATGTTTGGAACTAATGATTATAGTGAGCAAATTCCTTTTAAGGATTATAAGGATGTTGCTAAAAATGAATATCAAGGCGATATGTCTTTTTATGAAGGCATGAATTTTGGCTTTAAAAAAATAAAAGAAAATAATCCTAATGCTAAGATATTTGTTTTAAATATACTATATAGAACATATCCATACGAAAAGGAGCCATTTAATTATTCAATTTCTGAATATAATTTAGCAATTAAATTAATGTGTGAGGTTTATAAAATGAATTTAATTGATGTTTCTAAATTATTTGATAAGGAAAACTTTAAGGGTGGAAGCAAAGAATTATATAGTGATGATGGCTTACATCCAAATGAAAAAGGCTTTAAAGCCTTAACATCATATATTTTAAATTATGAAATTGAATGAGTTTAAAACTCATTTTTTTCTCATTTCTTCACGGATTGTATCTTCATCTACATATTCAAGTAAAGGAATAATATAATTCAAATTATGTCGACGATATAAATAAATAGTTTGCTTTGTTAAATCATCTTCATATGCTATATCCTTGACATTAAGCAAAAAAGAAATTGAATAGTCCAAATCATATTTAAGAATTGAATTTAAATCATCAGCATCTAAATAAGGAATAAGCTTATTTAAAGTATCATAATCAATTTCAGACTTACTAAATATAGCTTCATATAGCTTTTGCTTAATATTATTATTTATAACAAATGAGGATAAAGCATTTACAATTTCTTCAATGGTTAAATTTTTAATTTTCTCATAGTTATCCATATTAATTCACCTCGACTTTATTATTTGCTATTTTTTAAGAAAATATATAATTAATTGTTAAAACATGCTAAAATAATATGGATTGAGGAAAAAATATGATAAAAGTTGAAATTAGTAAGGCTTTAAATAAGAAAAAAAGAGAGGATATCATTTCTTTTTTATATTCTCTTTCAAATGAGATATGCTTTAGTACAATTCATAATTATAAAATTGATGAAGAAAAAGGTAATGAAATTATTAATGAATATAAAAAAAGATGTATCGAAAAGCATCATGAGATAAAGGTATGGTATGATAATAAAGAGCCATTTTTAATCAAAGCTCTAAAAAAACTAAAAATAAAAACGGATGATGAATTTAATGAATATCAAAATCAAATTTTCAATTCAGATATAGCTCTTACTAAGCAAATGAATGAAATAATTAATAAATTAGCTTTAGAGGAAAAAACAATTGATTATAAAAAGGCTTTTCCGACAATTGCTTCAAGTTTTGTTGGCTATGAAACACATATGTTTGATACAGCTACAGTAAGTCTAATTCCTCTTGATATATTAATTTATAAAAAAAGCAATGAGGTATTAAAGGTATTACTTGATATTGAAAACTTTTCAAGCCCTGTTTTATTTAATAAGGAAGAGCAAATATATTTATTTAATCCTGTTTTTTGTAATGAAGAAGAAGGCTTTGCTTTAATTTATAGCGAACAAGGAAGTATTTCTATTGTTTTTGATGACAAGCAATATTTAGATTTTAAAAAATTAAAAATAAAGCACAAAAAGGAATATGTATATGATGAATAGAAAGCAAAATAATGTAAAGGTTAACAAAAATTCTAACAAGGTTGAATTAAAGGAAACCAAAACAATTATATTAAAAACATTTAAAGTTAGTAAGGAAAACGAGCTTTTAAAATTTTTGTTTGAGCACATTACTAATGATTCTAAAAATAACATAAAAAAATATTTATCTAATCATCAAATATTAGTAAATGGTACATGTACAACACAATTTGATTTTAAAATATATAAAGAAGATTTAGTTCAATTAGTTAAAAATCCTGCCTTAGCTAGTAAGCAAAAT
The DNA here is from genome assembly GCA_934215405.1 of uncultured Bacilli bacterium. Lineage (GTDB taxonomy): Bacteria > Bacillota_I > Bacilli_A > RFN20 > CAG-631 > CAKPXW01. The sequence continues at coordinate 1,007 of CAKPZU010000004.1, read as the reverse complement.
AGCATTAAACTAGACATTATTTATGAGGACGATGAATTAATTGCTATTAATAAGCCTTCTGGTTTACTATCAATTGAAAGCGATAATGAAAAAAGCAATACCGCCTATAGGCTTTTGAATGATTATGTTAGTAAAAAGGATAAAAAAGCTAGGGTATTTATTGTCCATAGAATTGATAAGGATACCTCAGGAGTTTTGCTTGTTGCTAAAAATGAGAAAATCAAAAATTTATTGCAACATAAATGGCAAGATATTGTATCTAAAAGAGAATATATTGCAGTAGTTGAAGGAAGATTTACGAAAAAAAGCGGAACAATTAAATCATATTTAAAGGAAAACGTTAATCATTTAATGTATTCAACTAATGATAAAACTGGACAATTAGCTATTACTCATTATAAGGTATTAAAAGAAAGCTCATCATATTCATTAGTAGATGTAAATATTGATTCTGGAAGGAAAAATCAAATAAGAGTTCATATGGGTGATTTAAATCATAAGGTAGTTGGCGATTCAAAATATGGACCAGTTTCAGATCCACTTAAAAGATTAGGGCTACATGCTTATGTTTTAGAATTAACGCATCCTGTAACTTTAAAAAAGATGACATTTAAAGCCAAAATACCAGAATGCTTTAATAGTCTATTTAATAAATAATCTTCATATACTTGCATGGAGGACATGCAAGATGAAAAATAGGGAAATAACACTTATTAATATAATATTATTAATAGCTTCTCTGTTTTTTTTCCTTTTTTTTCTTTTTAATAATGTAATTTTTAATAGCATGCAATGCCTAATGCTATTTATTTGCTTACTCATTCCTTTTATAGTAAAAAATATAATTAAAGAAGATATTCGCTTTTCTACTCAGCTAATATATTTTTCTTTTTTAATTGCTCATTTTGTTTTTGGGGAAATTTTTTCGTTTTATATTTATATCCATCACTACGATAGCATTTTTCATTTTTTAACAGCAGGCTATATAACCTATTTAGGATATTCAA
>CAKPZU010000003.1 GCA_934215405.1 uncultured Bacilli bacterium | reverse complement strand
GAAATAAGGAATGCATAGAATACATTTTAGGTGTTTGCAAGGATTTAGGCTTTAAGGTTAAAAATTTAGATGGCTATTGCGGATATGCTGAAGTTGGAAGTGGCGATGAGCTTGTTGGTATTATTGGACACTTAGATGTTGTACCTGAAGGTGAAGGATGGAAATATCCTCCATATTCTGGAGAAATTGTTGATGGTGAAATGTGGGGTAGAGGTACTTGGGATGATAAAGGACCTGTTGTTATTTCAATTTATGCTATTAAGGCTTTAATGGATAGTGGCTTTAACTTCAATAAAAGAGTTAGATTAATTTTTGGCTGCAATGAAGAAAGTGGTTCATTATGTGTTGAGCATTATCTAAAGGTTGATGAACCAATTAGCTATGGTGTTTCACCAGATTCAAGCTTCCCAGTTATTTTTGGTGAAAAATCAATTAACAATATTGAAATTACTGGTACTAATAAAACTAATGAAGGCGTTAAGCTTTTATATTTAGATAGTGGTATTGTAATTAATGCTGTTCCAGATAGATGTGTATTTACTTTAGCATATGCTTGTAATAATTGTAAGACTAAAGCTATTAGTAATATTGAAGAATACTTAAATAAAAATAATATTAAGTTTGAAGTCAAGGATGAAGATAATAAATTAACTTATACAGTTTATGGAAAGGCTGCACATGGATCAATTCCTGAATGCGGTGTAAATGCTGCTTCATTTGCAATTTGTGCTTTAAAGAATGCTTTAAACAATGATTTTGTTAATTTTTATTATGATTGCATAAATACTAATGTTCATGGCGAAAAGTTAGGCTGCTTTGCTGAGGATGAATACGGAAAAATTGCCGTTAATGTTGGCTTAGTTCATTATGAAAATGATAAATTTAGTATTAAGATTAATTCAAGACTTCCATTTACTACTAATAATAAAAAAATGGTAGAACAAATTAATAATACGGTTAAGCCGTATAATGTGTCGGTTACTTTACTTTCATCTTCAAATGGCTTTATTATGGATAAGAATTCTATTATGATTAAGTCATTAGTAAAGGCATATCAGGATGTAACTCATGACTTTGAAAGCCAGCCAATTTGCTCAGCTGGAGGAACATATGCCCGTGAATTTACTAATTGTGTAGCATTTGGACCTGAAATGGAAGGGTATGGAGAAATTATTATTCACCAACCAAATGAAAGAATTCAAATAAGAGCAATTGAAGATATTATGAAGATTTATTATAAGGCATATGCAGATTTAATTAGTAAAGTTTCATTTAAATAGGCGTTTGCCTATTTTTTTTGCTTCTATTTGCATATTTTAAAAATGAAGGAGATTTAAAAATGGAAAATTATAATACTTCTTCAATTAGTAAATTTTATGATGCAAATGAAGGCTATATTAAAGGAAATTTATGTAAAGAAACATATAAGCCCTATAAAAATTATGTGCCTAAAGAAATAAAAACAAAAAATGATCAAGAAGGTTTGTTGTTATTTATTCAAAAATGTGATTTAGCAATTCAAGATTTGTCTTTATATTTAGATATTAATCCAAGTGATGAGAAAGTTTTAAAAATGTTAAACTTTTATAAGGAAGAGTTTAATAAAGCCAAAGAAACATATTTAAATACCTATGGGCCAGTATATCCATGCCAGGTAACAACAAAATATGTTTGGAATGAAAAGAAATTTCCATGGGAGAATTAAGCTATGTTCATGTATAAAAAATATTTAACTTATCCAATTAATATTACTAAAAAAGACTTGAAAATGGCTAAATATATAGTTACTCAATATGGAGGGCCATATGGAGAATTAGGCGCAGCAATGCGTTATTTAAACCAAAGATATTCAATGCCTGATGAAAAGGGAATGGCTTTATTAACCGATATAGCTGTTGAAGAATTTGGCCATGTAGAAATGATTTGTGCTATGGTTAGTCAATTAACTAAAGGTGCTACCTTAAAGGAATTAAAGGAAGCAGGCCTTGATTTAAATTATGCACAGCATGGAATGGAAATAACACCATCAGATGTATTTGGTAGTGCCTTTTCAACTACTGGAATGGGCTTTACTGGTGATTATTTAGCTGATTTAAGCGAAGACATGGCAGCAGAGGAAAAAGCTAGAGCTACTTATGAGCACTTAATAGATTTAGCTAGCGATGATGAAGTTATTCAACCTCTTTTATTCCTACGTCAAAGGGAACTTGTTCATTTTGCAAAGTTTAAAGAATTATACGATTATTATAAAAATAAATACTAATTGAAAAAACAGAAGACTAATTGGTCTTCTTTTTTAACGCTATATTAATTCTAGTAAGTCTTCAATTTCACATTTTAATGCTTTTGCTAAAGCATATACCTTTAAAACAGAAGCATTGTTAATGTTTTTAGTTTTTAATTCATATTGCTGTAAAGTTCTTAAGTTTACACCTGATTTTAATGATAATTCCTTTTGTGATAATCCACAAATTATTCGTCTTTGTTTTAGCCTTGATGTTTTAACTTTATCTTTAATTCTTTTAGTTAATACATCAACAAATTTATCTTCACTTGCTTCATGTAAAGTAGGATAAAGGCTTTCAATTTCCTTCATTGATATGTTTTGATGAATAAATTTAAAAGGTAAACTAGTTTTCCATTGAAAATAAGCAAGAATCCACCCACACCAATATTCACATGATTGATAAAAAGAATTAGATGGCATTATAATTTCTTCTTCAAGACCAATCTTTTCAAAAATATTTAAAACTAATTCACAGCCTGATATTCCTTCAATTACTTTAGTATTACCATCTTGAAACAACTTTGCATAGCCACTTGTAATAAACATATCCATAAAACTATCCATATCAATTTTATAAGAGTTTTTAGCATAATCAAAAGCTTCACCTAAATTTTTCATTGCTAAATCTAAATAGTTAAAATTGTATCCTTTTATCTTTATTTTTCATTTTCTCCGTTATAATATCTCTCATAAATGTTCCACTTAAGTCACCATTTTCTAATTCTTTTAAATAATCATTTTTAGCAGCATTATCTCTATTAGTTTTCTTAATATGATATATTGAGTTATCTGCTATTATAGAATCGATAAAATGTAAATTATTAAAAGCTTTTTTGGTCTTTAAGCAATATTGTAAACCTAATTTTTTTAGTTTCATTGCAATATTTAACTGTGATAAACTAATTTCATTACTAATAAATGCTCTAGCAAATGAAAAATATGCATCATCAGCTCTATATCCAATTATTACATCATAGTTTTTATAATCAGGCAAAAAATTTTTAATTAGGTAATCTCTTGCTTGCTTTTGAAGAGGTGTACTTAGATTAACAATTCTATTTTCCATAAGAATTGTTAACCAATTTAAAATATTATATTTATTATTAGATAAGTCTAGTACTTTTAAATCTATTAAATTTAACTCATACTTATTTGCATATCCTTGAATATCTTCTGTACAAGCCCATTCTTTTGCAAGTTCTATATCTTTTGTACAATAAAATCCTCTACCATAGTCATTATATTTTTTCCCTTCACCAAAAAGTGGCTGTTTTATAACTTTTGAATGAACCATAATATATAATAATTTTGCCCATTTTTAACCATCTTTATAACTTTTTATATAATAAATTATACTTCTGTAGAAGTACATTTGCCAAAAACTAATGATTTTAACTTAAAACTTTTAATAAAAAATAGCTACACAATCAAGGGTAGCTACATGTTTCTTATTTAATTAATTTCTATTATAGTAAATGAAGGAATATTTATTTTATTTAGCTTATTAGTTAGTGTTAAACTATCAACTAGTCGATAAAAAGCATCAAAAATTTGAACATTTATCTTTTTATTAGTTTCAATAATTATATTGTCATTGCTTGATAAATTAACAATTGTAGTTTTAACATCATCATCATTGATACATAAATAATTAGTATTATATAAAGCGATAATTTGTTTATTATCCTTAAAGCTATAAGCCATATCATAGCTAATTGGATTTCCTAATGCTTTAAAATTATTAGCCATTAATATATCTTGATTTTTTAAATAAAATTGTGAAAAAGTTTTAAGTAGTTTTTTATCATCATTGCTTAAATTCTTCAAAACAAAGGAAAATTGTGGAACACCAAACATTGTTGCATATAAATGACGAGCCTTTTGACTAATTGAATCACCACTAGCAAATATTGTCATATCAGCAGACACAGCAAGCTTTGTTGTTAATCTTAGATTAATTATTTCACTATAATTTGTTTTATAATCAGCAGGGCAGTCAGCAACTCTTATCATATTAGCGCTTTTATCTAATACAGGTGATGTATAGTTTTGTCTAAATTCAATTAGTAAATCATTTTTAATTTCCTTTAGATTATTTATTGAAATAAATAATTTATCTAAAGCAGTTTCTAATGATTTATAATCCATTTCCTTATTATAAGTATTTTTATCACTTAAATTAAATGAATCTATAAAATCAATTTTAAAGCCATCTAAATCGTATGAAGTAAGTAATCGTGTTAATGTTGAAACAACATAATCACGGCATTTTTTATAGCGAGGATCAATAATAAAAGTATCACTATTTTCATCATTATTTAAATATTTACCTTTTAGCTTTTCATAATGCTTACTATTTTTTCCAATAAATGGTAAACCAATCCAAAGCATAACCTTTATATCTAATTTATGAACATCCTCAACAAATTTTTTAAAATTATAAAAACGAGATTTAGCAATCTCCCAATCTCCACAAAAGCTATAGCCACGTGAAGAATCATCAGTTTGCCAGCCATCATCAATAATTAATGTTTTAACACCATAGTTTGAAGCAAGCTTCATTTCTTCAAGTAATTCATCTTGCTTTAAATTTTGATGGAAATTATACCATGTTGAATAAACTAGATTATAAGCAGAAGATGTAATATTCATCTTAATGTTATTTACTTTATATAAGTAATCGTTTATTTCTTTTAAAGCATCACTTAATGGTTTAATATTTTCATCAACTCTTATTTCAAGCTCATAGCCATTATCTAATGTTGTAAAGCTATCAAATAAACGAATAATACATATAGATTCAAGTGTTTCTTCAATTACCCCAATATGCATTCTTATAATGTGTGCACAATCACTTAAGCTGACACTATAAATCATTTCATTTTTAGCATTTAATAAGCCAAAAATTGGGGAACAATGTGAAAATTTACTTTCAATACTATTTCCATAATCCCAATTAGGCCTATAGTTAGTATTTGCTAAAAAGGAAGGCTTATAGGTAAATGATACATCCTTAACCATTTTCTTAAATGATATTTTCATTTCGTGAATATCTTTATTATTAAAGGTAAAATGAAGCTTATAATAAGTGACATTATTAATAGTTTTTTGGCTAATTTTAATATCATCGACAAAATCAGCATTTTCAATATTGAAAAAATCATTAATTATTTTGTTTTCCATAATTTTTTAACTCCTTTAGTTGATAATACGTATCAATTTGAAAGACCTTAACCCAAGCTACTAGCCAGTCATTTAATATACCAACCTTTTCATCATTACCATGCCAATTACATTGGATTATAGCTTCATTTTCAGCCCCAAGTGGACGAAGCATACCATGTAGCTTTAAGCTTCCATCACTAACATATTGAACTGTAAAATTCCATAATATTTCGGCATGAATTTTATAAGTTTTTCTTTTAGTTATTTTATATAGCTTTATAAAATCTGAAACATAAAATAATCCCCAGCAATCAATATGATTATGGCATGTTGAGACAGCAGTTGAACCTGTTGTTTTAATTTTAAGCTTATAGCAATCAGTATTTCTTTTAAATTTAACATCATGATAAAAGCACCAAGTCATTAAATAGGAAGCTATTTTTTTAGCATCATTTAAATAGTTTTTATCATTAGTTATTTCATAAAGTAATAAAGAAGCCTTAAGCATAGGACCAGCACTTTCTTTATCAATACAATATGTATCTAAAGCACCACCAGCAAATAGTGAATGCGTTAGATAGGTATTATTATAGCACTTATAAGCCTCAATTCCTCTATTTAAATAATCTTTATTTTTTGTAAGCTGATAGGTCGATAAAAATCCAAGTATCATAATAGTTCCAGCACAGCCATCCTTTTTAATAATATTTCCTTTTACATCTATTATTTGAGGAAACATTCCTGTTTTGAAATTGTTAAGATAATAATTAATAGCATTATCTCTTATTTTTTCATATTTTGCTGTATTAATATTTAATGATTTTAAAAGTGAAATAATTGAATTTATTTTATATAAAAACCAACCTTCATTATTAGAATCTATATAAGATGTATAATCTAATTTACTATCAATATTAGTGGCAACAATTCCATTTTTATAGACATATTTACTCCATGTAGATAAAATGCCTAAAGAGATTTTTAAGTCTTCTTCATTTTTATTTTTAATATATCTTTTTAAAAACAATTCAGCAATTGTTATATTTTGACCACACCAACCAATTTCATACTTTCCAAATTTTCGATAAATAAAAGAAAGCCCTTTATGACCTAATTGATGAATACCATTAGGAAGTAATCCCATATTTGATACATAACCATCTTCTTTTTTTTCAATTAATGATTCAAGAAATGTATAATCCATTTTAATTAAGTCTTTATCGCTATATTTTTTATCATAAAAGCTAATATAATTTTGATGAATAAAATCAAATAAGGCATCATAGCCAAAAATATTTTTACAATTAGGATTATTGAATTCATAAGCTATAAATGTTTTAGTTTCATTTTCCTTAAATGAAACATAATTAATAATTGCTTTACCATATTCAAATTTACGTAAAAATACCTTGGGATATTCAATATTTGCAAAATAAGTTCGCATTATATATGTATCATTATAAGACATTATAGAAGATGAAACTTCTTTATTTTTACTAGCAAAAATACCTTGATAATTATTACCATCAAAGCTAAAGATAGCTCCTGGTAATCCCATTCTATCTTTATAATAAATCCATGGCTTATTTAAATCATCCATGCCCTTTGGCTCTTTTCCATCTCCCCATAAGTTACCATTATAATTAACACAAGGAACAAAATAGAAAATAGGCTTATTACAGCTTTTTTCATATAAAGGTATTATTTTAGTAGACTTTCCTATATTATGATATTTTAAGGTGATTTTTGTTACATACTTATTAATATTAGTTCTTTTCTCTTCGTATTTAAAATCAGTATTTTCTTCACTATGCTCTTTAAATGCTTCATCAATGTATATTGTTCTTTCTTTTATTCTTTTATTAAACATTTTAAAAACCAAATAGACATTTTTAAGCGTCTATTCCTTTCTTATTCATTTATAGTTGTTTTAATATTAGCACTTACATTATTACCGGCATCAACCATATAATAAGTAAGTTGCATTCTACCATCAAAATCAGATGGAGCATAAGACATATAGTCTAATTTATAATTACCATTTAAGTCAGTAGCAAATTGCTTTTGTAGTAATGATTTACTACCAGTTCCCCATTTATGATATGAAAAATCATTTTTATAATCTCTAAAATAATAATTAACTGAATAAGTATAGCCATTTGGTGTATGGTAATCAACTCTTACACCAATAGCTTTATTTTGATTAGTTGAGCTTAAGTTTCCATAAACATCATATTTTAAATTTAAGGAATTATATTTATCCATATCATCAAGAGTAACCATTAAAGCAGTTTTACCTTCGTTATGATTAAGCATTCCTAATGATACCTCAAAGCTATTTTCATGAATATCGGCATAAGGCATATTATCATCACGTTTTTCATAATAATAATCCTTACGTACTATATAATCATGTAAGGAAGAATAATTATCCATTTCTGATTTATTACTACCATCACCAAATTCTACATAAAAAGCACTATTACCAGGAATTTCACAATCAATTGTAACAGTATCTTTTTTGATTTTTTCTGGTTCAATGTCCATAATTAAATATGGTTCATTATCTTTAGTATTATATGATTGATGCTCATTATCAATTAAATATACCCTTGCTTCCTTTGTATCAAATGGAATATTTTTAAATTGTATACTAACATTCCTTGTATCTTCTTTTCTTTGCTTATATTCTTTAGCAACACTATAAGAAGGTGAAAGATTTTTATTATAAATTAAAGCACTAGCACGTGATGCATCAACTCCTGTTAAAAAGCCAAAATCATTATCAATGCTTGAATCTTTTGTAATTTCTACTGGATTTAAAGGAAGTCTTCCATATGTCCATAAAGCATAGTATGCTGGACTTTTATGCCAAGAATAAGGATCAATAACAGCAAATTCACTCATCAAATAAGAAGCCCATGAAAAACGAGAAATATCTGTAGCTATTTTGGTATGATTAATACAATCATATAAATTTGGAATAAGTCCTGTTTGGACAAGTAAGCCAGCTCCTGTTGCTGCATATGAATATTCAGTAACATGCTGAGTCATTGTATATAAATCATATTTTTCATTATCTTTATTTATAGAATTACGAACGCTTTCCTTATAATATGAAAAATCTTCTTGATGCTTATTACAGCCTTCCATATTACCATTTGAATCACCATAATAATGCCAAGTAAAAGCATCGATGCTATTGTTGGCTTCTTTAGTTTTCTTCATGTAATAGTCCCATAATGTTCCATTTAAGGAAGTAACATTATCATTACAAAATGTTACTGGCCAGCATAAGCCAAGCTCAGCTACAAAGGCATCTGGATCACCTTTTTTATAGGCTTTAGTTGCAGCAACGCTAGTATCAATAAATAATGGCATACCACTTGTCCAGTAAGATGTAGCATTTAAATCAGGCTCGTTCCATGTTTCATAGATTATTCTTCTCTTTTTTGACTTAAAGTATCTAGTTACATCCTCACAGAATTTTGAATATTTTTCTAAATCAGGATAGCCCTTAGCAGCACCATCAATTTGTGCAAATGCAGGAATTCCTACCATTATTAAATAAGGTAAGGCATAGGCATTGTTTTTTAAAGCATCAGCAAAGGCATTAACCTTATACCAAGCAGCATCACTACTAACAGAGCCTGCTTGTGTTAAATCGTTATTACCAATTCCACCATTTCCAAACATCATATCAATACGCATTGCTTCACTTTTAAATTCCTTCATAGCCTTTAAGCTATCAAGAGAAGCATAGTTTACAGAATTTCCGCTTAAAAAATCCCATGTTGGTGAAAACATATCAATTTTTTTAACATTTTGAATAGCACTTGCATCCTTTTTGCTAAAGTCTATTTCAACATCAGGAGTTGTAGATGTATTGTAAAAAATTCTATAAAATTCATCATTATTAATTGTTTGTTCAGTTTTATTTTCACAGCCACATGTTGTCATTAAAATAAATGATAACATAGCTAAAGAATAGTATTTTTTCATATTATTCTACTCCTTTTCTTTTTAATAAGAAAACACTTGCAAATGTTTGATAATTATTAGGCTTTACAATAATTATATTGTCTTTAATTGTAGAAATTCCTTTTCCATATGAGGCAATAATTTCATAGTCATTATATGGTAATATATCTTCAATATCTTTAATTGGAGCTTTAACAGCAAAAGCATAAAATAGCATATAATCCTTATTTTTGCTACCACGAAGTAAAGAAAAACTATCATGTAAAAAGCGGTAAGAATTTAAGTTTTTAGTATTTATATGGTATGTTGTACCATCTTTTATAATAAAGGCTATTTTTCTATAAAAATCTATACCATCTTTAATTATTTTTAATTTATCTTCACCATAAACAGATAAATCTCCTGATAGACAAAGTCTTCCTAGCATTCCTTGAACCATTCGATAAATTATTTCATCATTATTAAAGTAATCTCTCATTGTTGCCCAAATTTGCATAATACGTGGAGCCATAAAGTATTGTAAATTACAAGCACATAAAGCTCCCTCAACGCCTTCATGAATATCAGAAAATGATACCATATCAGCAAGAGAAATAAACGTTGGTTCATGCCTCATGCCACCAGATGAGCAAATTTCTAAAACTAAATTAGGTAGGCTTTCCTTTAGCTTTCTATAAAACATTAAAACAGCTTCTATATGTAATCTTAATCCTTCACCTAATGATTCAGCCCCATCAACACCTAAACCAATATTTTCATTATAATCAACCTTTAAATAACTAACATTACTTTCCTTTAAGGTATTAACTATATGATTTAAGTAATAATCAAATACTTCCTTTTTACGGAAATCTAAGAATACTCGATCCTCATGCTTAATTAAAATATTATTTCTAGTATGCATCCAATTTAATTTTAAGCTAGCATTTGAGCCTATAGTAACATTTTCAAATTCCATCCAAATACCAGCTAGCATATTTGCTTTGTTTACTTCATGGGCATATTCTTTTAATCCACCTGGGAATTGCTTTGTGTTTACAACCCAATCACCAAGATATCCACAATTATTTACTTCGTTTTTAAACCAGCCATCATCCATTACAAAGATATTAATACCTAGTTTTTCACAAATTGCAATTTGCTTTTTTTCATTTATAAGTGAAGGATTTCCATTTGTAAATAAATAATCATTATAAATAATAGACATTGCTTCTTCACTTTTTTTAAACACCTTAAGGCTATTTTGGTATTCAATTATTTTTTGGCTTGCTTCAAGTAAACTACCATTTACTACACTTATATAAGCTTTATTAGTTTTAAAGCTTTCATTAGGCTTTAATATTTTGCGAAAATGTCCAAAATTATAATCAGCTATTCCTCCTGATATATGAAGGCCTGATGTATGATAGCCTACCTCTATTTGCCAAGATGCCGGTGCTTCGATTTGTACAGCCCAGGTTACATTATTTAAAGTATCCTCTAAGCTTACAAATGGTAAAAATCCTCTTGCTGGCATAGTACCAACTTGCCCAAATCGTTCCATACGAATTCCATATAATGACCAGGTATTTTCCATTTCAAAATTACTAACAGGTAAGCTTTCAAGATGTCCCTCACCTGACCAATGATTTCTAAAGCGATGAAGAATAATAGTATTTGGATCATTATCTATAACAAATGGCGTTATTTCATCAAGTGAAAATGATGATATATATTCAAGGGTTTTATTTTCAGAAGAATTATTTGTTACCTCATTATATATTTCAAGACAATCATAACCCTTTTTATAGCGTAACACTTGTTTACCTTTAATACCTTTATTATCTTCAAGATATGTTATTAAGGTAATAAAATCATTTTCTTCTTTAATTTCTTGCTTAACAAGATGCATATTTTTACTAGTTTCACTATTACGATAAGACATACCAGATGAAAAATCACGGCTTGGACTATCTCCTAAAAAAGCGACTTGAAACATTGAATCTGGTTGTCTATTTCCATATTTTGTAAAATAAGAAACATTTAGCTTGTCTTCTAATACCTTATCTACCATATTAGTTGGTACGATAATAAATGAAGTGATTTTTGAATTTTCTTCAGTTGTAAACAGGGCAGTAATATTGCCAAGTTGTTTTTTTATTATCATTTTATATCCTACCCTTCAACATAATTAATTGTAATATTTACATCAGTAAAGTCGTTTTGATTAGAATTATTTGGATAAAGCATAAATAGAATTTGATTATCTTTAACAATATTAGTATCAAATTCATAGATAAAGTCTTTACCGCCATCACGAGGTTTTATTTCACCACCATCATAAGGGTCACCATTTATATCAGTAATAGAAAATACAACACCATCTCCACTATTAAATCTTTCTTCAGCTAGTAGCCTTACCTTACAGCTAACATGTATTTTTCCAGTAGCTGGAGCTTTAAAGCCCATTCCTATACCATATCCTTGTTGATCCTCAGGTAACCAAAATGATCCCCACATATATGTTGAATAAAATAATGTTTGATATCTACTACACCAACGGCCATAATAATCATTAAAGGTCATTAATGATAAGCTATTATCATCAGTATCACCACAATAATAATACCAATTCCTATAGCCTTGAGCATCTGATAAATCCTTTACACTATTAAAAGTTTCATTTAAATACAATTTATAATCGTCAACCTCTTCACTTTTTACATTTGTATTATTGCTATTACAGCTTGCCAAAGAAGAAACAGCAAATAGAAGAGCTAATAGTAATTTTTTAATTTTCATTGTTCTTTCTCCTTTTAATAGTTAATAAAGCATAAAAAGCAGCTAGTCCTGTAAATAAAGAGGCCATTTCACCCTTGCAGCCTTTATTTGTTTTTTTTTGATTACCAGATAAATCAGAGGCAGCAAATTTAGTATCAACATGAGTAAATCCACCAATATCTCCGGCTCTACCAACACATAAATATTTACTTAAATCTTCATTTTCTACTAAGTCATTTTCCATTTGTGTATAAGAAATTACAAATGGACAGCCACAGCTATCACTGCTATTTGAATGAGCCATTCCAGAGTCACAATAAAAGATTATTGAATCTCCCTTTTTAATAGATATTGTTTCATTGTAATCAAATTTTAGTGTTTCAGAACTACTTTCAACGAATTTAGAAAATAAAGCTTCTTCACTTTTATTTTCAAAACTATGATGATAAATTCCAAGATTCACACCATCTCCTTGATTAGTTCCTTTTTCCATAAAGCCATTCAGATTAACCTTTCCTGAGCATGGTGCAACCCAAATAACCATTGAACCCCAAGCTTCTCCTGGATGAAGTGAGCTACCACTTACTGTTTGATATGATTCAAGCCCATGCCAAGATAAATTACCACTTGATGATAAGCCATATTCCATTAGTAAATAATTTGATGGAGTGCCCCAAGCATAATAAAATCCATTTTCACCTTGATTTAAAATTGGTGAAGAGGTGTTATAGCTTAATGGCTGATTTGTTGATAATAAGCTACTAAAAGCTAAAGATAGTAATAATAATGATTTCATAAATATACCCTCTTAAGCCTTCATAGCTGTTTTAATAGCTTCATTGTATTCTTTTGTAATAGCACTACCACCTTGTTGATTATAATTATTTACAAAAGTTGTAAAGGCATCATTATAAGCTTTTGTATACACACCAACCTCATCATAAGATGTTGGGATTTTAAAGCCATTTTTATAGCTTTGTTTTCCAGCATATGTTGAATCAGAGCATAGCATTTTAAATACTTGCTCTTCAGCAAAGTCACGAATAATATCCCAATATTTTACATATGAATCAGTTTGTAAAAATGGATAATCAGGATAAGTTAAATAAGATTTTGCTTGTTCCATTACAGTTAATACCTTATCAGCATTTGTTTGATAAGGAGTTAAATAACCAGTAGACCAGTTTGTAACTGAGGCAATTTCAGCACAAGCATCAACCTCAGATAATGTACGATTAAAGCCATCAGCAGCTTTTCCCATAAGGCTTACTCTTTTTCCATCTTCATATTTAAAGTGTTCACCTTCTTGACCATATATAAGAAGATCATGTCCTTCATCACTTAGCATGTAATCGATTAATTTTAAAGCTGCTGTTAATTCGGCATTTGACATACCATTATTTAAGCATGTAACTGTCCAGAAGTTAGGATTACCAGAAATTCCTCTAACACCTGTAGGGCCAGCTGGTGGCATAAACATTCCGATAATATTTGAAGCTTCTTCAATTGTTGGAGCATAAGTAGATGTAGTATTAGCAGCAATAAAGCTTCTAACAATGTTGTTATACCAAGCATGTCCTTCAATCATACCAACATTACCTTTAGCAAAAGCTTCTTGCTTACTATCTGTTGTGTTTTCATAGAAATTAGGTTGAACATAGCCAGACTTATATAAATCATTTAAAAAGGCAATAGCCTTCTTACAACCTTCACTTGTCCAGCTTGGTTCATAAATTCCATCCTTATCAGGATCAATCATACTATTCCAACCACCATTTAGGGCAATAAACATCCAACAATCAGCAAATAAATCCTCTCCAGCAGCTGATGTATAGCCATATGTATCATCCTTACCATTTTCATCAGGATCATATAATGTAAATGCACGACATAAACGATAAAATTCAAGTAAATTCTTTGGCTCAGTGAATTTATATCTTTCAAGCATTTCATCACTTACACTACTTTCACTAATATTTTGCTCATCAGCAATAATACGAGTTAGCTTTTCTTTTTTATTTAAGTTATTTAGCCAGTCAAGGCGAATATACATTGTATGCTCAAGATTCCAAGAAACAGGAATTGACCAATGCTTTCCTTTAGTGTAAGAAAGATTTTTTGTTAAAAAGTCATATTTTTGTAATTGATGATAAATATTTGGATACTTAGTTTCACTTACAAAATCAGAAACACAAACTAATACACCATCATCTATCATAGAATTATATAAGCTTGAACGTTCAGGTCCCATGCTTACAAAAATATCTGGAAGCATTTGTGTACCAAACATTGTATTTAGTTTTGTTTGCCAATCTCCAGCTGAAGCACTAGATGCTTGTAAATTCATTCCACAAACCTCTTTTAATTTTTTATAGATTGTAGTATTTGCTTTTTTTGCTGAGTTAATACCAGCAAAGTTCCAACGGAAAATAGTAAGCTTATTATCATTCATACCATCTCCACCATTATAAATAACACGACCATTTTCATCTACACTATTTTGATTATTACAACCAGTCATTGTAATCAAACCAATAAGCATAAGAGATAATAATTTAGCATTCCTTTTCATAGATTGTACCATAATGAATTTATATCAATAATTATTAATTCATTTACCTTTCTTAGCAGTTTTAAGCCGTGCTAATGGCTTTTATTTTAACACTTTAATAGTGTTTATTTCCTAATTATTTAGTTAGTTCTATTTCAAATAATCTAGCTTGATATTCATTTTCAAAGTATACTTTTAAGTTATTATCAATAAAGTTCCATTTTAAATTATCATTGCTAGGATAACCAATTTTAATGTTTTTAACTTTATATTCATTAAGTGGAATAGTTATTTCCTTTATAGTCTTCATATTCCATATAGCTAAATATATTTTATTATTAATTTTTAAGCCATAAGAAGCTTTATCATCATTGTATTTTACAAACCCAAGTGGCCAAATAGATAAAGCATTACATTTGTTTTTATTAATTTTCTTATGATATTTAATACCTTCTATTAATAATTCTTTATTTGCTTTTTCTTGAAATCTAACACCACCAGATAATTGCATTCTTAGTAATAAGCAATTAACGACATTAAATATTACTTCTTCTTTATCACAGCCTTTTAATGGATAACACCAAACTCCCATTTGCTCAGGAGTACCAGCAAAAGCAATGTTAGCTGCAATATAAGGAACCTCTTTATAATTTGTTTGATCAGATATTGAACAAATTGAATAATCCTTTAAATGGTAATAATCCATTCTTAAGCCACCACTTGCACAATACTCAATAATTAAATTTTTATATTTATCCATTATATTGTTTATCCATTTGCTATATGCATCGATATGATTCATTAAGCCTTCTCCAAAGCTTATAGCATTTATTTCTGTGCCTGCTCCAGAATCATGATTATAATCCATTTTTATATAACCAATTTGATAATCATTCATAATTCTATTTAAAACATTACTATAGTATTCTTTAATGATTAAATTAGTATAATCAAGCTGAATACGATTATTGTTAATAGGTACTTTTCCATTTCTATTAAAGAAGCAATCATGTGGAAATTTATTTCTTAAAGGAGAATCAATACCTACTGTTTCAACCTCTAACCATAGTCCAGGAATCATATTTGATTCTTTAATAAGATTTAATGTAGTATTTAATCCACTTGGGAAACGACATTTAGATTCTTCCCAATTACCTATATAACGCATTATATCGCTTTCTTTGCCAAACCAACCAGCATCTATACAAAAGATATCACAACCAATATTACTAGCAACTTTTATAGCATCTTTAACTAATTCTTCATTTGGATAATCCCAGGCATCATTCATATAAGGATTATAAATTACAGAGAGTTTATTATATTCACTATATTTTTTCCTAATAATTCTTCGATAATTTATCATCTCATTAGTAGCCTTATAAATTGATTCATTAGAAAATGAAATACAAGAATAGACTGAATTAAATGATTCATTAGGCTTAAGCTTTTTATACCATTGATTTTCTTCACTCGATGGTCCAAATAAATTAATATATATTTGATTAAAGCAAGCGCTAAGCTCAAAATTCCAACTGCCACCACTTTCAATTTCAAACATCATGAATTGATTGCTGTGAACTTGTTCAATACATCCAATTGGTAAATGTTCCTTACTACTCCAGCTACCAGTATTAGATATCAAGGCTCTTGCCATAGAATGCATATTATTTACTCTATAAATACCATAATCCTTTAACGGCTTTTTTATCCATTGTCCTTCACAATACCAAGAATTGTTAGTAGACCATAAAATTACATCATCATAGTTATTATTTAAACATTCTTTAGAAATTCCATATAAGACAAATGAACTTATATGCTCAATAATTATATCTTCATTTTTGATATTTTTTACATTTGTCCATGTTCTTACTGATTTAATATTATTATAGAATTGATAATTAACTTGGATTATGCAATCATTTGTTTTTAAAACAATTTCAACTTTTCGTCCATATTCATTTTTATAATCATTTATTGAATCAAATAAAGCTTCATTTCCTTCAGAAGTACAAATATTTTTAGCGCCTCGATGAATTGGCTGATCTTTTCCTGATAGTTGTAATTCAAAAAGTCTATAATTTTGATATAAGGTATTATCATTATTAATGATTTCTTCGTTAAATTCATCAAGTCCAAAATGAACTAAAAAGATTTTATTGTTTTCTATTTTAAAAATTAAATTTATTCCATTTTCTTTAATAGTAATGTATTTCATAATAATTCCTCAAAATTAAGATTTTACTGAACCTAGCATTACACCCTTAACAAAATATTTTTGAACAAATGGGTAAATAACTAGAATTGGAATAAGTGAAACAATAATTGATGCAGAGTCTTGTCCTTTTGAATATAGTAAACCAGAATCTACATTTATTTGTTTATAATAATCGGCAGCTTGAGCATTTGATAATATATTTCTAAGCTTTAATGATAATGGATACAAGTCTTCATTCTGTATTAAAATCATTGGCCAATACCAATCATTATAAAATCCAACAAAATAAAATAGCATAATAGTTGCAAAGCCGGCTTTTGATAATGGAACTACAATGCGAGTTAAAATTGTAAAGTCACTAGCTCCATCAAGCTTTGCTGATTCAATTACCTCATCTGGTACTGATACAAAGAAATTTCTTAAAACTATCATGTTATATGAGCTAATACCAAATGGAATAAATAAACCAAGTAATGAGTTATAAAGTTTTAAAGACTTTAATACGAAGAAAAACGGAATAATGCCTCCACCAAAAAACATAGTAATTAAAATCATTGTAAAGAATATTTTTTGACCAGGAAGCCTTTTCTTTGATAATACATAGGCTCCAAGTGAAGTTAATAGCATACTATAAATTACACCACAAATTGAAACTAAGCCTGATATTCCAAAGGATTTTAGCATTCCGCCCTCTAAGAAAATATAACGATATGATTCAATATTAAAGTGACGAGGAATAACTAATATATTAGAATTTAAATAGTCGGCTTCTGTTGAAAACGAAGTTAACAATATGTTTATAAATGGATATAGACAGCAAATTGAAAATAAAGCTAGAATAACAATTATAACAATATCAAAGGCACTATTTTTATTACGCTTACTTTTATTCTTTTTCATAATGTCATCTCCTTTATTGCTCAACATCATAAATACCAGTGCCATTTACTTTTTTAACAATAAAGTTAGCACTAAGTAATAAAGCAAAGTTAATAACTGATTTGAATAAGCCTATAGCTGTAGCCATTGAAAAGCTTCCTTGCTCTAAGCCAACACGATAGATATAAGTATCTAAAATATCAGCTACATCATATAAATTCTTGTTATATGTATTAAAGACTGCATCAAAGCCAGCGTTCATAATGTTTCCAATTGATAATAAAAGCTGAATCATAATTATTGGAACAATACATGGAAGAGTTACATGAATAATTTTTTTAATTCTTCCGCAGCCATCAATTTCAGCAGCCTCATATAAGCTTGGATTAACAGCACTCATAGCAGCCATATAAATAATTGAGCCCCATCCTGCATCTTTAATAATTGAAAATACAATTAAAATTAAATAATAATAACGACCATCAGACATATAGCCTTTTGCATTAAGCCCCATTAGTGATCTAATAGAATTAATAACTCCATCAAATCCAAAGATGTCATATACAAGGCTTCCAAATATAACCCAAGAAATAAAGTTTGGTAAATAAACAATAGTTTGGACAACTTTCTTATAGGTTTTAGATTTTAACTCATTCATCATTAAAGCTAATATAATTGGCGCGGGAAAGCAAAATATAATTTTAATTAAGCTAATAATAAGAGTGTTTTTCATAGCTCTAAAGAAATATGGAGTATCAAATACACTTTTAAAATGGATGTAAAAAGGCTTTGAAAATGGTGATCTTAATATACCAAGTGATGGTCTATAATCCTTAAAAGCAATAATTATTCCATACATTGGAAAATAAGCAAATATTAAGAAAAAAGCTACAACAGGAAGCATCATTAAATAAACCTGTTTGTTTTCTTTAATTCGTTTAAAAATTAATTTTCTATGTTGTTTTTTCTCTTCTTTTTTAGTAATTGTATCCATAGAAATCAACTCCTCTTTTATTAACTACTATTTTATATTAATAAAAATATTAAAAGCAATTTTGTGTAGCTAAAAATGTCTCTTTTTCATACAAAAATGCTACTTTATATAAAAAAACATACTTTTTCTTTTCCCTTTCTTCTTTTAATGCTCTATAATAAAGAAAAAAGGGTGATGGTTAATGATTAATCGTTTAAAGGATTTAGACAATTTTTATTTAATCCCAAATTCATATTATCGTCAGGTTTTTGAGGATTCATTTACTATGGATACTCATGCTCATCAATATATTGAACTTATGTATTGCCAAAGTGGAAACTGTAGCGTAATAATAAGTAAGAAAACAAAAGATGGCTTTCAAGAAATAGAAGTAAAATTAGGTAAAAAATACTTTATTATAATTGATGCTGGAGCGTATCATAAATTAAAAATTAATAAGAATGAAAGCTGTACCTTATATAATATAGAATGGGATGTTGTTCCTAGTAATTCCTTTACTAATGATGCTAAAAGATTAATCAATTTAAATACACGTTTGTTTTTAGATAAATTTGATGGTCTAAAAAAGTTTGCTTATTCTTCAAATAAATATATATCAGCTCTTGATAGTGAAAATTTAGAGCATTATATTTCACAATATATTAATCAAATTCAATATAATGATCATTCTTTGAATAACGAATGTAATGTTATTACAAGATTTATTCAATTGTTTGTTGAAATGGATAAATGCTTAACCTCAAATCAGCAAGGGGCAAAAATTATTTATATTAAAAAAGCTGAAGAATATATTAAAAATAATTATACAAAGGATTTAAGCATTGAAGAAATTGCAAATTATGCTGGAATTCATAAGGCATATTTACAAAGACTTTATAAAGCGTATATGGGAATGTCAATTCTACAATCACTTAATAATTATCGTATAAGTAAATGTAAAAATTATTTAATTGAAACAAATCTTACAATTGAAGAAATTTGTCCTCATACAGGCTTTAATAATCGTCAGCAGCTAATTTATGAATTTAAAAAGCATACAGGCATGACGCCTTCAGATTATAAGAATAATTATTTATCTCGTGAATATCGTTATTCCCCTGAAAATTATATTTCCAAGGATATTAACGATAAACCAATTTATTAAAGCACTAAATGTGCTTTTTCTTTTTTAAAAGGCCAATAATAATTAATGCTAATAAAGGTATTAATTTAAAAGTAATATTACCTTTACAGCCTTTTTTATTTTCGTTTGGCTTTTCTTCATTTGAAGAAGTATTTGTACTAGTATTTTCTATTTCACTTGAAGAAGGAGTAACACTAGGAGTGCTTGATGGTTCTGCACTTACCTCACTTGAAGGTTCAACAGATGGCTCCTCGCTTGGATTATCAATTGGAGGATTTTCATTTGCTTTATAATTTATTTCAATTATAGTATCACAATTAATGTTATTTAATACTAATATTGAATCACTTATTTTTTCTTCTTTTCCATTAACTAAAACACTTTCTAATGATGTGTTTTCATAAGGTGCGATTGTTAATGTTAAGCTATCATTATTATTTATGAAGAAATGATCTCCTTCATTAACCTTACAATTTGTAGTATTAATTACAACATCATAATCATATTTTGTTACCTCCTTTAAAGTAAAAGGTGCAACTGGTAAATCATATTCGTTATAAATGAAGGCTGTATCATATGAGAAAATATTTTCTTGTAAATAGCTAAAATACTTATGCTTGCTAGTAAATTTTATATATTTACTACCAACTTTTTCATATTCTTTAACATTTGCATATGATTGCTTGTTTGTTGTAGCAATTAATCCACTTTTATTTCCATCACTAATTTTTATTTCATTTGCATTATTAAAAGTTAAATAAGTATCACTGCTTTGATTCTTTTGATAAATTTTATCAACTGTTGGACTTAAGCCATAATGATTATTACATGTCGTATTAACATTATAAATATATTTTAAGGCAACACCAACTGCACGGCTTGTAAACTCAAATTTATCGCAAGGATGGATATTAGTGTGATCTCCTAAATCTATGCCACAAACATAATAAACATTATCAATTTCATTAGCTAGCTCTTCTTGAATTTTTCTAAAAGGTGCCCATAAGCCTTTACAACCTGGATCTTCAAATTGTGGAAGCTGGAAGGTAATGATAGGTAATGCTTCGTTATTAAAGAAGCTTCTAATTTCCTTACAATAAGCTACAAATGATTCTTTATATTTATCAAGTGAGCCATATACATCACTTTCTCCTTGATACCATAAAGCACCTTTAATTGTATATCTACCCATCGGAATAAACATATTATCATGTCTTTGAGAAATTGTAGGGTTACCATTGTTTGGATAAATAATACTTGCATCTTCCTTACTTATCCATTCATGAAGCTGTGATCCTCCAACAGCCGAAACAATAATTCCAACTGGAATGTTGTTTAGTGAAGAAGATAAATTCATAGCAAATGTAATAGCAGTTAAGCTAACATAACGTAAATCGCTAACGCCACTAGGGCTTATCCAAGCATTAGTTATACCTTTATTTGGAGTGGCAGCAGTTATAGGTAATTGATATTGGGTATAAAATCTTAATAATTCATAATGCTTAAAATTATTTAAATCTTCTAAAAATGATGGCTGTGATTGATATTTTAAATAATCATCACCGTATTCAGGATTGTTTTTAATTAATGTTTCAGCATAGGTAAATTCATCAACATAATAGGCCATATTAGATTGACCAGAGCCATAATAAACCTCACCAACTAATACATTATAAATTCGTTTTGTAGCACTATTTGATTTAATTATTAATGTTTGGCCAACTGCATTTGCTTCCATTTTGTCTAAATAGACACTGAATTTACCATTTTCATCAGATTTTGTTTTCTTTTCTTGGTTGTTAAAGGTAACTATAACATCTTCATTACTTCCAGTTTCTCCATATATTTCAACATTGCTATCTCTTTGTAATATCATATTATCAGAAAATGTATCATTCATAGTAATGCCAATGGCAGCATTAACGTTATTTATTTTATTAATGTCTTGTGGATTAACATTTAATAATCCTAATGAAAGTGCAATTAATAATAATTTTTTATTCATTTTAATAACTCCTTATATAATAGGAATTGCTCTTTTTAAGAGCAATTCCAAAAAGTATTTATTTCTTATTTTTCTTTAAAGCTAAAGTACCAATTAAAGTAAGCATGCCAATAAATCCTAAAGCATTACTTCCCTTACAGCCTTTTTTATTTTCATTTGGCTTTTCATTATTGTCACTAGAAACTGGTTGTTCAACAGATGAAGAAGGCTCTTCACTTATTTCACTTGATGGTTCCTCACTTGGTTCAACAGAAGGAATTGGTTCTTCATTTTTACTCCATTTAGCATAAAGTGTAATATTAGTAGTTGTACCTTTATTAATTACACTTACGCTTTCACCTGTAAAGTCACTAGTTAAATAATAGCCTTCAAATGTATATCCATCTTTTGTTGGAATAGTAAGTGTTATTTCATCATCAACTGTAAATGTAACATCATCAAGTTCAGTATTTTCATAAGATAATGTGTATACTATTTTACTAAATGTTACATTAGGCATATTTTTACCATCAAAAATAAATGTAAAGCTATTGTTTTCATTATTTACTTGAAGAATTTCATTGTTATATGAAACTTCCTTTAATGTATAACCATTATCAGGTGTAAATGTTAATGTAACACTATCATCCTTATTTACAACTTCACTAGAAACAATACCTTTTCCATTGATGATTGTTTCAATTTTATATGTTAGCTTTCTTGTGTATTTAATATTATCAACATTAACTAAATCACAATTATAAAGCCTTCCAATTAAAGTGTCTTCATTTATAGACCATAAAACATTAGCTTTACCACTAACTGATTTGTCTTCATTATAAATAGTAACCTCAACTGGTAAGAATGCTAATACATCTTCAACTGTATTATCATTTGCTATAACAAAGTCAATATCATCTTCAATGCTTATAGAAGATAGAGAATTTTTAAACCAACCAGATACGCCTTCTTTATTTGTATCAGTAAAAATACCACTTACAAATTCTTTACTTGCAGCAAAGCTATAAAGTCTAACATCATCAATATAACCTTTAAATAGGCCTGTTGCAGAAGTGCCATTAATATCACATTGTCCACCAATACAGAACGTATATAATGGCTTATCTTTTCCAACAACATATAATTCATCTGGATTAAATGTATCCTCAGCTGCTAAAGCACCATTTAGATAAGCAGCACAATAGCCACTTTCCATATTACAAGTTACAACAAGATGATTCCATTCGCCTTTTTTATAATTTAAAACTAATTCATGATTACTTCCAAAGTAAATAGAAATCCAATTGTTGATAAATACGCCCATTCCATCACCATAAGCTGTTGAATTAATTAAGAATTGATTTTCATCAATATCATCACGTTTAAAGTTAATAGAATAAGTATAGCTCTTTAAATAATCACTAAAATCATTTGTATCCTTAAGTGCAGGAGCATATAAGAATGATTCGCCATCTAAATAGATTCCTTTTTCATTTGTATTAGTCTTAATAGTTCCAATAATATTTAAATTGTTATTATTTGAACTATCCTTTCCAAAGTCTGTATCTTCAAATTTATACCAGCTTTCAGGAGTTGCTTTAATGTTTTTGTAATTAGAATAATCATATGTAACATTTACTTCTATTTCTTTTCCATCTGTATAAATGTTATTTCCAATTAATCTACCCTTAATAACAAATCCTTCAATTCTGTCATTGCTTGATATTTCTTCTTGTTTAGTCCAAATAATGTTACATGTTACTTTTGAGCTATCTTCAAGCTCAACTTCAATAGTTTTAGGAAGCTTACTAGTTACGCTTTGAGCGCTTGTTCCAACTGGAACAACAATGTCTTTGATTTTTTCACAATCTTTAATTTTTAAAACATCATTATCAGAAATTGAAGCTTTTTTAAGTGTAAATTCATCACTTACTTGTGTTTTATTTAATACATAATCATATAAGTTAACATTTCTATATGAATTAGTTGATGAGCTTGCATGAGATGTTCCATTTACATCGCATTGGCCATTTAGACATAATGTATAATTTTCATTATTACTAAACATTACATTTCCAGTTGTAGTACCTTTTGCTTTTAATTCACCATCAATATAAGCACAAACCTCTTTTGTTGCTTTATTTGCTGTAATGCTTATACGAATCCAGTCATTTTTGGCTTTACTAGTATCAATTGAAAATACACAATATTGATCACCAACAGTTACTCTTAAATCTTTTCCAACCTGGTGTAATACAAAACCACCATAGCATCCAGCAGAAACAATATATGTATCAGTTGAATCAGATAAATCTTCTTTTTTATAGTCAAATGAGAATGTAAAACTATTTATTAAATCACCAAGTGTTGAACTTGATAAGCTTTTCTTTAAAAATAATTTACTGCCTTCTTTTATAGTAATACCACCATCATCTAATATAGTTATATCACCACTTACTTCAAAATTAAAATTATCGTTTGTATCATTGCCTATTTGGCTTGGATTGCTTAAACTCCAAGAAGCAAGAGGAGTAATTGGATCAGTAATATTTTTTAACACCTTATATACAGCTTTAATATTTTTATTTGCTGAAGCAACATCATTAATTAATACACCATGAACAATTTGAGTATTCTCTATTGTTTCAAGATTAGTCCATAGAACCTTTGAATTAATAGTAGTATTATCAGTATAAGATACATCAACATTACTAGGAAGAATTGAAAGATATTCATTAAATGATTTAAATTCGTTAGTACTTTCTTGAATAGTTGGTAATGATGAGATTTCTTTATAATTTCCATCTTCTAAATATACTTTATCATTACTAAAGTTACTTGCAACTTGCTTTTCACTTAATTCAACATCAAATAATTTAACATTTCTATAATTAACATCATTTGTAAAGCTTGCGTGAGATGAACCATTTAAACCACCTTGACCATTTAATGTTAAAGTGTAATTATCATTGTTATTAAAGAAAACATCTAAAGCAGAGGTTTTACGATCATATAAACGGCCATTAATATATAATGAAACAACCTTTGTAGAAGGATTAGCACTAACAGTAATATTCATCCAATCCTTATTAGCAGTATACCCGCCATAAGAATTACTATTGAACCATAACGGATCTCCATCTACTACCATGTATTGTTGTCCAGCTGTAATTCTTAAATCATTATTAACTTGATGAAGTTGAAAACCTCCATATGATCCAGCAGCAGCTACATAAAAATCCTTGCCATTAAGATCATCAACACGATAATCAAGTGAGAAAGTAAAGGCATTTAGCATGCTTGCAAAACTTTTACTATCTTTATTAGTTTTAGCAATGTATAAGCTTGATTCATCACCACTTAAATTAACGCCATTATCCTTATAAGTAGCATTTCCAAGTTTACTTAAATTGATATTATTCATTGAATCCTCAAGTAAATTATTTTCATTATTAAGCTTATAATTTACTATTGGCTTTAATTCACTTTTATTTGTAAGCTTAGCAACTTGGCTAGCTTTAATGGCACTATTGAAAATACGAACATTACGATAGCTTATATCTTCACTAAAGTTTGCATTGCAATTACCATTATAATCACATTGACCATTTAAGCAAAATGTATAATTAGCACATGAGTCGGCTGTAAACATAACATCGCCAGTTGAAATTCTACTAGCATATAAAGCACCATCAATATATAAGCAAACCTCTTTTGTTTCACTATTAGCAGTTATGGTAACATTCATCCAATTATCATGAGGATCCTTAGCATTTTCTGCATAGCCGTTATACCATAAATTATCATCACTATTTACTAAATATTGACTACCAGCAGTGACTCTTAAGGCTTTATCAACTTGATGAAGCTGAAAACCATTTCCATATGACCCAGCAGTAGCTAAAATAAAGTCGTTTCCAGTTGTTGATTGATATTTATAATCTAATGAAACACTAAAGCTTTTTAAAGAAGAAAGCTTAGATTTATTATTATCATTACCAGCGATATACATTTGGGCACCATTTTTAAATAATGCGCCACCATTTGCTAAAGGATTTATTTCACCCTTAATTGTCATATCATAATTGCCCATTGAATCTTTTCCAAGATTAGAAACATCATCCATTTTATAATAAGCAATTGGTAAAACATCCTTTGTTTCATTGTAGTTAGCTTTAATTGTATAATCATCAGCTACTTGATCAAATAATTTAATATTTCTATAAGAAGCACTTCCAATACTTCCGTGAGCATTACCATTATAGTCACATTGTCCATTAAAGCATAATGTGTATTGTGAATTGTTGTTAAAGCGTATATCCTTGCTTGATATTCTTGTGGCAAGTAATTCACCATCTATATATAGCTTTACTTCTTTTGTTAAATGATTTGCAGTTACTGCAATATTAACCCATTCATTAATTGATTTTTCATCATTATAAAATAGCGGATTAGCTTCATCTACCATATATTGGTCACCGGCTGTTATTCTTAATATTTTACCAACTTGATGTAGTTGAAAACCACCGTATGACCCAGCAGTTGCTAAAACAAAATCGGAATGATCACTAAGAGTTGGTATTTTATAATCAAATGAAACTGAAAATGATTGTAAATTACTAACAAATGAATTCCCACTTTCTATTGTTTTAGCTAAATAAAGCCTCCCATCACCAGTTAATGAAACACCACCACCATCAAGTGCAAGGTATTGCCCATTAATAGTTAAATCAGTATCACCAACACTGGCCTTTGTAAGGTTAGTTGGATCATTTAAATCCCAAGCATATAAAGGTTTTAATGGCTCTTCTGCTTGGATTACTACGTTGGATTTGATACTTCCATTAACCAAATTAACACCTAAAACCGACATAGTAAAAAGAGCACTAATAAGTCCTAGTCTTTTAAATGTTTTCATTTTTTTCTTCCTTTCTTTTTTTATATATGAAGATACTTATTCCTACTAATGCTAAAGGTAATGAATAGTTCAATGTTGATTTACATCCATTATTATTTTGCTTACTATTATTTTCAGCCCATTTAGCATATAAAGTAATATCTTTAGGATTTAAAGTATCAATCGTATCAATTCTTTCTCCAGTACAATCACTATTTAAATACCATCCATCAAATGTATAGCCATCTTTAGTAAAATAAGAATCTAATTTTTTATCCTCACCATATGAATAATTAATAATAACATCGTCTTGACCATTATTTAAAACATAGGTTATTTTGTATTCATTAGCCATACTATTTATACGAATAGCACTATAATTTGAAATTGTTACATGATAAATGTTATCCTTATCTGGTAGTATTTCTTTACCATTTACACTTACAGAAGATATTTTATAATAAGAATTTGTTTTTATTTTAAATTCAATTTCAACTTCATCATTAACCTTATAAGTGTCACTTTCTTGATAGCGTAGTCCATTGACCTTTACATCTTCAAGGGTAATACTATTAGATTTTACAAAATTAATTCTATAATATATTGGACAATAAACCATTAATGATGCTATATTTGGATAATCAGTATTTGTTAAATATCCAATAATATTACCATTTTTATAGCCAATCCAAGTAACTGAAGCAAGTTTTATAGTATTATCACTATATTTAACATTTACTTGCTGAGGAAGATTGTCTTTTATTTTATCAATAGTATTTGTTTCACTAATTATTGCATCAACATTTTCAATAGGCATTACTTCCTTAACATATGTTTCTTGATAAACAGAACTATCAAATTGATTTCTTATTAAATCATTTACATTTTTTTCGCTTAATGCAAAGTCATAGATCTTAACATTTCGCATACTTCCTTCAAAGAATTGAGCACCATCAGCACCTGTTATTGTAGCTTGGGCACCAAGGGCGAATGTATAGATATCATTGCTTGAAAAATTATTTATATTATCAACTTTTTGAGTTCTAAATAATTGACCATTAACAAAGAATGAAACTGTCGATTTTTCTTTATCTACGCTTACTGTTAGAGTGGTCCAAGAGTTCTTTAAGCTACCAGTACTATAAATTAATTTATGTGAGCTATAACCACCAGATGAGTAAACAACCTCAACTCCATCATAGCAGCCATATAATAAGAA
Organism: uncultured Bacilli bacterium; assembly: GCA_934215405.1. Taxonomy (GTDB): domain Bacteria; phylum Bacillota_I; class Bacilli_A; order RFN20; family CAG-631; genus CAKPXW01. The sequence continues at coordinate 19,208 of CAKPZU010000003.1, read as the reverse complement.
TCCTTCACCATAGCTTGAGGTAGTTATTGCATATTGACTGCCATCATTTATTGTATTATCAAAATTCAAATCAATAGATACAGTATAACTACCACTTAATAAGTCAGAAAAGTCCTTACCATTATTTATAGCTGGTGCATATAAATATGATTTATTATCTTTTTTAAATGTTACATAGCCATCATTAGCATGATGCTCAACTTGTTGTAAACCACCAAGTAATAAGTCAAAATTACCCATTGAATCTTTTCCAATATTAGTAGCATCGTTAAATTGATACCAAGCAATTGGTTTAATTTGTTTATATTCACTTTTATCAATTATAAATGGAACAACTAAATGAATAGGAAGGTTATCAAAGTTATTCACATTTTCTCCATTAATAAAGCCATAAACATCAAATCCAGTAGTGTTTTTAATGGCTTTAGTCCAAATGATATTAGCATCAATAATATTTCCTAATTCATTACTTACTTTAACCTTTGATGGAAGAATTTCTTTTAATAAATCATCGCTTGTTTCAGTTTTTTCAACCTCTAAGCGTGTAGATATGTTTTCAACACTTACAACTTTTGAAACCTTTCCAGTGATTTTTTGATTATTAAAGAATTGTAAAACCTGCGCATTATTAAAGTTAAAATCATATAGCTTAATGTTTTTAATTAATAATGAATTAACACATTCACTATTAGTAGTGAAGCTACTTGTACCACCAAATGTTAAAGAACTACTACCTTTAGTAATAACATCAATACCATTAAGCACATTATTAATTGAGTTAATATACACATTTGTATTGTCTTTATTAACGTTTAATAATATTGAATAGTTCTCTTCATTACTAGTAAAAATCGAACTAAGTGTCTTTTTATTATTGTTTCCAAATGAAGCAATTAAGTCATTTCCTTTAATTGCTAAATATAAACCTCTTTTTTCATCAACTGATAAAATAATATGCTCTTTATCATCTGACATAGCTTTTTGTTTTATATCAAAACCTATAGTATAAGAATCAAGATAGTCAACAACATCATTATTAAACATAATTTTTGGTAATGATAAGCAATTGCTTTCTAATTTTAAATAAGAATCTTCCTTGCTAATGTTAGTGCTTTTAGCAATTAAATCCATATAACCAATTTTATCTTTTAAAAGATTATTTGAATCTATAAAATCATAAGAAGCGATTTCTTTTCTTTCATATTGTATTCTTTCTTGCTCTTCTAAATTATTTTTATCATATGATGCAATTTCATTTATTTCTGCATCATCAATTGCACCTAAATAAATTCTAAAATCACTTAAAGATGGCGCAATAACTTGTCCATCATTTAGTGTTGCTGTTGCATGAGCATCATCCCACTCACCTAAGTGTGATTGAGCACCAATTGTAAAACTATATTTACTATTTCCCCCAAACTTTAATGGTGTTGACAAAGTTTTTAAGTAAGTATAATCAGTGCCATTTTCTTCTTCACTTTTAATAGTAAATTTAAATGATTTATTTGAATCATCATAGATAATATTTATTCTATACCATTCAAAATTTGTTGATAATAGTGGCTTTTCTTCATTTGTTAAGGTTAAGTCATCAATATTTGAACCATGAATTGAAAAGCCTCCATATACCCATTGTAAATCAAAATGAGATCCATATGAGCCTGATGAAAATAAATAGTTAGCTCCTCCATCATTGCTTCTTAAATAAGCTCTTAAGCTAACTGAAAAACTACCATTAATTAAATCTGAGAAATCAGTATATTCTTCTCCATTAATTTCGCCAATATTATTGGCATATAAAAAACCATTTTCTTTAAATGTTATTCCACCTATTGCTTTATCTTCAACAATGTTTTTGGCTAATAAATCAACATTTCCTAAAGAATCCTTTCCAAAGTTAGAAGAATCCTTAAATTGATACCAACTAAGCTTTTTAAAGCCAGTTTCTGGCGCATCAAAATCAATTGATTTATTAAAACTACTAAAAGGAGATAATAGCAATAAAGAAGATATGACAATCTCTTTTATCATAGTTTATAATATAATACAATTTGTATTACCCTCCAACAATAGTTTAACATTACCATTGTTAAAAACAATAAACTAGTTTTAGTTTAAGTTTCTTTTTCTTACAAAATTTACAAAAAACATATAAAAAAATAACACACTTTCCAAAATTTTACAAATAGCTAATGCTTTTTATTAAATTAATAAATAAAAAATAGCATAAACTATACAATTCATGCTATTAATTAATTATTAGTTTTCGATAATATATTCATAAAGCTTTTTGTGACCATTTATTGATAAATGGACACTATCTTTATAATAATAATTTTCTTTTTTAAAATCAAAATATTCTTTTAAATAGTCCCAAGGATCTATATAACGACAATTAAATTCATTAGCTATTTCTTTAATTGCTACACGATAATCAAAGTAAGTATATTCTTCACCATAAGGGCTTTTTAAATTTTTATCATATTCAGAATAAGTGCAATTTAATAAAATGATTCGAATATTAGGATTTGCTTTCTTTAAGACATTTATCATATAACGATAGCTACCTTTAAATGAATGAGCCGAGGCAAACGTATTATCAATACAATATTTATCATCGCCATCAGCGCTAATTGGTGGTTGGAAATATTGGTCATTATGGCCAAAGGCTATAAAGGCATAATCTATGTTATTTAATTCATTATTAGTATAGGCATTATAAACAACACGACAGCCATCGATGGCATTAGTATTGTCTTTGTATTCCTTATAAATATTACTACCTTCATACATGTAAGTAGCAGTTGTTCCACCAATTGCATAATTCTTAATAAAATTCATATTAAAATTATTAGCAAATAAATCAACATAGGTTTTATTTGTGCCAATTGTGGCAGTTGCTGTTACAGAATCACCAAAAGCAACAATGTTTTTACCATATAGTCTAGTATCATCAAAAGCAAAAGATGATGAGTAAGTATTAATATCCTTAACATAAATATTTACATATTGTGTTTCATTATTATATGTTAGCTTTAATTTCGTTGATCCTTTATTTTTCCCAACAACATAGTTGTTTTCAATACTAGCAATATTATTATCTAAAACTTCAATGTTAACACCTTTAAAGTCTTTAACTATATTTCTATAATAATATTTTTCATTTTGTTCAATTTTTATAGTTTTAAAGTCGACAAAAACAATTGGCTCATCGCTTTCTTTTTCATTAGCGTTAATATTACAGCCAGTTAATAATAGTAAAATAAATAATAAGTTCTTTTTATATTTCATAATGTTACTTTAGATATTTTTGAATATATTGTTCAACCTCTATTGGATTAATTGATAAAGAAACGGCAAATTCATCAAATATGTTATTTTTAACTTTTGTTAGTAATCCTTTATCTGTTACACTTAGTGGCTTTTTAAAAAATGTTTCATCAACATATAATAGCTTTACTAATTTGCAAAGCTCCATTATTTTTCCACTATGATATATTTCTTCGAATTTTTGCTTTCTTGTTTTTGAATCGCTTATCCAAAATGTTTCCATATTTGGAAATGTTCTAATTAATGCTAAAACATCAGCTTTTGATAAAGGTTTACGTAGAAACATTTCTTCTTTATCAACAGGCAAATAAATTTCAAGTGATTTGTTAGCAATTGAAGGAAATTTTGGCGTTAAATAATAGTAATTCATGTCACCATTACCAAAATTTTGCTTGATTATATTCTTTACAATGCAAGCTCCAGCACTTTTATGAATCACGTTGTCATTTATGTTAAACATTATATCTTATCTCCCTATTCTTCACCTATATTATAGCACTTTTTGAGGCTTAAAGAAAGTAAGATTTTTTTATTTGCTAGCTAAAAACAATTCAAAATCAATGTATCTATCGCCTTCACCTTTTTTAATTTTACTATCAAGAGTTGCTAAGGATACTAAGGTGTTTTTAATTTCTTCAATGTCATATTTATATAACTGTTGCTTAATTACTTTTACTCTATAAGGATGTACTTCAAGCTTACTTGCTATTTCATCATTGTTAAGATTTTGCTTACTTAATATTGATATTTGTAGCATTAATCTATATTGACTAGCAAGTAAAATAATTAAGTTAATTGGCTCGATTTTTAATAATTTTAAATCAGTATATATTTTCATTATTTCTGCTTTATTTTTACTCATTAAAGCGTTTGTTAAGGAAAACACATCATCCTCAAGCGGACGAGCAACCATTTGCTTAACATAGCTTTCATCGATTGTATTGTTATATAAAACCATCTTATCTACTTCTTGCTCTAATTTGCAAACATCATCTAAGCAACGTTGAATTAATAAGCTTTTAGCATTTGGAGTGATTTTTATATTATTTTTAATAACTAAATCATTTAAATAATCCACTAAATCATTTTCTTTATCAAATAAATAGCTTTCAACACTACCTATTTTTTTTATTTTTTCAATAAATTTACTTTTAGCATTGTAGTATTTTTTAGGGCAAATAATAATTAATGATGAAAAATCACAAGGATTATTTAAGTATTCATCTAATTTTTCAAGTTTGTTTTCAAAAGGTAATTTTATTTTAGCATCCTTAATGAAATAAGGATTTTTACAAATTACTACTTTTTTATCATCTAAAAATGGATAAGTATTTAATGAATCAATTATTTCATCAAGTGGATTTGTTTCAAAATCAAAAACATTGTAATTAAATTCGTTTCTTTCATTAATTACACTACTTACATATTTATCTATTTTTTCTTTTAAAAAAGAAGATGGTTCACTAATTATTAACTTTATCATCACTAATACCCTCTTATTAAATTATAGCTTATTTTGCACTTTCTATAAAGTAACTTTCAAACAATTTTTTCTTAATTCTAATACTACCATTTAAATCAGTTCGATAAATAATGATATTATTATCGTTTAGTCTTTTTAATGTTTCCTTATTTGGATGGTGATATTTATTATTTTTACCAACGCTAATAATTGCGTATGTAGCATTGATTTCTTTTAAGAATGAAGAAGATGATGAAGTGCTTGATCCATGATGAGCGACCTTTAAAAAATCAACATTTAATTTATTATCAGTTATTATTTTCTTTTCAATAGTAGATGATATATCACCTGTAAATAGAAAGCTTTTATCGCAAATATTTCCATATAAAACTATAGATGTATCATTGTTATTATTAGCTTCATTATAATATTTATTTAGGTTGTATAGATTTATCTTTCCAAGTACTATAGTACTAATTGATTTATCATCTATTATTTCATTTATTTTAATATTTTCACTTAAGGATTTTAAAGCTCCACAATGATCATAATCATCATGTGTTATTACTACCTTATCGATTTTTCTAATACCATGATAATTTAAAAAAGGCATGATCTTTTTATTAGCAATATCATAATTTATTAAGCCACCTGTATCAATTAGCATTACCTTTCCATTGAATGAATCCATAATAATAGCACAATCACCTTGATAGACATTTAAAAAGATTACCTGTTGTGAATAATTAAAGATATGCCTATTGTATAAGAGTATAAAAAACAATAGAATTGAAAATCCTGAAAAATAGATTTTCTTATTATTTTTCCTTTCAATAGATATTAATAATAAAATAAATAATCCATAAAAAATAACTAAAGGTATTAATGAAAGAGAACCTAAAACAATACTTGAATTAATATTGCTTATTTTATCAACTAATTCATTAAAGCTTTTATAGATAAAAGAAAAACAATCACCATTTATTTTTGAAATACAAATACTAAATATACATAAAGTAAAAATAACCATAACCACATAGGTTAAAATAATATTAGTAAATAAGCTAATAACATTAATTTTATAGTTTATTATTAATTGAATAGGAATCATAGCTATAAAGCATAATAATGATATTAAAAGGCTTTTAATTAATGGATTTTTATTTTTAATTATATGAGAGGAAATAATTACGATATAGGTCATTAAAAATGACATAATAAATGAATAGTTAAATATATTTAATGGCTCGATTAATAAAATGATTAAGCCACTTATAGAGACAGCATCAATTGTATTGAGAAATTTATTAAAAAACTTATTTATAAATGCTGATAATAAGGCTCTTAAGGCACTAAGTTGAAATGATAATATAAATACATATGCAAATGATATAATACTTCCTATTATATTTTGCAGCATTTTATTTTTCTTGAAAATTAAGCTTATTAGCTTAAATAAAAATGAAATATGAAAGCCAGAAACTACAAATAAATGTATGGCATTAATTTCCTTTAAATTATTATAGGTTGCTATATCAGCGTTTTTATCGTTAAACAAGAGCATTTTACACATTGAATAGCTTTCATTTTGTAGGTTCTTAGTTAATGTATTAATTATTTTTTGATTTAATGGGACTTTATCGTCTATTATTTTTATTTCATCATCAGGTATTATTTGATAAAAGACTCGTTTATATTTTAAATAATCCTTAAATTCAAAAACATCAAGTTCTAAATCATTTTCGATTTCTTGTATACTTCCTTTTACATAAATAGTATTTCCTTGATAATAAGTATTTATATCATTTTTATCTTTATAAATTAAATAGTTTATTTTATTATCATTAACAATTAAATATGTATTTGTAGCACTTTTTATAGTGACATTACTTTCTATATAATTATTTGAAATATTGACTTCATTTTTCCGGTAAAACGAAAAAAACATAGATATTATAATTAGTAAAAAGCAGTTAACTATATCAAATTTTTTATATGTTAAAAATAAAATAAAAAGAAGAATAGCATATAAATAATAAGCTTTTAGATTTATTGCTAAAACAGAAATAATTGCCACAATAAAGGCGTATATAAAGAACCCCTTTATAGACATATTTTATCTTTTATTTTAAAGAATATTGATTTACCAATTCCTTCAACATTCATTATTTCCTCTAAATATAAAAATGCTGATATTTCTCGATATTCAATAATTCTTTCAGCTAAAATATTGCCAATACCAGAAAGAGTTGTTAATTCATCAATATCAGCATCATTTAAGGATACTTTTATGTCTTCACTAATTTTTGGAATATAAATATTTATATTTTCATTTATCATTAAATAATAATCAAAGCAATTAACATCAGCAGATGATGTAACACCTCCTGCCTTTACAATAGCATCATTTAAAAAATATCCTTTTTCAATCGTATATTTTCCAGGATTTAACACTTCACCACTTAAGGTAACGATTACTGTTTCTTCATCTTCAAAGCTAGATGCCTCATCGCTAGTACTAGAAGATGGAAAAAGCAAGTTATCTAAATACGCATCTCCCTTTTCGATTATAGATAAACCAATAATTATTGTAAAGACTAAAAAAATCACTCCTATTATAGTTTTCATTTTATACCTCTCTAACTATATAGTAGTGATTTTGTTTTGATTTTACTTAAAAATTATTTAATTTGTTTGATTACAACTTTATATGATGAGCCATCTCCACAAATAATTTCAATTTCATTTCCTACTTCTTTTCCAAGTAAAGCTGCTCCAAGTGATGATTCTGTAGTGATTTTCCCTTTTTCAGGATCAGAGCCAATTGATCCTACTAGCTGATATGTATATTCAGCATCATCATCTTCATCATAAACTATAACAGTACTTGTTGCAGTTACTTTATTTTTAGATGCTTTTTCAGAAGCAACCTCAACATTGTTTAAAGTGAACTCTAAATCCTTAATACGTGCTTCAATTTCAGCTTGTTTACTTCTTGCAGCATCATAATCTGCGTTTTCTGATAAGTCACCTTGAGAACGAGCTGTTGCTAATTCTTCAAGAACCTGTGGTCTTAAAACATCGATCAATTCTCTATATTGTGCTTTTAACTCATCATAATATTCCTTTGTTACAACTTCTTTTTTAATATTTGCCATTATATGTTTCTCCTTTTTTTGAAAGTTCCTATAATATTATACTATTTTTTTACTAAAAAATATATAATTATTAAGATAATGAATCAATTTTTAGCATTAGCTGTTCAATTTCTTCTTCTTTTTCTTTGATTTTATGAGCAAGAGTTCTATATTCTACCCAGTCATAATTATTTTCATTATCATTCATTTGGTTATTTAATTCCTCAAGCTCATTCATTAAAGCATCGATTTGTTTTTCAATTTTAGCTTTTTCTTTACTATTATTAATAGGCTTACTAACTTTTTCTTTTACTTTAGTTTCTTCTTTTTCTTTTTTAACAAGTGGAGTAAAGGAAGATGAAGAAATATCATGTAGCTTTATAAAGTCAGCATAATTTCCTTCTTCAATAATATATTTATGGTTTTGTAAATAAATAATTCTATTAGCTATTCTATTAACAAAATAACGATCGTGTGAAACCATAACTATTGTGCCAGGGTAATCCTCAAGTATATCAGCAACTACTCTTTTAGTTTGAAAATCTAAATGGTTTGTTGGTTCATCAAGATATAAAATATCATAATTTCTTAAAGAAATTAAAGCAAAGATTAATCTTATTTTTTCACCACCAGATAATAATTTTACTTCTTTAAAAACATCATCTTCAGTGAATAAAAATCTTCCAAGTAAAGATCTTACTTCAGTATTACTCATTAAAGGAAATTCGTTTTGAATTGTATCAAATAATGATATATCTAAATTTAATATTTGTTGAGTTTGATCAAAATAGAAATATTTTAAGTTTTCTCTAACATCACTATTAAATCCGGAAATTAGATTTTCATTACTCATAATGCATTTAAGCATTGTAGTTTTTCCACTTCCATTTTGTCCCATAATACAAATTTTATCAGTATTTCTAATAGTTAAATTTAAGGGTTCCATTAAAGGCTTATTATCATAACCAAATGTTAAATTTTCACAAATATGCATTTTTACCTTATAGGCTTCTAAATTGCTTTCAAATTTAGCATGTATTGTCTTTTTATTATTGTTTGGCTTTTCAATTTTATCCATCTTTGCTAATTTTTTTTCAAGCGATTGAGCAAAGGCAGTTTTTGTTGGCTTTGGCTTGAATTTTCTAATTAGCATTTCATATCTTTTTATTTCCTTTTCTTGAACATTAAAGGCTTTTAGCTGTTGCTCATAATGAAGCTGCTTTTGTTCAACATAAAATGAATAATTTCCAGAATACATTGTGGCTTTATGGTTTTCAAGTTCAATAATTTTATTAACAATATTATCAATAAATGTCTGATCGTGTGATACTAATAAAACTGTTCCACTATATGATTTTAAATATTTTTCTAGCCATTCTATCATTACTAAATCAAGATGGTTAGTAGGTTCATCTAAAAGTAGTAGACTAGGCTTATTTAATAAAAGCTTAACAAAGCAAGCTCTAGTTCTTTCGCCACCTGAAAACGTAGATAATTTACGATTATAATATGATTCATCAAAGCCAAACTTATAAAGCATTTGCTGAATTTGATATTTATATTCATATCCTCCTAAGTTTTCATATAAATCATGAAGCTTTGAATATTCATCAACTAATTCCTTACTTGAATCATTATTCATTTTATTAACTAAAGCTTCCATATCCTTTTCAATTTTTTTAAGCTTTGTAAAGGATAATTCCATTTCTTCAAGTAAGGTATTTTCTATATTTACAATTACTTGCTGTGATAAATAGCCAATACCACCATTAACATCATAATAAACAGTTCCACTATCAGCTTCTAATTCTTTGGTAATTATTTTTAAAAGAGTTGTTTTACCTTCACCATTATCCCCAACAATAGCAACCTTATCATTTTTATTTATAGAAAAGGAAATGTTATCAAGAATTGTTTCTCCTTGAAAGCTTTTACATATTCCATTAACACTTAAAACAGCCATAAAACCCCTCTTTTCTTAAAAAAAAGCAATTACATTATAATTGCTTTTTAATAATTTGTCTATTATTCGTTTTCGCTTGTAGCTTTTTCACTTTCGTTTGCAAGCTTTTCTTTTTTATAAACTAAACGATTTGTTGTTGTAGGATCGAAGAAGTGACCACGTGACATATCAAATGTAAAGTTAATCTTATCATGAACTTGAATATCATGATTAGCTGTTGTTTTAACAATAATTCTTTGTCCATTCATATAACCATAAACGATTAATTCATGACCTAATAATTCAACAACGTCACATTCAACTTCTGTAGTTGCGTTTGGATATTTTTCAACGATTGGTCCATCAACATAAATGTCTTCAGGTCTAATACCAAATACTACTTCTTCATTTTCATATCCTTGGATATTTAAACGTAATTCTTCAGGAATTTCAATTTCAATTCTTCTTTGAGTCTTATCAGCTTCGATAACAAACTTACCATCAATATATTTTCCTCTTAAGAAGTTCATAGCTGGAGAGCCAATGAATCCACCAACGAAGATGTTAGCTGGATAGTTGTATACTTCTTTTGGAGTACCGATTTGTTGGATATGTCCATCCTTCATAATAACGATTCTAGATGCCATTGTCATAGCTTCTGTTTGGTCGTGTGTAACGTAAATAGTTGTAGCTCCAACCTTTTCATGGATCTTAGCAATTTCAGATCTCATTTGAACTCTTAATTTAGCATCAAGGTTACTTAAAGGTTCATCCATTAAGAATACCTTAGGACTACGAACGATAGCACGTCCTAATGCAACTCTTTGTCTTTGACCACCTGATAAAGCTTTAGGTCTTCTATTTAAGTATGGCTCTAAGCCTAAGATAGCTGCTGCTTCGTTAACTCTCTTTTCGATTTCTTCCTTTGGGACTTTTCTTAGTTTTAATCCAAATGCCATGTTATCAAATACTGTCATATGTGGATATAAAGCGTAACTTTGGAATACCATGGCGATATCTCTATCTTTTGGTGCAATATCGTTAACTAAACGGTCGTTAATATAAAGTTCACCAGAAGTGATTTCTTCAAGACCTGCAACCATTCTTAGAGTTGTTGATTTACCACAACCAGAAGGCCCTACGAAAACGATAAATTCCTTATCTTGTACATCAAGGTTAAAGTCAAAAACTGCTTGAACCTTATTATCATAAATTTTATTAATGTTTACAAATTTTAATGTTGCCATATAAATCTCCTTTATTAATGTATTCTTATTATAACACTTTTCTTTATTTTATGTTGTGCACATTGCACAAATTTAATTAAAAAAGTGCAAAAACTAAATTTAGAAAAATTAAAGTATTTAAATCTCTTAATGATAAATTTAATCTGCTTTGAAGCTTATTTATACGATAGTTGAAGGAATTTCTATGTAAATAAAGTTCATTTGCTGCTTTAAATGAATTTCCATTACATTTAATTAAGGCTTTTATTGTGTCAATTTCTTCCTTTTTAAAATAGCTTAAAATTCTTTTACAATCCTTAATTGTTTGAACATTGTTAATATTTTTTATAAAAATATTAAAAGCTGTGTATGTCCCTAAATAATTGCTGTTTAAGTATTTTAAAAACAAATCATCAAAAAAAGGTACAATTAAGATTTCATATTTTATACCCATTTCTAGTAGCTCTGTTCCAACATATTTTTCAATTTGTAGATTAAATGAATCGACATCTTCACATACAAAATAAGCAATGTCATCCACCCATTGAATACTATTTTCATTAAAGGCATTATTTAATGCTTCATTTACAATACTACGGTTATTTTTATCAAATATTTTTATATAAGCTTTGTTTATCATATTGTTCACCTTGCACAAATTATAGCATATATATTTAATAAATACAAATTTGAAAATTTGTTGCTATTATCATTAATATTTAAAATAAAATAATTGAACAATTAATTAAAAAAATGCACATAGAATAACTTCGGCTCTTTGTGCATATCTAATAATTATTATTTAAAATGTACTTATTGCTAATACTTTATATTAGGATTAAAGCATTATTTATAATTAGTTTTTAACAAGATTTTTCAATATCCTAGTTATTATAATATATATGAATAATCTGAAACAGTGTTTGTACTTATTCATTGACCCAAACTAAAAATGAAGGTTCACTATATTGAAATATTACATCAGCAATTTCTAATTCCTTAACAACTGCAGGATAGTCATTAAATGTATCAATTAGCCTAATCACATATGAATTGTTATAATTGCCGTAATATCCATAAATAGAAATATCTTCTAACAATGCATCATTGTTGCTTTCTTTCAAAGCCACTAAGCTATCATTTAAAATTTTTAATTCTATTTGCTTATCTAGCTTTAATTCTTTCTTGGAATTTGTATAGTTATTATAAATTTCTTTTATATTTTCATCGCTAATATAATTTTTATCATATGCCTCTTTTAACGTATACGTTTTACCTAAGCTTTCAGTTCCATTATAATCACATACCATAAACTCAACATCTTCATTCAAAATTTCATTATTGTATTTCTTCTCGAAATTTTCACCATATAATGCAATCGCATCATTCTTATTTAAAACAAAGCTAAGTTCTGAAAGATTAAGTTGTGAGCCTTTTAAAATTTCAGTATTATATACATCATTTTTATATAAAATTTTTACATTAATTATTTCACTTTCAACATTTGAACATCCAACAACTCCGATGAGGCTAAAGAGAATCACACCCAATATTAAAAATAATTTAATTTTTTTGTTTTTAAACATAAGATTAATATTTCTCCTTCCTATTATATTATATGAAATATAAACAAAAACTCTCTATAGTATTACCTAAAGAGAGTAGTGTTGTTATTCTATTAAATCCTTAGGTAATTTATAAAAAACTATCAAGGCTTGTTTAATTTCAATTGCATTTTAGCAAATGTGAGTCATTATTGCAACAAAAATAAAAAAATAATTTATATATAAAAATGCTTTTTAATTTTTCTTGTTAAAGATTCAAAAACATATTTAAGTTATCAAATGTATGAATCTTTACTAAATTGAAAGAAAGAACTTTTTTATAATTCAATCAAAATCATTTATGATTTTATTAAATTTTGCTCTTTATCAAAAGATACTACCTCATCTTGACGAGCTATTTTGATATTTATATTACTAATATCAATGTTCATTTTTTTCATTGTAAATAAAAATGTTTCCATTAATATTTCTTCAGTATTTGCTTCACGTGAACGATGAAGAAAAACAATCTCTTTAGTTTTAGGACCAATTACATTTCCTAAAACATAAGCACAATCCTGATTAGACATATGACCAGTTGCTCCTAAAATTCTATTTTTAAGAAACATTGGCCTTTTTGTTAGCATTAATAAACGTGGATCATGGTTGCTTTCAATACAATAAATATCACAGTTATTAATAAATCTTTGGATATTTTCATGAATATAGCCAGTATCGGTTATATAAGCCATTTTTTCATTATTATAGGCAATTAAAAAAGCGGTTGTTCCAGGTGAATCATGTGATGCTGGAAGGGTAAAGATATCAAATCCTAAAATATCTAAATGCTGATAATAATCAAATTGATTAAATTCAGGCATATTAGTAGCTAAATTGATATATATGTCTTTATTATCAAAAGCACGAATTGATTTTATATGGTCAACGTGAGTATGAGTAATTAATATTTTTTTAACATTATCAAATGATAAATTAACCTCATTTAATTTATTTTTAATATCATTTAATGAAATACCACAATCAATTAAAAGTATCTCATCATTATCATTTACAAGGGCTGTACAATTACCACTTGAGCCACTAGCTAATAAATAATACTTCATAATTAATGATTTGGATCCATTTCTACAAATCTACCTATATGCTTTTGGAACATAAAGTCAATTGAAGCAAGTCTACCATTTCTATTTTTAGCAATAATTAGGCTAACTGGTGAATCACTAGTTGCATCTGGATCAACTGAAGCCTCAGGATTTTCTTCCTTTTTCTCTTCGATTTTTCCATAATCTGGTCTATGAATAAACATAACAACATCGGCATCTTGTTCGATACTACCAGATTCTCTTAAGTTTGAAAGCTGTGGAACTTGGTCTTTTCTATCTTCAACGCTTCTGTTTAATTGTGATAAAACAAGTAAAGGACATTTAAAGTCTCTAGCAACAGCCTTTAAAGCAGCCGAAATTTCACCAATTTCAAGAGAACGAGAGCTATCTTTTTTTGATTTAACATCTGGTGTAATTAAACCAATATAGTCAATAACAACTAAGCCAATTTCACCAAAACGAGATTGAAGCTTATTAAGCTTAGCTCTTATATCCATAACCTTAATTGCTGGTGTTTCATCAATAAATAAATTAGATTCAGAAATATCACGCATAGCCTTATTAATATTATCTTCCTCTTGCTTATCAAAGTTTGCTGTTTGTATTTTTCTAATTGGAACACCACTTTTAGCTGATAAAATTCTATTTGTTACAGAATCAACTCCCATTTCAAGAGAGAAGAAAACACAAGGCTTATAGGTTTTCATAGCTGTTCTATATAAAAAGTTTAAAGCTAAAGCTGATTTACCAACTGATGGACGAGCTGCTAAAATATTAATTTCACCAGGCTTAAAGCCAAGTAAAAGCCTATCGAAGTTTTGATAGCCAGTAGTTAAACCACCAATAGTTTCATTTCCTGATTTTATTAAAGAGATTCTTTCTTTATATTTATTAAATGCTTCAGTTATTGAAACAAAATCCTCAACTCTTCTTTTTTTAGTAATGCTTGTTATTTCTTTTTCAACCTTATTAATATAGTTTGTTATATCACCTGATGAATCCTCTTCCCAGTTAGTAACAACCTTATTTGAAAAATTAATAATACTTCTTAAAACTGATTTTTCTTCAACAGAATTTATATAGTATTTAGCATTTGCAATATCAATATATGAATTCATTAATTCAAGAATATATGAAGCATCTCCAGCTTTTTCTAATGTTCCATCAACTGTTAGCTTATCAATTAAAGCATAGGGTTCAATTTTAGCTTGGTTAGCATCAAATATTTCCTTTAATGTTGTATATATAATTTTGTGTTTTTCATCATAAAAATCATTAGGACTTAAGCGTGAAAATGTTTCAACTAAAATGTCAGATGAAAAAATCATATTAGCCAGAACTTGCTTTTCTGCTTCTATGCTATATGGTAACTTCAAGCTCATAAAATCATCCCCTTTTAGATTTCTTTAATTTCAATATTAATTTTGCCAATGATATCTTTATATAAAATTACCTCAATTGTTGCCTTACCAATTGCTTTAATTGGTAAAAAGTTTTTAAAGTTTTTCTTATCAACTACAATATCAAATTCATTTTTTAGCTTTTCTTCAATAATTTTAGAAGTAATAGCACTATGAAGTCTTCCTTCACTTCCAACGTGCTCATTAAAAACAACAGTAATAGTTGTTAGCTTATTTTTTAAATTTAAAGCTTCTTCTCTTTTTGCTAAATCAAGTTTCTTTTCTTCTTCTTTTTTCTTATTTAAATCATTTAAATTTGCTTTATTTTGTAAAATAGCTAAATGCTTTTTGATTAAAAAGTTAGTTGCATATCCTTCAGATACATCAACAACATCACCTTTTTTACCAACATTTTTTACATCTGCAATTAATATAACCTTCATAAATACCTCCTAGATTTCTCCATCTCTTATAAATACTTTTACTTTTTCCTCTAATACTTCATATACATGGTCGATTGTTTCATTTTGAAGCTGTGTAGCAGCCTTTGAAAAATGGCCACCACCACCCATAGCTTCCATGATAATATGAACATTAAAGTCATTAAGTGAACGAGCACTTACTGATACTTCAGTATTACTTGTTTTTCCAATAACGAATACTGCTTGAACATCCTTTGTTGATAATAATTCTTCAGCAACCTTTGATAAAACAGTTCTTGTAATTATATCTTCTTCTTTAGATGCAGCAATAAAAATACCAGGGGAAACAATTTTAGCATTACTAATTATTTCACTAATTAGCTTCATTTCCTCATATTCTTCCTTAAAGAATTCACTAACCTCTTCCATACTAGCTTGATAGTTTTTCAAAATCATCGCCATTTCAAATGTTTTTCCACTAGTTCCTGATTTAAAGAATTTTGTATCAAGACAAATACCAGCTAATAAGAAATTAGCAATTTTTTCACTAATGACTATTTTTGTTGGTTGATAGTAAATTAATTCAGTTACTAATTCTGCAGCCGAGCTTGATTGTGGCTCATGATATTGGAAGACGGGATTATTAATAAATGAATCTCCTTTTCTGTGGTGATCAATAACGCAAATTTCTTTACATTTATCAAGTAGCTTTGGTTGCATTGTTGAATCTGGTCTATGAGTATCAACAACAATTACTAATGTTTGATCATTAACAAGCTGCAAGGCTTTAGCTGGTGTTAATGTCATTTCAGCTATTTCTTCAACAGAAAAAACATTTCTAAAGGCTTGCTTTGTTTGAAATTCAACTAATGAATCCTCAAATATAAAGTGAGCTTTAGTATTTAATGATTTACATATAGCATAAACGCCAAGGCTTGCTCCTAAAGCATCAAAGTCCATATTTTTATGTCCCATAATTAAGACATTTTTATCAGTTTTAATTAAGTTAGATAAGGAAGTTGCTAAAACTCTTCCTCTAACATGAGATCTAGTTTGCTTTATTTCGTTTTTAGCACCAAAGTAATAAAGAGGCTTTCCAAATTCGTTGACAACAGCTTGGTCACCTCCACGTGAAAGGGCCATATTTAAAGCCATATATGATAATTCACTAGTTCTTAAAATACTTGTTGTATTTCCTTTTCCAATACCAATTGAAATAGTAAGTGGGTTATCATCCTCTTTAGCTTTTTCTCTTACTTCATCTAAAACAGAAAATCCATTCTTTAAAATATTAATATAATTCTTTTCTTCACCAATAATTAGAAATGAATCATTACCATATGATCTTATAAACAAGTTATTACTTTTTGCCCAAGCCATAATTATTTCTTTAACGCTTGTAGCAAATAAAACGAATTCAGATTCATTTAATGAAACGATAACGTCTTGATAGTTATCAATTACAATATGACCAATAAATGGTCTTTCTTGCTCCATTTTTTCATCTTGAATAACCTGAGCTGAAACATCCTTTAAATAAATAACCTTAAGGCTAGTGTTAATTTCAAGCTTGAATGTTTTACCACTAATTTTTGCAAATATATCATTGTTATTTTCTTGGATTGTCAATTCATCAAAATCAGGAATTAAATCATAAACCTTTTGACCTAAAATATCTTCTTTTTTTAAAAGTGTTGTTTGTGATAGCCAAATAACTTCATCAGCTTCATTATAAACAAATATAATAATATCGCCAAATTCAAAAACAGGGCTTACCTCATTTCCAAAAAGTGAAGCAATTGTTATATCAGTTCTATTTAAGTATTTTTCTGATTTCTTCAAATATGAACACATTATTATCAAGTTAAAGATAATAAAAATAATAAATAATAGAATTAAGCAATACATACTATATTTATCAACAAATTCAATTCCTTTATTTTTATAATAGAAAAATAAAAATACTAAGGTTATAGCTATAATTGTTTCAAAAAAGTATACAGCAATTATTTTATTTTTATCGTGTCTTAGTTTTCTAAACATTTAATCACGTCCTTTTAAAAGCTTTCTCTTTTATTATAACATAATAAAACACTAATTAAATAGAGTAAGAAGAATAAAAAATAAATCAAGCAATAAAAAGAAGCAATAAATAATAATCTTTGTTATTTCATTTTTGTTAGCTTTTACTTTTTGGCTTTTAATAAGTTCAATAATATTTTTTAGCATTTTTTCTTTTTCATCGTATGATAGATTTAAAAAAGATATTTTTGTTGTATGTTCATTTTTATATTTGTTAATTTTTATATGATTAACCCTATAGGCTACATCTTGGTATTTTTCATCGCAAGATATTAAGTAATTAACTATTGTCGCTTCACTTAAATTATAGCCATTTATTAGCCAATAAACCCTGTTTTTACTTAATGTGACATATAATGTTAATACTATAGGAAGTAAGCATACAAGTATAATTCCTAAAACTATTTTTCCTGTAAAAGCAATTAAAAAACCAACTAATGATAAATAAAAAAAGGAAATATAGTATTTTTCGTCAAGTACATATTTTTTTTGCTTTAAAAATAAAATTGCTAAAATAATTCTATAAATTATTAAAATATCCATAAGTATTAAAAAAAATAAAATTCCACTATCGTTCATATTCTTTCTTTCCTCATCTTTATTAATTTTAACATATGTTTTATAATAAAATAAAGATTATCGGGGTGACAAAATGAAATCATATTCTAAAATTAACTTAGCCTTAAGTATTGTTAATAAAACTAAGCCTAATGGCTTACATGAGCTTGATTCAATAAATTTAATAACTTCATTACATGATGTAATAAAGGTTAAATTTAATGAAAAGGGTAATAATATTAAAATATTTTCTAACAAGGATATTCCACTTGATGAAAATAATTTAGTAAGTAAGGTTATTAACAAATTTAAAAAAGTTTTCAATTTAACCTTTTCAGTAGATGTAACAATAATTAAAAATATTCCTCTTCAAGCAGGACTTGGTGGTGGAAGCAGTAATGCTGCTTGCATGTTAGATATTTTAAATAAAAAATTTAAAACAAATATGAATGCTTTAGAAAAAATTAATTTTTTAAAGGATATTACCTCTGATGGCCCTATTTTTGTTTTAAATACGACATGTAGAGTAAAAGGAAAAGGCAATATAATTAGTCCAATAAAGCATAAATTCAAATATAAAATTTTATTAGTAAAGCCATTTAGTGGCTGTAATACTAAAGATGTTTATAATAATATTGATTATAAAAAGCTTAATAATATTAATATGAACAAAATAGAAGAAGCCTTTATAAATGATGATTTTGATTCATTATGTAAGCGAGCTTTTAATGATTTATTAGATAGTGCTTGTAAGGTAAATAAGGAGATAAGTGATATTTTATTAAGGCTTAAGGCTTGTGGCTTTGATATTGTTTCTCTTAGTGGCTCTGGCTCTACATGCTTTGCTATTGCAAAAAGTAAATTTCCTTATAAAGCATTTAAAAAGATAATCAATAAAAATGATTATGAACTAGTTAGAATTGTAAAAGCCCGTTAGTATATTTTACGAGCTTGACCTTTAGTATCAATACCTCCCATACC
>CAKPZU010000002.1 GCA_934215405.1 uncultured Bacilli bacterium | reverse complement strand
ATCTGGATACATACAAATGCCTCCTATTGTATTATAATTATTATAATACATTTTGATAAAAAAACAAGAGGATTAATGGTAATCCTCTTAAGTTGATGATATTGCATTTGGAGTAATTGACCAACCAATGAAAGTATATCCAGTTTTAGAGAATGAATTTATCGAAAGTGATTTTTTCTCATTAAATAATAATGAATCATTTTCCATAGTACCATTTCCACTATTTGCATCATAAGAAATAGTATAGGTATTAGCTTTCCAAACAGCATAAAGAATAATATCTTCGCTTGCAAATGTAAGAGCAGAACCACTAGTATATTCAGCACTTGTTGCTTCCTTATTAGTAGACCAACCAGCAAATGTATAGCCTAAGCGAATAGGCTTTAAAGAAGAAATAGTTGCTGCTGAGCCATTATCATATGATTTACTATCAAATGGAGCTTCACTACCACCATTAGCTGAATAAATTAATGATTTTTTAGCACCATTAGCAATATAAACATGTGTTTTTTCTTTAACGGTAAATGTATAATTACCATCTTGATCTTTATTAACAAGCTGACCATTAATATAAACCTTTGCTTGTACTCCTGTTACATTAAATGACATAACATCATCATAATAATAATTATTTTTTAATCCATTAATAGTGTAGCCATCAGAAATAGTTGTTGTAACTTCATATTGAGCTTTTTTCCATATGGCATAAAGAATGGTATTACTATCACCCATTGTATAGCTATCATTTGCTTTATAAATAGCTGATGTAGCATCACTTGTAATACCCCAACCAGCAAATAAATATCCATCTTTTTTAGGAATGAAAGAAGTAATTTTTATTGTTTCACCGATACATGGATATAGAGGGAAAGGAGCATTAGTAAATGTACCACCATTAGCTGAATATGAAAGAGAAGGATTATTTTTCCAAATAGCATAAAGTGTAACAACTTCATTTCCCATTGTAAATTCATCGCTTGGATAATAAGAAGCAGTAGTTGCATTACTACTAGTAGACCAACCAATGAAAGTATAATTCTTTCTTGAAGGTGTAATATTACTTAAAGCAATAGTCTCATCCTCATGAGCTTGTGTCATTTGTGGAGCGCCAACACCCCCATTAGCATCATAAGATATTGTATAAATATTTTTCTCTATCCATGACGCATAAAGAATAATAGTATCGCCATCTCCTGTTGCAAGACCAACAGCATAATCTTTATTAGCATTGTACATACTCCAATTTTGATCATCATATATATTCCAACCAACGAAATTGAAGTTATTTTTATATATTTTTAATTCAGTATTTGAAGGAAGATTTAATTTACCATATTCAACATTTTTAATAACACCTACATAGCTACCATTACTATATAGCTCTATATTATAGTGGATTGGAGTCCAATAAGCATATAAATTTATATCATTAGTTGTTCTATATTTAATAGTTGATGTACCATCTTCATTATAATATTTTGTCCCTTTTCCATTTTTTACAGTAAAGAATCCTAAGAAATTGTAGCCTTTGCGTGTTGGAATATTAATTGTTGATATATTGTTATCATATTTAACTTGGATGGAATCCATAAAGCTTCCACCATTTGTATCAAAAGAAATATTATATGTGTTTTCTTTCCAAACAGCATAAAGAGTTACTGTGTCACCATCTGTTGATGTTAAATGATTTTTAATTGTAGCATTATCCTTAAAATCAATATTTCCATCATTATTTATAGACCAACCAACAAATGTCCAGCCAGTAAGAGAATAAGTATTATCAGTTAAAGTACTATTTGTATCATATGTTACTTTAGAATCACTCATATTTCCCATGGCATTATTACTTGCTTTTATGGGTTTATTACTATCATAAGCAATTGAATAAGTATTTGCCTTCCAAATAGCATATAGTGTAACTACGTCACCATCAGCATCCGTAAGATTTTTAACACTTGCTTTATCTTTATATTTTGCTACATTAGCATCAGGGTTAGTAGACCAGCCAGTAAATGTCCAACCAGTAAGAGAATAAGCATTATTTCTTAAATTATTGGAAACATCATAAGTATGGGTTGTATCAAGCACGCTACCACTTACAGTTTTACTTGCATTTTTAGGCTGATTAGCATTATATGAAACTTTATATGTATTTGCTTTCCAAATAGCATAAAGGGTTACTGTATCACCATCTATTGCTGTCAAATTTTTAACTTCTTGACCATCAGCATATGCAATTGTGCCATTTTTTACTTTAGACCAACCAACAAATGTCCATCCTTTTAAATAATAATTATTTTTAGAAAGTGATTTAGTAGCATCATAGGTATGAGTTGAATTTGATGTAGTTCCAGTTACATTACTACTTGCACTGGTAGGTTTATTTGTATCATATTTTATTGTATAAGAATTTGCTTTCCAAATAGCATAAAGAGTTGTTGGATTATAGACGTCACAATTTATAGCACTATTTCCATTATTATCATAATACATAACTCCTAATCCATCTCTTTGTGAGTTATATTGTACAAATGTATATCCAGTACGTGATGGAATACTTACACTTGGCATTTTGGCACCATATGTTGCTTCTATAGATGAATTTCCACCAGTTCCACCTTGAGGATCTAATGATATAGTGGTTTTTTTAGCAACACCATATGCTTTAATTGATATGTCACCTATAACATATTTACCCTTAATTGTTAATTTACCATTAGTGCTATCATATGTATAAGCGCTTTTATCTAAATTCTTATTATCAATAATAATTGTAATATCATTTGGAAGATCATATCCTGTTTCTGGAGTAAGTGTAGCTGTATAGTCTTTTAAATAATATGTTCTAGTTTCTCCAGTAAACGTAATGTTTTTTGATAATGAATAAGAAACAAATAGTTTACAATAAAATTGTACTTTAGTTGTTGAGATTGATGAATTACTATAAGTATAAGAATTGCCAGCCTTATCTGTGACAGTTAGATCTTGGATAGAAGGAAGTGATATGATGCCATCATATCGAATTTCAGGTAAAGTATAGGAATAAATAACTTTACTCATTCCATTTTCATCAACTAAAGAAGTTGTAGGTATTACTTGTTTAAGTGTTTCTTTATTACTGCTTTGATCTGGATCAAAAACAAGTAATGCAGTACCATAAGAATCAACAGCTACTTTTTCATCAAATTGCACGTAATATTTTAAAGTATCGCCTTTAATTGCTATATTATTTATACTATCTACAATACTGCTATTGTCCTTATCAAACGCAACCTCTTTAACTTTAGGAGCAGTTTTATCTGTTAAAGTACATGTCAAATTTCCAATAAATGGTCTAGCTGCACCACCACCCCAGTTAGATACATAATAACGAATTGATGCAGTATTTTTAGGAACCACAAAGTTCTGAATGCTTAATTCATATGCACTAAAGCTTATTTTTGCTGTTTTTGTTGTAGAGGTGATTTGCTTTCCATCTTTTTCATCATAGAATAATTTTAAAGAAATATAATGGGTAAAAGTAGATTGCCTATAGTATAATGCTTTAGCTGACACTAATAGCTCGCTTTTATTAGCCCTTGCTTGATCATCCTCTGAAAGAGTAATTCGATACCAAACGCCATTTTCATAGTCCTTATTTCCAATATCATCACTAGAGCCAGCAGCTTGAATTCCCCAACCATATTCAGGAGTATCTAGATTGACATCTTTATACCATTTGGCATCACCATTTATTTCACTATGAATGTTCCAACCTTGATTAATTAGTTTTCCACTTTTAATGGTTATAAGATTTTCTGTAGTTTGACTACCACTCCATTCATCACTAGTATCAGTTCCTAAGCTACTGCGACTTGCATATGTAGGAATGGCAACATCATTAAAGAATATTAGCATTAAAATGCCAAATGTCATCATAAAAAGTAATAAAACTGAAAATTTTATCTTTTTCGTTCTCATAATTATCCTCACTTTCCTTATAAAATATCTATGCTATTTTATCATAATAAAATTTCAACCCCCTAATTTCACGAAAGCTTAACAAATCTTTACAAATTAACTTTTTATTAATAAAAAGGCTTTTTAACAATAAATACTTCAAAATAATAATTATTTTAGCCTTTAAGCGAAGTTGCATAGGATATTTTTGTTTGTTATAATACAAATGTTTAAAAAGGCAGATGATATATATGGATTATACAGTTAGTGGAAGAAAATTATTATTTGTAGAAGATGATATAAAGCTAAAGGAAGAAATGGTTTCTTATTTTTCTAAATCAAATATAGTTTTTAGCGCATCTTCAATTGATGAAGCTGTTGATATATTAACTCATGAAGATAATCTTGATGCTATAGTTTTGGATCTAGTTTTAAAAAATAGCATGGGAATGGATTTGCTTTCACAAAATCTAATGCTACCTCCAGTAATTATTATGTCATCATTAGATAGTGAAGATATAGTAGTAAAAGGCCTTACATCTGGAGCTATTGACTATATAGTTAAACCATGTACTATGAGGGTTTTACAAGCTCATATAGCTTTACGACTTTTACCAAAGGAGGATGCTAAGCAAGAATTTGGTTGCTTTTCTATAAATGCTAATACTAGAGTTGTAAAATGTAAAAATATGCCTGTTTCGCTAACTCCATCAGAATTTAATATTTTGTTCTTTTTAGTAAAAAATAAAGGAAAATATTTTACAGCTGATGAAATATATGAGCAAATTTGGTGTGCTCCAAGCCTACATACGACAACAATTCGGGCTCATTTATCATCTTTAAGAAGAAAATTAAAGGCAGTATTACCTACATGTGATATTATTCACACAGAATTTAATAAAGGGTATTGCTTTGTGGGAGATATATCATGAAGAAAAATTATTTACACTTACTTATTTTACTGATTTTAGCCCTTTTTTGTGTGACATTTTCCGGTAGCTTGGGCCTTTTAAGGGAAAATTATATTAGTGAAACACCAATTAAAGTAAAAGAAATATCCAATACAACAGTAAATACTGTTTCAATTTTAGATATAAATAAGGTCATGAAAATGACATCAGTTAATTATTTGGCGGATGAATTTGCTGGAATGGATGAAATGGTATCTAATAGTAATGCAAAACAAAAAGCTTCAAAAAAAGGGATATACCGCTTTTATATTGATACTTTATTAGATAATGAATGGAACAATGTTAAAAGCTTAGATTATTTATTAAAGCCTGATGGAAACTTGCATTTAACAATGTATATACCGATTATTTTTTCAAGCTGCAGTGTATATGTCCAATATCAAAATAAAGCCTATGTTGGTTCAATAGATAAGTATAATATTGCCTATTATACGGGATTTTCATCAGCTTCAAAATATGATGATTAAGTTTCACATGAAACTAAAACGGAGCCTTTATACATTGATATTCCTATTTCATCAGAAAGAAAATACTCAAGAGAATGTATGGTAACTATTCATTACGAAACTGATAATGATAATTATATTGGAATTGAAGATGAAATATTAATTGGAGAAGATTCTTTAATAAGGAAAATGACTTCAACAAATCGCTCTTTTTTATTTGCTGGAGCTGCAATTGGCGTTGGAACATTTTTGATGTTCGTTTTTATTTGTATCTTAAAGCATTCACTTACATTTATTCCTCAATTACTATATGCTACTAGTATTTTTGCATTGATGTTTACTACTTATTTATTATTTAATTTATCAAGCATTCCATATGTTCTTCTTGGAATTCGTTATTTTTCTATAAACATTATGCTTTTAATTTCTATGCTTTATTTTCCTAAAAAAATCAGGAAAATTCCTGTGTTTTATATATCAATTGCCATTTCATCTATCACTAGTCTATTAGCATTCGCCTTACCATTATGTATGAATGTTAGTGTGCACTCATTTTTATATGTCTTCTATATGGCTTTAACGATAATTAACATAGTAATTGTAGCTGCATTATCAGCTTATGATATACTTAAAGGAAAATCATTAGGCTTAAGATTAAACGGAATAATTGCTTGCTTTTTAGCATCTTCCTTATTTACTAATAATAAAATACTTCCTTTAATCGTTTTGTCTGAAAAATATTGGCTTTGTATCATAATGCTTTGCATTACAATTGTTTTAGGCTTTAGTGAATTTACATCCATTGAAATTCGAAATCGCTATCTTACAACTAACCTTGAAAATGAGGTTGAAAAGCAAACATTAAGTTTACAAAATGTTCTTAATGAACGTGATAAGCTATTATTATATATAAGTCATGATATGAAAAAAACAGCTGTTGTGATGTATAGCTCCTTGATTGATTTAAAACAATCATTAATAGGAAAGGAATATACAGAGAAGATAAATTATATATTACAAAAAAGTGAAGAACTAAAAAAGGATTTTGCTGATGTTGGAAAATATGGAAAACAAAACTATATTGCTGAGCAGTCGAAAATATTAGATTTAAGCCAAATGATTTATAGGGTAACTGATGATTTAAGACCTGATTGTGAAGCTAATGGCATTATTCTAAATGTTACATTTCCTGATAAGCTATATGTATATGCTAAAGAAAGAGCTTTAGAAAGTGTAATAATCAATTTAATCTTAAATGCAATTGAACATTCATATTGCTCTAATTTAGATGTTATTGTTTCAAAGAAAAAAGGAATATGTAAAATTGATATTATAGATGATGGAAAAGGTATTACAATAGATAAAAATATTTTTGATCCATTTGTTTCTGAAAATACAACAGAAAACAATTCAGGATTAGGATTGTTTTTAGCAAAAACAGCTATTGAATCAATGCATGGTACATTAACATATGAAAGGAAAAATAATTTAACAATTTTTTCAGCAACACTACCATTAGCTTAACAGGAGAAATAAAAATCTCTATTTTTGCATAAAAACATATTTTCCCTTTTTATTTATCATTAAAAATGATAAAATGAAAATATATATTTTTATCGAAAGGAGCTATTATGAATATTAAGTATCTAAAATATGCTGTTGAAATAGCTAAAAGTGGATCGATAAATAAGGCTGCTGAACAGTTATATATTGCTCAGCCAAACTTAACGAGAGCCATAAAAGAACTTGAAAAAGAATTAAGCATTACTATTTTTGATAGGAATGCTAAAGGGATGACTTTAACTCCAGATGGTGAAAAATTAATTCAATATGGTAAAAGAATATTAAAGGAAATTGATGATGTTGAAGAACTTTTTAAAGATGGCGAAAACTCAAAAAGAAAATTTTCAATTTCGGTTCCAAGGGCTTCTTATATAGGAGAGGCTTTCTCTAACTTTTCATTACAAATAGCAAAAGAAAATAATGTTGAGGTTTTATATAAGGAAACAAATTCCTCAAGAACATTAAAAAACCTGCTTGAGGATGGCTATAATTTAGGAATTATTAGATATGCTGAAAATTATGATAAATATTATAAGCAAATGCTTGATGAAAAAGGCTTTAATAGTGAATTAGTAACAGAATTTAAATATGTATTAATTGTTAATAAGGATTCACCGCTTGCTAAAAAGAAAAAATTATCATTTAAAGACTTAGATGATTATATTGAAGTTGCCCATGGTGATCCATATGTTCCATCTCTTGTTTTTTCAACTGTTAGAAAAGAAGAATTTCAAGATTCTATTAAAAAAAGAATTTTTGTTTTTGAAAGGGCTAGTCAATTTGAAATACTTTCTAAAAACCTAAATGCTTTTATGTTTGTATCTCCAGTTCCAAAATCAACATTAGATCGTTATGGCTTAGTTATTAAAGAATGTGAAGATAACAATAAGGTTTATAAAGATGTTATGATTTATCGAAAAAGCTATAGATTAACAAAGCTCGATTTAGATTTTATCTCATCTTTATGTGAATCTAAAAGAATGTATATGTAAAAGGAGAAAAACAATGAAATATTTTATAGCATCAGATATTCATGGCTCTGCTTTTTATTGTACTAAAATGGTTGAAGCACTTAAAAATGAAAAAGCCGATTATTTAGTTTTGCTTGGCGATATTTTATATCATGGCCCAAGAAATGATTTGCCAAAGGATTATAATCCCAAAAAAGTAATTGAGGTATTAAATTCTTTAACAACAAAAATAATTTGTGTTCGAGG
The DNA here is from genome assembly GCA_934215405.1 of uncultured Bacilli bacterium. Lineage (GTDB taxonomy): Bacteria > Bacillota_I > Bacilli_A > RFN20 > CAG-631 > CAKPXW01. Next base: position 47,498 of record CAKPZU010000002.1, on the reverse strand, counting down.
AAATTGCGATAGTGAGGTTGATCAAATGGTTTTAAACTTTCCACTCCTTGCAACATATGGAGTAATTGAAAATAATAATCATTTGATTTATTTAACACATGGACATGTCTATAATAAGGATAACCTACCTCCTATTAAAGAAAACGATGTTGTTTTATTTGGCCATACACATGTTCCTGAATTTATTAAACAAAATGGGATATACTTTATAAATCCAGGATCTGTTTCCATCCCTAAAAATAATTCATATAATGGTTATATAATCTTAGAAAATGGAAAAATCATCTTCAAAGATTTAGATATGAATATTATAAATATTAAAGAATTAAGTGGCTAGTTATTTCAAGGTATATATTTTTTGATATACCCATATAAAAAATAAATATTTCAAATTACTTAAATAAATAGATATAATTATATCGATAAGGTAAGGAGGGATATGATGTGCGAAAAGAAAATTCCTAAATCTGTTATAGAAAGATTACCAACTTATTTACACTATTTGAAATCAGATATGTTTAAAGATAATGAAATGGTGTCTTCAGTTAAACTTGCAAAAATTGTAGGATATGGCGAAGTTTTAGTTAGAAAAGATTTAGCAATGGTAAGTGGCACAGGGAAACCTAAAATTGGTTATAACAAGAATGAGCTAGTAATGAAGATTATGGAAGCATTAGATTGTGTTAAAATGAAAAACGCAATAATAGTTGGTGGTAGTCATTTCGATAGTGCATTATTATTAGATGAAAGCTTTAGTGAATATAATATTTTTATAAAAGCTAAATTTGAAATTAATTATAATGGTTCATTTAATAGAACAAATGTCTTTCCACTTAGTGATTTAAAAGAGTATTGTAAAAAAGAAGATATCTCAATTGGTATCATTACTGTTGGTGAAAAAGATGCTCAAGCAATATGTGATTTGTTAGTATCTTTAAACATAAAGGCAATATGGAACTTTTCACCAGTAAAATTAAAGGTTCCTGAAAATGTCAAGGTAAAAGAAGAAAATATGGCTGCATCGCTTGCCGCACTTGCAGCAAATATATAAAAAAAGGAGAGTTAATATGGAAGAAAAAAAATATGAAATAGTAGATGGTGTTGAAGCTCTTGAAAAGGCAATAGCAAGAGTTAGAAAGGCTCAAGAAGTTTTTGCTACTTACACACAAGAACAAGTTGATAAGATTTTCTTTGCTGCCGCTTGTGCTGCAGATAAGATGAGAATTCCTCTTGCAAAGCTAGCAGTTGAAGAAACTGGAATGGGTGTCGTAGAAGATAAAATTATTAAGAACCATTATGCAGCTGAATATATCTACAATGCTTATCGTCATGTTAAGACTTGTGGAGTATTAGAAGAAGATACTGCTTATGGTATTAAAAAGATTGCTGAGCCAATTGGCTTAGTTGCTGCTGTTATTCCAACAACAAACCCAACCTCAACAGCTATTTTTAAGACTTTAATTTCTTTAAAGACAAGAAATGGTATTATTATTAGTCCACATCCAAGAGCTAAGAATTCAACAATTGCTGCTGCAAAGGTTGTACTTGAGGCTGCAGTAAAAGCTGGAGCACCAGAAGGCATTATTGGTTGGATTGATATTCCATCTCTTGAAATGACTAATTTATTAATGAAGGAAGCAGATATTATTTTAGCAACAGGTGGACCTGGTATGGTTAAGGCTGCTTATAGTAGTGGAAAACCAGCACTTGGTGTTGGAGCTGGTAATACTCCTGCAATTATTGATGATTCTGCTAATATCATTTTAGCTGTTAACTCAATTATTCATAGTAAAACTTTTGATAATGGTATGATTTGTGCATCAGAACAATCAGTTATCGTTCTTGAAGGTGTTTATGATAAGGTAAAAGAAGAATTTGCTAAAAGAGGCTGTTACTTCTTAAATCCTGAAGAAACTGAAAAAGTTAGAAAAACAATTATTATTAATGGCGCTTTAAATGCTAAAATCGTTGGACAAGCTCCAGTAAAAATTGCTGCTTTAGCAGGTGTTAGTGTACCAGAAGGTACTAAGATTTTAATTGGTGAAGTTGAAAGCGTTGATATTTCAGAAGAATTTGCTCATGAAAAGCTTTCTCCAGTACTAGCTATGTATAAAGCAAAGGATATTGAAGATGCATTTAGCAAGGCTGAGCATTTAATCGCTGATGGTGGCTATGGCCATACTTCTTCAATTTACTTAGATGTTAAGACTCAACAAGCTAAGCTTGCTGAATTTGAAGAAAGAATGAAAACATGTCGTATTTTAGTTAATACTCCTTCATCTCAAGGTGGTATTGGTGATTTATATAACTTTAAATTAACTCCATCTTTAACACTAGGTTGTGGTAGCTGGGGTGGAAACTCAGTTAGTGAAAACGTTGGAGTTAAGCATTTAATCAATATTAAAACAGTAGCTGAAAGGAGAGAAAATATGCTTTGGTTTAGAGCTCCACAAAAGATTTATATTAAAAAAGGTTGCTTACCAGTTGCTTTAGATGAATTAAAGACAGTAATGGGTAAGAAAAAATGCTTTATCGTTACAGATAATTTCTTATATAGTCATGGTTATACAAAGCCAATTACAGATAAGCTTGATCAAATGGGAATCGAACATACTACATTCTTCGATGTAGAACCAGATCCAACACTTGCTTGTGCAAAAGCTGGTGCTGAACAAATGAGAACATTTAAGCCTGATTGCATTATCGCATTAGGTGGTGGTTCTGCAATGGACGCTGGTAAGATTATGTGGGTTATGTATGAACATCCAGAGGTTGACTTTATGGATATGGCTATGCGTTTCATGGATATTAGAAAACGTGTATATACTTTCCCTAAGATGGGTGAAAAAGCATACTTTATCGCTATTCCAACATCTGCAGGTACTGGTTCTGAGGTTACTCCATTTGCCGTTATTACAGATGAAGTAAGCCATGTTAAATATCCACTTGCTGATTATGAATTATTACCTAATATGGCTATTATTGATACTGATTTCCATATGTCAGCTCCAAGAGGCTTAACTGCTGCTAGTGGTATTGATGCTGTAAGCCATAACTTAGAAGCAATTGCTTCAATGATGGCAACTGATTATACAGACGGCTTAGCTTTAAAATCATTAAAGACAATCTTTGAATATTTACCTCGTGCTTATGACAATGGTCAAACAGATGTTGAAGCAAGAGAAAAAATGGCTAATGCAGCTACTATGGCCGGTATGGCATTTGCTAATGCTTTCTTAGGTGTATGTCACTCAATGGCTCATAAGCTTGGTGCTTTCCACCACATTGCTCATGGTGTTGCTAACGCTTTAATGCTTGATGAAGTATTAAGATTTAATGCAGCCGAGGTACCAGCAAAGATGGGAACATTCCCTCAATATGATCATCCACATACTTTACATCGTTATGCAGAAGTAGCTGATTATTTAGGAATTAAAGGAAAGAATGATCAAGAAAAATTAGATAATCTAATTAAAGCAATAGATGAATTAAAAGCAAGAGTTGGAATTAAACCAACAATTAAAGATTATGTTCCAGATGAAGCATACTTCCTAGAAAAACTTGATGAAATGGTTGAACAAGCATTTGATGATCAATGTACAGGTGCTAACCCTCGTTACCCATTAATGAGTGAAATTAAGCAAATGTATTTAAATGCATATTATGGAAATAAAACATTTGAAGAAAAAGCAATTCCAGAATATAATAAAGATAATAAATCAAAAAGATCAGTTCGTAAGTAATTTTAAGGAGGCATAAATATGAACTTAGATAGAGTAATTGCCGTAAGAAATAATAAAACTATTTACCGTGACGGCGATAATTACATTAAGGTCTTTGACAGTGATTTTTCTAAAGCTGATATTTTAAATGAGGCTTTAAATCAAGCACGTGTTGAAGAAACTGGCTTAAACATTCCTCATGTAAAAGAGGTAACTACTATTGATGGAAAATGGGCTATCGTATCTAATTATATTAGTGGTAAAACACTTGAAAGATTAATGAAAGAAAACCCAGAAAAGAAGCATGAATATCTAGAATTATTTGTTGATTTACAAATTGAAGTTCAATCTAAGAGCTGTCCATTATTAACTAAGCTTAAAGATAAAATGAATAGAAAAATCTCTCAAGCTGATTTAGATGCTACAACTCGTTATGATTTACATTCTCGTCTTGAAGGTATGCCAAAGCACACTAAGCTATGCCATGGTGACTTTAATCCATCAAATATCATTATTGGTGATGATGGTAAGGCATATGTTACAGACTGGTCTCATGCAACTCAAGGTAATGCTTCAGCTGATGTAGCTAGAACATACTTATTATTCTGGTTAGCTGGCGATATTGATGGCGCTAATGAATATTTAGATTTATTCTGCAAGAAGACAAATACAGCAAAGCAATACATCCAAAAATGGATGCCAATCGTTGCTGCATCTCAATCAGTAAAAGGTAATAAGGAAGAACGTGAATTCCTATTATCTTGGGCTAAAGTTGTTGATTATGAATAATTAAAGGAGCAAATAAAATGGTAAAGGTAACAATTTGTATTGGTAGTTCATGTCACATTAAAGGTTCTCGTCAAGTAGTTGAGCAATTACAATATTTAATTGCTAAAAACAATTTAAAAGATAAAGTTGAACTTGGTGGAACATTCTGTATGGGTAAATGTCAACAAGGTGTTTGTGTTACTGTAAATGATGAATTATTTTCAGTAAGCCCTGAAACAGTTAAGGATTTCTTTGAAAAAGAAGTTTTACCAAGAGTATAAAAATGGTTGAAGTTAAGATTTGTGTTGGTAGTTCATGCCATTTAAAAGGCTCCGAGGAATTAATTGATATGATTCTAAAGAAAATTGAAAATGGTAATTTGAAAGATAAAATTGAGCTTTCTGGTAGCTTCTGCTTAGGAAAGTGTAATCGTGTAGGTGTAACCATTGAAGTCAATGGTTGCACTTATACTGGTATTAATAAAGAAAATTTTGAAATGTTTTGGCATGATAAAATTCTACCTATTTTAGGTAATTAAAAAGGAGATAATTATGTCTAATTGTTTGACATTAAAAAAATCTAATTGTAAAAATTGTTATAAATGTATTCGTCATTGTCCAGTTAAATCAATTAGATTTTCTGCTAATCAAGCTCATATTATAAACAATGAATGCATTTTATGTGGTCATTGTTTTGTCGTTTGCCCACAAAATGCAAAAGAAATTACAAGTGAAATAGAAAAGGTTAAGGTTTTACTTCAGCTTGATAATCCAATTGTTGTAAGCCTTGCTCCTTCTTTTGCTGTTAATTATGAAAATGTTGGAATTAATGGTATGAGAAATGCTTTAAAGCAACTTGGCTTTTATGATGTTGAAGAAACAGCCATTGGGGCAACAATTGTAAAAAAAGAATATGATCGAATTTTAAATGAAGAGGATAGAGATGTAGTAATATCATCTTGCTGTCACTCTATTAATTTACTAATTCAAAAATATTTTCCACAGCAACTTCCATATTTAGCTGATGTTTTATCACCAATGCAGGCACACGCATTAGATATTAAAAAAAGAATACCAAATGCTAAGGTTGTTTTCATTGGCCCTTGTGTTGCTAAAAAGGATGAGGCTGAATATTATGAAGGAATTGTTGATGCTGTTTTAACATTTGAAGAATTAACAAAATGGTTAAATGAAAGAAATATTGAATTAAAAGAAAATCTTGATAATAATGATCAAACATTAACAAGATTTTTCCCAACTACTGGTGGCATTTTAAAGACAATGGCCAAAGAAAATAAAAAATACACTTATTTAGCAATTGATGGCGTTGAAAATTGTATTTCAACCTTAAAGGATTTAGCTAATGGCTTAATTCATAATTGCTTTATTGAAATGTCTGCTTGTGTAGGAAGCTGCATTGCTGGCCCTATTATTGAAAAGCAGCACCATTCTTTAGTAAAGGATTATATTGCTATTTCAAAATATGCCGGAAAGAAGGATTTCCAAGTATTACAACCCAATAGCTATGAGGTTAAAAAGCAATTTGCTCCAATTCCTAAAAAGCTAGTTCAGCCAACTGAAATGGAAATTAACTCTGTTTTACGTCAAATGGGAAAAATTAAAAAAGAGGATGAATTAAATTGTGGCTCATGTGGTTATGATACTTGTCGTGAAAAGGCCATCGCTATTTTACAAGGTAAGGCTGAAATTTCTATGTGTCTACCATATTTAAAGGAGAAGGCTGAAAGCTTTTCTGATTGTATAGTTAATAATACTCCAAATGGCTTATTAGTATTAAATGAAAGCCTAGAGGTTCAACAAATTAATGCTGCAGCAAGAAGAATTATGAATATTAATTCAGCTTCTGATGTATTAGGAGAACCAGTTGTTAGAATTTTAGACCCTTCTTTATTTTTAGATGTTTTAGAAGATAAAGGAGAAGTAAGAAACAATAGAGTTTATTTAACTGAGTATCAAAAATATGTTGAACAAACAATAATTCATGATAAGACATATCACTTGCTTATTTGTATTATTCGTGATGTGACAGATGAAGAAAATGAAAAAGAAAAGAAAGAAAATATAAGTCGTCAAACAGTTGAAATTGCTGATAAGGTTGTTGATAAGCAAATGAGAATTGTTCAAGAAATAGCTTCACTTCTTGGTGAAACTGCTGCTGAAACAAAAATTGCTTTAACAAAGCTAAAGGAGTCAATTTCAAATGAATGATTTATGCGTTGATATAGGTTATAAAAGTATTAACCATAGTGGAGAACAGCTATGTGGTGATCACGTAGATGTTATCGAAAAAAATGAAGATTCAACAGTTGTGGTTTTAGCAGATGGACTTGGCAGTGGTGTTAAAGCTAGTATTTTATCAACATTAACCTCAAAAATTATTTCAACCTTAATGGCTGAAGGCTTATCACTTGAGGATTGTGTTGAAACAGTTGCAGCCACATTACCAATTTGTTCAGTAAGAGGTGTTGCTTATTCAACATTTACAATTATTCATATAATTGATAATAAAGAAGCTGAAATTATTCAATATGATAATCCACAGGTTATTTTATTAAGAGATAATGTTAATTATGATTATTCAAAAACTGAAATGACTATTGGTGGGAAAAAGATTTATAAATCAAATATTAAGCTATATGAGGGTGACTTAATTATTGCTATGAGTGATGGTTGTCCTCATGCTGGACTTGGAATTAAATATAATTTAGGCTGGAAAAGAGAAGATATTATTTCCTTTATGGAGGCAATAGCTCCAACTGGCTATAGTGCTAAAACATATGCAACTATTTTAGTTGATGAATGTAATAAGCTATATGGTTATAAGCCTGGTGATGATGCTACTGCTTGTGTTATTAAATTAAAGCAAAGGGTTCCAATGAATATTTTGTTTGGCCCTTCAGCTAACAAGGATGATACAAACAAAATGATGGCTTTATTCTTCTCAAAGGAAGGAAAGCATATTGTTTGTGGTGGAACTACATCATCATTAGTTGCCAAGTATTTAAACAAGCCTATTAAGGCTAGCTTACAATATGTTGAAAGCGATGTTCCTCCAATTGCTGAAATAGAAGGCGTTGATTTAGTAACTGAAGGTGTTATTACTATTAATAAGGTTCTTGAATATGCTAAGGATTCATTAAGAGAAAATAAATATTATGAAAAGTGGAGCTATGGACATGATGGGGCTTCACTTATCGCAAGATTGTTGTTTGAGGAAGCAACTGATATTAACTTTTATGTAGGTAGAGCTATTAATCCGGCTCATCAAAATCCTAATCTTCCAATTAATTTTAGTATTAAAATGAATTTAGTTGAGGATTTATCAAAATGCTTAAGACAAATGGGAAAGAAAGTTAAAATTAGTTACTTTTAGGAGGAAGAAAAATGAGGAAATTTGATACAAAAGTACAATTATTGAAATATAGAGTACTTCGCGAGGTTGCAAAAGATGCCTGGGAAGATAAATTAGCCACAACAGCTATTGATATTCCTAAAAGAATCGTACCTGGAAAAATTCCAACAATGCGTTGCTGTGTTTATAAGGAAAGAGCTATTTTAGCTGAACGTGTAAAACTTGCAATGGGCGGAAATACTGAAAATCCCAACGTTATTGAAGTTATTGATATAGCTTGTGATGAATGTCCAATGGGTGGATATGAGGTAACTAATGCATGTCGAGGTTGTTTAGCCCATAGATGTGAGGATGCTTGTAGATTTGGAGCAATTACATTTGATGAAAATCACGTTGCTCATATTGATAAGAGTAAATGTAAGGAATGTGGAATGTGTGCTCGTGTTTGTCCTTATAGCGCTATTCACAATTATAAAAGGCCATGTGAAACTGCTTGTAAAATAAAAGCAATTAGCATGGGTGATGAAAAGCAAGCATGCATTGACAATAATAAATGTATTTCATGTGGCGCTTGTGTATATCAATGTCCATTTGGTGCTATAATGGATAAGTCATACATTTTAAATGTAATTGATATGCTAAAGAAGAGTAATAACAATACAGCCTATAAGGTATTTGCTGTTGTTGCTCCATCTATTTCAAGTCAATTTACATATGCTAAGTTAGGACAAGTAATTACAGGACTTAAAAAGCTTGGCTTCTATACAGTAATTGAAGCTGCACTTGGTGCTGATATGGTTGCTCAAAAAGAATCAGTAGAATTAGCAGAAAAAGGATTTTTAACTAGTTCTTGCTGCCCAGCATTTGTTGCATATATTGAAAAAACATTCCCTGATTTAAAGCAATATGTATCTCATAATTTATCGCCTATGGGTACAATTGCTAAATATATTAAAGAGCATGAAGGAGCTTGTAAGGTAGTATTTATTGGACCATGTACTGCTAAAAAGGCTGAAATATTAAAGGATGAGGTTAAGCCGTATGTTGATTCAGTAATTACCTTTGAAGAATTACAGGCTTTATTTGATAGTAAGGATATTGATATTACGACTCTTGATTTAGATGTATTAGATAATGCTTCTTATTATGGAAGAATTTTTGCTAGAAGTGGAGGCTTATCTGATGCTGTAAAAGAAGGCTTACTTGAACAAAATATTCAATTTGATTTAAAGGCTGTTCCATGTGATGGAATTGAGGCTTGCCGTCAAGCGTTGCTTCAAAAATCTAGAAATACCCTTGATGCTAACTTTATTGAAGGTATGGCATGTATTGGTGGCTGTATTGGCGGTGCTGGATGTTTAACTCATGGTGAGAAAAATAAAGCAGAAGTAGATAAATATGGTAAGGAAGCCTTTGAAAAAACAATTCTAGAAACTATATCTATATTGAAAAAATAAAATAATAATATTAAAATAAAAGAAAGGCGTTAAAAATCTTTCTTTTATTTTAAATTTTAGGAGACTATTTATGTTTACAACTAATCATTTTATTTGGCTTGGTATTTGTGCAGTATTAATTATTGTATTATTACTTGTTGCTTTAAAGAAGAAATTTTCTATTAAGGTTGCTTCATATATTATGGCAATAGTAGCATTAATTAGTGAAATTAGTAAAATATTAACTCATATGATAGACAGCACTACTAAAGGAATGGTAATTGATCCTGCGGCATTACCACTTCATTTATGCTCTATTTTGATATTTGTTATATTTTATATTGCTTTTTCTAAAAATGATAAATATAAGGATAAGCTAATAAGCTTTGTTGTACCAATTGGTATAATTGGAGGAACACTTGCTATATTAATTGCTACAAGTGGAGTATCATTTAAAGATCCTGAGGTATATCAATGCTTTATTTACCATGCTATATTAGTTTGGTATGCTTTATATTTAATTATTTCAAAGCAAGTATGCTTAGATTTAAGAACATATTTTAGAAATGTTATAGCATTGCTTTCATTAGCCTTTATTATGATATGGGGAAATGGCGCTTTAAAAATATATGATACAAATTTTTTCTTTGTAGTAAGGCCACCAGCAGATGGCTTACCAATATTAAATTTAAATCATGGCTGGTATATTTACTTTTTATCACTTGTCTTAACAGGTATGGTTTTAATGACATTATTACATTTACCATTTATAATAAAAAGTAAGAAAATAGAAAATAATTAACTATCAAATGGACGATCAATTCTAATTACAAGGGTGTACTTAGAATTGATTTTTTTTACGTCTTTTTTTATTTCATCAAGTATATATTTAATTTCATCCATTTTATAATTGAATGGAAAAATAATATCAAATATAACATTAATATTTTCCTTACCATTTGTTATTCTTAAATCATGATAGGAAACACCACTATATTTTTCAATTACATTAGCAATAACCTTATTTGCTTCTTGTACCTCTTTTGAGTCAAGATCAATTGGGTCTAAATGAATAACAAGCTCAATATGTGTTTTTTCATAGCATTTTTGTTCAAGTTCATCAATTATTTCATGTATTTCCATAAAATTGGAATTCGAATTAACCTCAGCATGTACTGAAGCAAATTTTCTGCCAGCACCATAATTATGGACCATTAAATCGTGAATTCCAATTATTTCTTTTTTAGCTAAAACAATATTTTTAATTTTTTCAATATCTTCCTTACTAGCTGGCTTTCCAAGTAAATCGCTAATTGTATTAATAGCTATTTTAAAGCCATTTATACAAATAATTATAGCAATTACTATACCTATTCCTCCATCTAAATAAAAATAATTATCCTTTAACAATAATCCGCCAATAAGGGTTGCAAATATAATAGATAAGGATGTTAAAACATCAGAAATACTATCAGCGGCAGTAGCCTTTAAAATAGATGAATTAATTTTATTTCCTAAATATTTATTATAATAATACATCCAAAGCTTAACAAATAAAGATAAAACCAAAATAATTATTGAAATTATTAAAGAAGGTCCAGTTGCTAACGTATCGATTATTCCATCAATTAAATGAATACCAATAAGTATTTTTTTCGCTGATGTAATAAATAGCTCAAAGCCAACGATAACTATAATCATAGCTACTATAAGGGTAGATACATACTCAATTCTACCATGACCAAATGGATGCTCCTTATCAGGCTTTTTATTTGAAAGCTTAGCTGATATTACACTAACTATTGAAGAAAAAGAATCAGATAAATTATTAAAGGCATCAGAAACGATAGCAATAGCATTGACTAATAATCCTATTACTAATTTAATAATAAATAACAGTAGATTACAAATAATGCCAAGTACTCCACCTAAAACGCCATATTTTTCACGGACTAATTCATTTTCAACATCATCATAATTTTTTATAAATTTTTTTACTAAGAACTTAATCATTTTCTATATTTGTCTCTTTTCCTATATAAATTGGTCTATTTTTTACTTCACTATAAATTTTAGCTTGATATAAAGCAACAACTCCTAAACAAATTAATAAAATTGCAGTAAAGAAGGCTAAGCATAAAATTAATATGACATAGCTTTTAAAGCAATTTATATTACAAATTGCTAAAACTATAAATGTTAATAAAGCGATAAAGTCAGCAGCTAATAAGAATAATCCTAGCTTTATAATAAAATAAAGTGGTGCTAGGGTAAAGGCTATAATTCCTTCAATTGCATAAATAAATAGCTTTTTAAAGCTCCATTTAGTAACTCCAGCGCATCTTTGAATATTTTCATATTCAAGCCATTTTGTTTTAAAGCCAACAAAACTAAAAATACCTTTAGAGAAGCGATTATATTCACTCATTTTTAAAATAGCATCAACCATACATCTTTTCATTAATCGATAATCGCGAGCACCATCAACTATTTCAGTTTGGGAAATTTTATTAATTAATCTATAAAATTGTCTAGCAAAGAATGATCTTATTTTTGGTTCACCTTTTCTAGTTACTCTTCTTGTTGCTACACAATCATAGTCTTCATTTTCAAGAATGTCATACATTTCAAGAAGTTTTTCTGGAGGGTCTTGTAAATCAACATCCATAACAGCAACATAATCACCTTTGCTATTTTTTAATCCTGCATACATTGCTGCCTCCTTGCCAAAGTTTCTTGAAAAAATAATATATTTAATATTTTTATCATTAGTTGCAATATCTTTTATAATATTTGGCGTATTATCTTTTGAACCATCATCAATAAATAATATTTCATAATCAGTATTTAGTCTATTTAAATAAGGAATAATGGTTTCATAAAAAATTGGTAGGGCTTCTTGTTCATTAAAGCATGGAACAATTATAGAAATTAACTTACTCATAGTTAAATCCTCCTTGTGTTAATATAATTATATGATATTTTACTAATATGAGCAAATGATTATAAATAAATATTATAATATTTATATGGTGTAAAAAAAAATTTAAAATGTGTATAATATAGGAAAGGCATATTAAAGGGGTAGTAACAATGCAAAAGATAATAGATAAAATTAAAAATGTGATGGTAAATCTTTTTGAAAAAATAAAGGAACTAGCAATTAAGGCTTATAATAATGAAAATGTAAGGGCCTTTTTCTATATTTATTTAATTGGTTTATTTTTCTTTTCAATAATTGCTATTACTAATCATTTTACTATACCAATGACTGGTGATTACACGCTACAAACATATGCGTTTTATTCTCAAGGATATTATGTGTTTTGGAATTTTATAAAAACTGGTGAATATCCTTTGTATGATTTTACGAATTACTTAGGAGCAAACTATTTAGGAACTCAAAGCTTTTATTATGTTTTTTCACCTTTATTTTATTTACTTTGTTTATGGCCAGAAAAATTATTATATCAAGGCATTTTCTTCCATATGGTATTTAAATTTGCTTTGGGTGGCTTCTTTATGTATATATTACTAAAAAAGTATTTTGGCGTAAGCTATAAAATATCTAGAGTTGGTGGTTTGATTTATGCTTTCTCAGGCTTTTCATTATTTTATTTATGGTTCCATTTTGGCGATATTATTGCCTTTTTCCCTTTATTCTTTATAGGAATAGAAAAGTGCTTAAAGGAAAGAAAAGGATGGCTCTTAACAATATCTATATTTTTATGTGGAATGTCTAACTATTTCTTTTTAGTTAACATTTGTATATTTGGAGCATTTTATGCTATTTATCGTTGGATATATATTTATGGAATTAATAAAAAAAGAGGCTATAGTGCTAAAGTCAGATGGGGTGTATTATTACAGGGTATTGCTTTTTCATTAGTTGGCGTAATGATGGCAGCAATTTGCTTGCTTCCATCCCTTGAGGTAATTAAAACAACTAATAGAACACAAACAGGGGTTAATTATTTAATTGGAATTTTATCAACAATTTTTAAAAATCCTAGTAAGATAGATGGAAAACTAGTGCTTGGAGAAGCAAAATCTATAAAAGATATTTTAAGTGTTGAAAACTTAGATGATTTATTTGCTAAAATTTTTATATGGAATGATAGATCATATTCAAATATGACAGTCCCTGGAAAAAACAATATTGGGTATATTTTATCAAACTGGATTTTTATGAATACTAGTTGTTGGGATAATGTCATGTTTGATAATGTAGCTTTAGATAATACCTTAGGTGGCTTTTTTATAACAACACCTTTAACAATGCTTTTAGTACCAAGTATTTATAATGTAATAAAAAGTAAAAGGCCATGGGCTATTTTTGGAGTGATTGTATGTCTATTACTACCATTTATTCCATTTACTTATCATATGGCCTTTGCTTTTACAGGCTTGTATGGAAGATGGCAGTTTTGGATTGTCATTTTAGGAATTATCTTTATTATTCCTACCCTTGATAAATATGAAAATGTTGATAGAAGGTTTGTTACAATCAATTTAATTCTTAATTATACATTTGCTTTAATTGCTTTTATTCTTTCTAAAAAAAGTGGGCATTTACCATATAATAACTATATTCCTGGGACTAAAATCAATGAAATGTTTTTAATTATGATTGCTGAATTAGTCTTTATGGCAATTGTGTGGTTTTTCTATCGCTTTAAAATATTTAAAGCAGGAGTTGTTAAAAAGGTAATGACATTCTTTGTAATTATTGAAGTTGGAGCTTCAATTTTAATTACTATTGAAAACAAAGGCTATGCTAAATGGAATACTTATTATTTGTCACAGCCAGATTATACAGATTTAAAAAATATTATTAAGGAAGTTAAAGATGAAGATGATAGCTTTTATAGAATAATGAATACTGAAGCAACAAGAGTTACAATGACTTTACCAACACAATTAAACTATAATGGTGCTTCAACTTTTTCATCAACATATAATTTTAATCTTGATACATTTAAGAATCGCTCAAGAATGGCTTATGGCGGTGGTTGGACTATGGGTAATCACGAAAAAAGGTATTGGCTAGATCAATATATTGGAACAAAATACTATGTAATTGATAAGGATGATATAAACAATGATAATAATGAGTCTTATCGCGATAGAACAGTATATTTTGATGGTCGAACAAGAAGTGATGAAGAAAAGCAAGAATATAATTTAAATTTAGGATGGAATTACAAACTATATAAGAGCAATGATAATTATGATGTTTATATTAATGAACAATTTATAGGAATTGGATATACTTTAGATAGTTATATAAAATCATCAAGCGCTGGAACCGGAAGTGTTGCAACACTATATGAAGAGTTATATAGTAAGTATGCTATTTTATTAGATGATGGAGTAGAAGCAATCAAGGATTATGATAATATTAAAAGTATTAGTAGTTATCAAACAACCTATAAAACATTTTATCAATCTAATTTTGATTTGTATTTTTCTCCACGTGAAGATTATTCTAAGGAAAAAGATTATAAGCGCCATGAATATAAATTAACTAGTAATGGTTTTACCCAAAAGGAAATATCAAGTATTTTGCCTTCTTATTCACAATTTTTCCATAAACGTTGGGAGGATAAGAAAAGATTTGGTGATCAATTAATTTTAAAATTAAAGGATGGTAAGGAGAAACCATGCAGTGATGCTTCATCAGCAAATCAATATTTTATAAATATTCCTTTCAAATTAGGGCCAAAGACTTTAATTAGTATTTATAATGGAGATAAACTAATAACGCAAGATGCGCATATGCATAGTAACAACTCTTTAAGTAAGGTAAATTACGAATGGAAATTACAAAGAGGCTTTTATATTGACCAGCCATTTGATAAAATAGTAATAGAATTTCTTTCAGACACAACGTTTGACAAGGTATTTTTGAATGGATCTTTAAGTAGTGATATTAACATAACATATTGCTCACAAAAAGCAATTCAAGCAAGGCAAGATGAGGTTAATAAACATTTATTTAAAGATGTTAAATATAAAAAGAATACATTTACCTTTACAAGCGAAGAAACTGAAAATAGAATTGGTGTTACAAATATTCCTTATGATGATGGTTGGACATTATATGCTAATGGAGAAAAACAAGAAATATTTAATGTTAATGGTGGATTTATAGGATTTGTTGTGAAAAGTGGCACTGCTAACTATTCATTAAAATATTTTACTCCAAAGCTAAAGGAAGGATTAATTTTTACAGGCAGTGGCATTTTATTACTAATCGCTTTATGCTATATTTATAAAAAAAGGACATTAGACATATTAGCAAACGAAAGATTAATAAATGAAAAATACAATTTAAAGCAAGAAGAAATAGAAAAGGAAGAAATAAGTGATTTTAATAATAAAATAAATACATTAATTAAAAAAATAAAGAATATCTTTAAAAAAGGAGGAAAATAGATGGAATATAAAAGTGATTTACAAATTGCTCAAGAAGCAAAAATGAAAAACATTAATGAAATTGCTAAAAAACTAGATTTAACTGAAGGCGAGTATGATTGCTATGGTAAATACAAAGCAAAAATTAATTTTGATGTTTTTAAAAGGCCGTCAAAAAATGGTAAGGTTATTTTAGTTACAGCGATTACTCCAACTCCAGCAGGAGAGGGTAAAACTACAACTTGCATTGGTTTAGCGGAAGCTTTACATAAAATGAATGAAGATGCTATTTGTGTATTAAGGGAGCCATCTTTAGGCCCAGTTATGGGAATTAAAGGTGGAGCAGCAGGTGGCGGATATGCGCAAGTTATGCCTATGGATGAAATAAATCTCCATTTTACTGGTGATATCCATGCTATAACTACAGCTAACAATGCTATTTGTGCAATTATAGATAATCACATTTATCAAGGAAATGAATTAAATATAGACCCTAATAATATTACATTTAAGCGTTGTTTAGATTTAAACGATCGTGCTTTAAGGTTTATTGAAATTGGAAAGGGCTCAAAATTTGATGGAATTCCTCGTAAGGATGGCTTTAATATTACTGTTGCTAGTGAAATAATGGCTATTTTATGCTTAGCTACAGATTATAAGGATTTAAGAAATAGAATCGATAGAATTGTAATTGGCTATACATATGATAAAAAGCCAGTTACTGTTAAGGATTTAAAGGTTGGAGGCTGTATTACTTTATTATTAAAGGATGCCTTTAAGCCTAATTTAGTACAAACGCTTGAAGGAGGACCTGTATTAATTCATGGTGGACCTTTTGCTAATATTGCTCATGGATGTAATTCAATTGTTGCCACAAAAATGGGAATGCATTTAAGTAAATATGTTGTTACTGAAGCTGGCTTTGGAGCAGATTTAGGAGCTGAAAAGTTTTTTGATATAAAATGTAGGGTTGCTAATATTAAGCCAAGTGCTGTGGTATTAGTTGCTACTATTAGAGCTTTAAAATATCATGGTGGAGTTACAAAGGATAATTTAAATGAAGAAAATGTTGAAGCTATGCTTAAAGGTACATGTAATTTACAAAAGCATATAGAGACTATACAAGCCTTTAAATTACCATTTGTTATTGCTATTAATAAATTTCCAACAGATAGTGATGCGGAAGTTAAAGCCTTATACGACTGGTGCTTAAAAAATAATTATCCTATCGAATTATCATCAGTTTGGGAAAATGGTGGAAATGGTGGAATAGATTTAGCACGTCATGTATTAAAGCTCGTTAATGAGCCAAATGATTTTAAGCAAATTTATGATTTAAATGATTCAATTGAAGAAAAGCTTAATAAGGTGGCTAGTATCGTTTATGGTGCCAAAAATGTTGAGCTATCTCCTCTTGCGATAGAACAAATAAAAGCCTATAAGGAATATGGCTGGGATAAGCTTGCAATATGTATTGCTAAAACTCCTGCATCATTATCAGATGATCCTACTTTATTTGGAAGACCAAGAGATTTTACTATTCATGTAAGAGAAATAACACCTTCAATTGGAGCTGGCTTTTTAGTGGCAGTTACTGGAAAAATAATGACAATGCCAGGGCTTCCAAAATCTCCAGCAGCTTTAAAAATTGATTTAGATGAAAATGGAAATTCTGTAGGAATATTTTAGTATAAAATAGATAATTTACTCCATACTATTTTTAGGAGGCAAAGTATGAGTAAATTAAAATGTAATGAAAGAAGCTGTAAACATAATTGTTGTATGTCTTGCACAAAGCAATCAATAGTTTTAGATGATGATGCTATATGTGCTTCATATCAAAGAAGAAATAGCGATGTAAATGAAGAATTTGCAAGTGAAAAATATCCTGACTATAGTGATATGGAGACAGCAATAAATTGTAATGAGGAATCTTGCTATTATAATAATGATAACTGCTGTAAAGCCAGTGAAGTTAAAATAGATTCTGATGCATGGTGTTCAACTTATAGAAAAAAATAACCGAAAAAAGCAGGTACATAATAATCTGCTTTTTAATTTATTCATTAATTTTAGCATAATTATAATTAACAATGATATTGTTAATAAAATCCTATTGTGGTATATTTTAGTTAAATAAAATAAGGAGATTAGTTATGTATAATTTAAAAATAGGAATTATTGAAGCTATTGATGATATTTTAGCAAATGGAACAGCAAAACTTGATGAAATTGGTTTAAGTGAAATTCAAATGAGCTGCTGGAATGTACCACTATGTACAAAGGAAAATGCTTTAAAAATCAAAGAAATGTTTAAGGATAAATATACAATTTCTGGCTTATGGGGAGGCTGGGTTGTAGGACCAACCGTTTGGGACTTTGTTTCTGGCCCACAAACAATTGGCTTAGTACCAAAGGAGTGGAGAGAGGAAAGAAAGGAAGGCTTAAAGAAGGTTATTGATTTTGCTAATATGCTAAATGTAAAAACAGTAACAACTCATATGGGCTTTATGCCTGAAAATCCAAGTACTATCGAATATCATGAAATTTTAGATTGCTTATATGATTTATGTAGCTATGCTAAGCAATATAATATTGACTTTTGCTTTGAAACAGGACAAGAAACACCAACTACTATTTTAAGAGCAATTCAAGACATTTCTAAAAGAGGCTTAGATAATTTAAAGATTAATTTAGATCCAGCCAACCTATTATTATATGGAAAAGGAAATCCAATGGATGCTGTTGATGTATTTGGACAATATGTTGTAGGTATGCATGTTAAAGATGGTGATTATCCAACAAATGGTGATAATTTAGGAATGGAATACAAGGTTGGAACTGGAAGAGTAAACTTTGAATATATTATTAGAAAGCTACATTCATTTAATTATCGTGGTCCTTTAACTATTGAAAGAGAAATTTCAGGTGAACAACAAAAAAAAGATATTAAAGATACAATAATATATCTTCAAAATATTTTAGCTAAAATAGATGGTTAGGAGAAAACAAAATGTCAGTTATATTTCATGTTAAAAGTAATGTTTTTCAATTAGATGGTAAAGATTTTACTTATTTAATTGGAATTTATGATAATAGATTTTTAACAACTCTTTATTATGGTAAGAAAACAGAAATTTTACACCCTGAAAGATTACAGGTTACTCGTGAGTTAGGATTTTCACCATCACCAAATGAATATTTTTATAATAGAAGTGTTAGCTTAGATACATTACCACAGGAATATCCATCATTTGGCTATGGTGATTTTAGAATACCAGCTATTATGGTTGAACAAGAAAATGGCTCTAGAATAGTAGATTTAAGATTTAAATCATATGAAATATTAGCAGAAAAGCCAAAAATTGAAGGAATGCCATCTCTTCTTGATGATGAAAGCTGTGATTCATTAAAAATAACATTAAAGGATGAATTAACAAATGTTGAGGTTGATTTATATTATAATGTTTATGGAGATCGTAATGTTTTAACAAGACATTGTGTTATTAAAAACTTGGGTAATCAAAAAATTAATATTACTAAAGCTATGTCATGCTCATTAGATTTAAGAGATAACAAATTTAATTTTTTAGAGTTAAAGGGAACACATTGTGAGGAAAGGCATATAGAAATTACACCATTAAGGCATGGAATTAGTAAGATTGAATCAAGAAGATGTAGTTCATCGCATATGCTAAATCCTTTTATGGCATTATGTAGAAAGGATGCTACAGAAGACTTTGGAGAGGTTTATGGCTTTAATCTTGTTTATTCTGGAAATTATGAAGGAACAATTGAGGTTGACCAAAGAAATACTACGAGAATCCAAATGGGTATAAGCTCATTTGACTTTTCATGGCCTTTATATAGCAATGATACATTTGCTACACCAGAGGTTGTTATGGTTTATTCAAATACAGGATTAAATGGAATGTCACTTCAATATCATAGTTTATATAATGAATGCTTATTAAAGAAGCATTATCATCATCCAATTGTTGTTAACAACTGGGAAGCAACATATTTTGATTTTAATGAAGAAAAGCTTGAAAAATTAATTAGCTCAGCTAAAGGACTTGGAATTGAAATGTTTGTTTTAGATGATGGCTGGTTTAAGAAGAGAAATAATGATGAATCATCATTAGGAGACTGGGTTGTTGATACAAATAAGCTTCCAAATGGCCTTGAAAGAATAAGTGAAATTTGTAAAAATAATAATATGAAATTAGGCCTATGGTTTGAACCAGAAATGATATCAGTTGATTCTGATTTATATCGTGCTCATCCAGATTATGCCATTAAAATTGAAGGAAGAGATCATATTTATTCAAGATGTCAGTTAGTTTTAGATTTATCAAGAAGGGATGTTTGTGATTATATTATTAACTCATTAAGTAATATAATTGATAATTCAAATATTTCTTATATTAAATGGGACTTTAATAGAAATATTACTGAAGCATATAATAAGCAATTAGCTCATAAATATGTTTTAGGTTTATATTATGTCTTAGAAACAATTACTACTAAATATCCAAATATTATGATAGAAGGCTGTTCAGGTGGTGGCGGAAGATTTGATCCAGCAATGCTTTATTATACTCCACAAATTTGGACAAGCGATGATACTGATGCTATTGAAAGATTATTCATTCAATATGGAACATCAATCGTTTATCCACCAACATCAATGGTAGGACATGTATCTGTTACCCCAAATCATCAAACAGGAAGAATAACTCCATTTAAAACTCGTGGAATTGTTGCTATGTCTGCAAACTTTGGCTATGAATTAAATCCACAAATTCTTTCTGAAAGCGAAAGAGAAATGGTAAAGAAGCAAACTAAAGAATATGCTTCATTAAGAAAGGTTATATATGATTCAGACTTTTATCGCCTTAGAAGCCCATTTAATGGCAATGATTGTGCTTGGTCATTTGTAAGAAAAAATAAAAAAGAAGTATATGTAATGTATGTTAGAATTTTAAATGCTGCAACTAATGAATTTGATTATTTATTATTAAAAGGATTAGATGCTAATAAAATATATGAAAATGTTGAAACTAAAGAAAGATTTATGGGAAGTGAATTAATGAATGTTGGTATTTTACTTCCTCGTCATCCTTATGATTTCAACGGATTAATGTATCATTTTAAACAAGTAAAAGAATAGGTGATGTAAATGAATAAAGAAATATCAAAATTTCTTAAACACAATCATAGCTCATTTAAAAAAATCATAAAAATATTAGAAAACAAATTTGAATATGTTTCAATTCTTGCAACTGATTGTGAAGGAAAAGAATTAATGGTAAGCGAAAAAAGTGTTGCTATTAATGATAATTACTTTCAAGAAAGAGGATTTGTTGTTAGAGTTTTTAATGATGGACTTTTTTCTGAATATTCATTTGATAGAATTGATGATGTTGAAGATATTTGTAGTAGAATTATTTCCTCACTTGATGTAAATGATTTAGTATATAAAGCTATTTATGTTAAAAAATCTAAAACTAAGCTATACGAAGAGGAAGAAATAAAAAAAGATTTTTCTAAAATGGATAAATATGAGGGTATTGGCTTAGATGAAATTATTAAAGATTGCAAAATGACAATAAATGATGAAATGGAAGACAATGAATATATAATTTCAGCTAGATTTAATATTGAATATTTAAAGGTATCAAAAATGTTCATTTCAAGTAAAAAGGATCTAAGCCAGGTTTATGCTTGGGCAGATGCAAAGTATACTTGCATAGTAAATAAGGATGATATTACAAAATTCAATTATGGTGCTGAAAGTGCAATGTCTTTATGTGAAGCAATAAATAAGCTAAAGAAAAAAATTAAAAGTATTAATGAAATGGCCGTTTTATTGCTTGATGCCACTAATGTAATTTCTGGAGAATATGATTGTATCACATCTCCTGATGTTACAGGCTTAATAGCCCATGAAGCCTTTGGACATGGTGTTGAAATGGACATGTTTGTAAAAAATAGAGCTTTAGGCAAGCAATTTATTGATAAACAGGTTGGATCTCCACTTGTAACAATGCATGAAGGAGCTATTCCTTATGATGATGTTTCATCATATTTCTTTGACGATGAAGGAACATTGGCCCATGATACAGTTGAAATACAAGATGGTATTTTAAAAACTGGAATTGCTGATGCTATTTCAGCTAGTAGATTAAATATTCTTCCAACAGGAAATGGAAAAAGAGAAAGCTTTAAAAGAAAGGCATATACTAGAATGACAGCTACTTATTTTGAAAGTAAAGATAGTAATCTTAAGGATATGATAGCTTCTATTCAATATGGCTTTTTACTTGATGTAGCACTTGGTGGAATGGAAGATCCAAAAAACTGGGGAATCCAATGCCAGGCTTTAGTTGGAAGAGAAATAAAGGATGGTAAGCTAACCGGAAAAATTGTTTCACCAATTATAATTACAGGCTATGTTATTGATTTATTAAATAGTGTAAGCATGGTTAGTAATGACTTTGCTTTATATGGCTCAGGGGCTTGTGGCAAGGGCTATAAGGAATTTGTTAAAACATCAATTGGTGGCCCTTATTTGAAAGTTAAGGTGAAAATAGGATGATGGATAAAATTATTGAGCTTTTAAAAGAAAATCCTAAAATATATGCTTGGAATATAATGTCAAGCAAAAAGGAATCATATCAATTGTTTTTTATAAAGCAAGAATTAGATATGAATCGAAAGGTCTCGACAAAGGAATATGCTATAAATATTTTCACTTTTAAAGAAGACAAGAAAAAGAATAAAATAGGCCATAGTAAATTTAAGGTTTATTCTTCAATGAGTGAAGATGAAATAAAAGAAAAAATTGAAGAACAAATTAAAATTTGTGAATATTCATTAAATGATTTTTATACATTCCCTAAAAAGACTACGATTAAGCAAATTAATAAAGAATATGCCTTTGGTAGTCAAAATATTAAGGATGCAGCTTTTATAGCAGCAGATGCTTTATTTGAAGCTGATAAATTTGATAAAGGCTATATAAATTCTTCAGAAATATTTATTAATACTGATGAGGTAAGATTTGTTGATAGCAATGGTAATGATTTTCATTTTACTAATCAAAATGGTATTATTGAGTTAGTTACCTCTTGGAATGAAAAAAATGAAGAAATAGAATTATATAAATGCTTTGAATTTGATCATTTAGATACTAATTTTATTCAACGCCAAGCAAATGAATTACTTCTTGAAGCTAGTAATAGAATAAAAGCTATACCAACACCATCTTTAAATGGTTATAAGGTATTATTAACAAAAGAATATGTAAAAGACTTTTTCATTCATTTAGCTAATAAAGCTAAGACAGATTCAATTTATAATAGAATGTCTGATTTTTATGTTTCTTATAAGCTACAAGAGGATAATGAAAATGTTGATTTAATAACTTTAAAGTTAGAACCAACAATGAAAAACTCGACAAAAAGTATGCCTTTTGATAAAGAAGGTATAGTTTTAAAGAAGATTGTTTGTATTGAAAATGGTGTTGTTAAGAATTTATGGGGCAGTAATGCTAAAAGCCAATATTTACAAAAGCCAGTTTATGGTACATATTCTAATTATTTTGTTAATATTGGTACTTTAACTAATGAAGAGCTAGTTTTAGAAAATTATATTGAAATAGTATCTCTTTCAGATTTTATAATTGATTCATTAACTGGTGACTTTGCTGGTGAAATTCGTTTAGCTTATATGTATAGTAAGAGTAAAGAAAAAACTATGATTACAGGTGGATCAATTTCTGGTAATGTCTATAAATCAATTAATAGTATAAGATTATTTAACGAAAGTGAACAAATTAATAATTTTATTGGTCCAAAGAGTATATTGCTTGATAATATAACATTTAACAAAGCTAAATAAAAGAGGTGTTAAGTATGGATAATGAAAAAAAAGCAGTGATTAAGTTTAAATCACATATAGTATTACCATTAATAATAATTTTATCATTAATAACAGCTATTTGCTTATTAGCTGTTGAAGAGTTTACTGATGGCTTAAGCCCTATTGTTATTTATTTATATTTTTCTGTAGCAGTTTTATATACTTTTTTATCGGTTTATGATTTATTTGCTAATAAGGAAAGAGAAAAGAAAACCAAAGTATTTATAACTATATTAATTGCTTTAGCATTTGTTAGTGAAATTTTATATTTGGTATTTTATTTAATTGCTAAAGGAAGATAAAACTATGGAATATACAATTAAAAATGATTACTTAATAGCTACAATTAGTGATAATGGAGCTGAGCTTATAAAGCTTATTGATAAGGATAATATTAATAGACTTCATGATGCTAGCGAAAAAACATGGAATAAAGTATCACCTGTTTTATTTCCACAAATTTCAAAAACAAAAGATGGTATTTATGAAGTAGACAATAAGATTTATAATATGCCTAAGCATGGATTCTTTAAGGATATGAAAATTAATCCAATAGAGGTTCTTAATGATTCAATTACCTTTAAAATAACTGATAATGAGCAAACATATAAGATTTATCCTTATAATTTTGAATTTGAACTTAAATATGAATTAATTAATAATTCTTTAAAGGTTAGCTTTAAAACAAAAAATCTATCAAATAAAATAATGTATTATATGGTTGGAGGGCATCCAGCTTTAAGGGTTCCTTTATTTAATAATGAAGAATATGAACAATATTATTTAAAGTTTGAAAAAAAAGAAACTGCTGAAGCCATGCAGGTAGTAGATGGCTATTTAGCAAATGTTTATAAGCCATGCTTAAATAATGAAGATATTATTAATTTAAAGCATGATTTATTTAAAATAGATGCTATCGTTTTAAAAGATCTAAAATCAAGCTATGTTGATTTATGTAGCAGCGTAAATGATAGAGTAACTCGTTTTCATTTTAAGGATTTTAGTATTCTTGCCATTTGGTCTAAAAATATAAAAGAAGCTGATTTTGTATGCTTAGAGCCTTGGAATGGTATACAAAAAGAATTTGTTTTAAAACATGATAAAATGGGTGTATTATCATTAAATCCTAATGAAACTCAAGAGTTTTCTTATACAATTGAAATTATAAAATAATAAAAAGTGTAACAATATCTAGAAATTAAAACTAGTTATAGTTACACTTTTTAACTAAATTCTTTCAATAATTTTTGAATCCATTAGGAAATTATAAAGGCCAATTATTATAATTCCTTTATCGTCATAAAGAGGCTTTTTATATCCTTTAACAATTATAATTTTTTTAAAATTATCATTAGCATTAATTAATGATTTTTTTTCTTGCTCAATTTTATCATGTAGTGTCATTTCTAAGGCTGATTGAATGTAATATTTACAATTTCCATTATTGACTACAAAATCTATTTCATAGTCAACTCTTTTATTTTTATTTTCATCTTTTCTCCATGTTGTTACAATGCCAACATCAACTAAATAGCCGTTTCTAAGTAATTCTACATAAATGATATTTTCCATTAAATGAGATTCTTCAATTTGCCTAAAGTTAAGTCTTGCGTTTCTAAGACCTGTGTCTAAAAAATAAAACTTACTTAATGTATTAATATATTTTCTTCCTTTAACATCATATCTTTTAGCTTCCTTTATCAAAAAAGAATTTTCAAGATGCTTTAAGTAATTAGTAATTGTATTATCAGTGATACTACAAACTCCATTAGACTTAAATGTTTTTTCTATTTTGCTAGGATTTAGTGGTGAACCAATACAAGATGCGACAATATCAGTTACTTTATCGATGTTTGTATCATCTTTTAGGCCGTATCTATCTTTTATATCCTTAAAATATGTACCATCAAACAAATCCTTTAAATACTTTTGACGTGATTTTTCATCTTCATCTAAAACTGCAAGAGGCATACCTCCATAAGTTACATAATCATCCCATACTTCATCATATTCTTTTTCTTTAAATGCCTCTTTTATTTCTTTAAATGATAATGGATAGACCTCAATATTGTAGTTCCTGTTTCTAAACTCTGTAGGAAGATCACTTGATAACAAACGAGAATTACTACCAGTAACGTAGCAATCAACCATAGGGCTGTTTAATAATTCATTTAATACATCATGATAAGTTATCCATTGCTTTCCATCTTTAACGCCTTCTAACAGCTTTCCATTTTTATCTAAAAGTGCAGGGTTAATTACATCAACACATTCTTGGATTTCATCTAAAATGACATAACACTTTTCATTTACAATTAATTTTTCTTTTATGTATGTTGATAATTCAATAGGATTTCTAAGCTTAGCAAATTGCAATTCATCTAGCTTAATATATATAATATTTTTATCTTTAATACCAATACTTTTTAAGTAATCAACAAATATAGTAGATAACAAATAAGATTTGCCACATCTTCTAACACCAATTATTACCTTGATTAATGGTGACTTCATACCATTTTTAAGTTTTTCTAATAGTTCTGTTCTTTCAATTTTCATGTATCCACCTCATTAAAAATTTATGTGGCAATCCACAAATATATTTAATGATATTATATAGGTTATTTATATTTAAGTCAATATTTATAATATTAAAATAAATTTTAATTATAAAAAATAGTATGAAATTTATCATGAAGATATATTATTTTTACTAATTTGTGCAAATTAAGATTATTCTATGCTTTTTAAGCTAAATATATTTATAAGGAAATTTTTAAAAAAACTCATTAAAAATTTATGTGGTAATCCACAATTTTCTTTAATTAGTGCTTAAAATCATACATATCCATTTATTATATAAAACATGTAAGAATAAAAAATAAATAAGTTTATATTTTTTTTCCAATCCAATAATAAATAATAGAAAAAAAGAATAAAATATAAAGAGGATTGGTGATCTAATGTTAAATAAATTCCATGACAAAGCTCAAAAGGTGATAGCATTAACTGAAAGTATTGCTTTTGATTTAGGGCAAAGTAGTGTTGGAAGTGAGCATTTATTGTTGTCTTTTTTAAAGACAAAGGATTGTAAATTAAAGGCTTTACTTGAAAAAGAAAATATAAATTTTGATAGTATAAAAGAAGAAGTAATTAAACTATTTGGAGAAAAAACAAGTAAACCATTTT
Organism: uncultured Bacilli bacterium; assembly: GCA_934215405.1. Taxonomy (GTDB): domain Bacteria; phylum Bacillota_I; class Bacilli_A; order RFN20; family CAG-631; genus CAKPXW01. The sequence continues at coordinate 20,668 of CAKPZU010000002.1, read as the reverse complement.
ATATGGAATATACCTTATCATTTAAAAAGATTTTAGAAAATGCTATTTTAATAGCAAAAAAAAGAAATGAGGAAAAGGTATCTATTGATGTTTTATCCATCGCCTTACTTGAGCTAAATGATTGTGTAGCCTATGAAATTCTTAGTAAAAAGACAAATAAAATCAATCAAATTTGTCAAGAAATTAAAAAACAATTAAAAAGAACTAGTGATTTAGATAATATTTTTGATTTAACTAATTTGAATCAAAAGGCTTTAAAAAATCCACCTATTTTAATGCATAGAGAAAATGAAATAAAGCAATTAATAGAAGTCTTATTAAGAAAACAAAAGCAAAATGCTATTATTTTAGGAGAACCTGGAGTTGGAAAAACAGCTTTAGTTGAATATTTAGCAAGTATGATAAATAAAGGCGAAGTATGTGATCAATTAAAGGATAAAAATATTTATGAATTAGATATTGCTTCAATAATTGCTGGAACTAAATACCGTGGAGAATTTGAAGAAAAACTAAAAAAGATTTTAAAGAAGGTAAAGGAAGATAAAAATGCCATTCTTTTTATTGATGAGATTCATAATATTATTGGAGCTGGTGGAGCAGAAGGAGCAATTGATGCTTCAAACATTATAAAGCCTTATTTATCAAGAGGTGAAATATGCTGCATTGGAGCTACAACATTTGATGAATATACTAAATTATTTGAAAAAGAAAAAGCCTTAGAAAGAAGATTTCAGGTAATAAAAATAAATGAACCAAGCCTTTTACAAACATATGATATTTTAAAGGCTATTAAAGGTAGCTTTATTAAATTCCATAAAATAAAAATTAGTGATGAAATACTAGAGACATTAACTTATTTATGTAAGCATTATGTTTTTGATAGAAATTTTCCTGATAAAGCTATTGATATATTAGATATTGCTTGTGTTAAAGCTAAAAACTCTTTAAAAAGTGAGCTTGATAAAGAAACAATTATTGAAGTTATAGAAAGTAACTATAATGTTAAAATACAGCTAAATAATAAGGTAGTAGCCTTAAAGGATAAGCTAAATAGTATCTTATTTGGTCAAGAAAAAGCAATAGATGAAATATGTGATCAGCTAAGCTATATTGAACTTGGAATTAATGATGATAATAGACCACTTGGGGTATTTTTATTTGTAGGTCCAACAGGAGTTGGAAAAACAGAAATGGCCAAGCAAATATCAAACTGCTTTTTTGGTAGTAAATATAAATATATTAAGCTTGATATGTCAGAGTATAATGATTCGGCTTGTGTTAGTAAGCTAATTGGAGCGCCTCCAGGATATGTAGGCTTTGAAAGGCCATCATTATTAGTCGAGCATATGAAAAATAATCCTCATAGCGTAGTTGTATTAGATGAGGTTGAAAAAGCTAATAGAGATATAATGGATGTTTTCTTAAATGTTTTTGATGAAGGCTATTTTATGGATGCTAGTAAAAGAAAAATTGATTTTACTAATTCAATTATTATAATGACTAGTAATCTTGGATTTTCAGAGGAATTATTCCATAAGGATAAAATAGGATACGTCAATGAAAATAACCATCTTGATGATATTAATAGCGTTATTAAAATGCACTTTAGACCAGAGTTTTTAAATAGAATTGATGATATTGTTTATTTTAATTCATTATCAGTAGATACATGTAAAAAGCTAATAGATAGCTATATACTACAATATCAAAAAAAGATAAGCATTCCTTTAGATTATGAAGCTATAACTAATAATGTTATCAATAACAATGAAATAAAAAGATATGGCGCTAGAGGAATTAAACGTGAGGTTAAAAAGCAAATAGTTAATCAAATAAGTAAACAAATAGTTTATAAAACATAATTATGCCAATACTAAAATTGGGTGATTATATATGCATAAAAAAATATCAATAATAGTTGGACTTGGAAGTATTTTAATGGGATTTATACCATTAAATATTAATAGTAAAAAGGATATTACTTATACGATATATACCTCAAGTATAGTTAAAGCAAATAGAATAAAAGGAGAATTAATAGCATTCTATAAGCAATACTGTTATTCTCCTTTATTAGTTGAAATAGATAATAAAATAAAAAATAATATTAATAAGATTGATTACAATGCTAGCTACACTGATCATCAAATAATTATTAACGATGATTCAAGAAAAATAAAAATGACAGGCTATTTATATGAATTAAGCCCGTCATCTATTAATTTTAAATATTACTTTACTTCTGCTCCGTTTTCCATTCCAGAAGCAACTTCAATTAATGTTGCTACACTTTCAGTATTAGACCAGATTTCGTAGTTAATTCCATTCATAGTGAAGTGTAATTTATTAATATTACCATTTTTAGTAACATAACCACATATTCCATAAATGTCTACGATTTCACCATTAATTTCACTAACTACTACTTCTTTATTAGCCTTACTTAATGATTCAAGAATTGTAAAGCTTTGCTTTCCTGAGTATGTTAGCATTGTTTGGTTTACATTATCAACAACAATGTTACTTACTTCTTTAATTATAGAATCAACATCAGCATTTGTCGGGTAGCATGGTAGCTCATAAACTGTTGAAGATGAAGGCGCTGTTAAGTTCTTTTTAGCTTCTTCCATGTTACTATCAACATTAAAGTAGTTAGTTGCAAAGCTTGGATTGAATTCAACCTTATTAAAGCTTATTTTAACAGCAGGATCATTATTTGTATCATAAATATGAACCCATTCTGGTTTATATTCCTTAGTTAGCTTCATTTCTTGCCTTGACCATGAAGGCATGTTTTTAAAATCAGGAGTTGAAACAATTAAGTATCCTTCATCAATTTTTGAAATGTCACAATTTTGTTGCATTGTTTCAATCATTGATTGATATAAATATGGCTTATGACCATTAAGTGGCCAATCGCCTTTAAATCTATATACTTGATTTAATGCCGGAGTTAATACAAATACACCATCACTATTTTTAATAATCATTTGCTCTTGTAAAGCTGCTTTGTCATACATAGAAACCTTATATAAGTCAGTATCTGTTCCTTTTTGATAAGAAATTTTAATGTCATACTTTCGACTATCTTCGCCTTTAAAGAATTCCATGTTAGCTTCCATGTAGTAACTAGTTAAGTTATCTAAGGTTTCCTTAGCAGTTTTCTCAACATTATAAGATTTATTTAAAAATAGCTTATAAGCTCCAAATGCTAATAGTCCAACAACAATTAAAATAACAACAATTCGTTTAATCCATTTTCCAGTTTTTCCTTCCATAAATTTACTTTTCATATATTCACCTTTTCTCTTTCAAGATAATTTATGAATAAAAATAATTAGATATGACAAAATAGAATAAAAATATTTATATTGGTTAAAATAATTATCAAGGAGGCAAAAAAATGAATGTAATACAAAAAATTGCTTTAACATTTACAATAATTGGTGCAATTAACTGGGGGCTAGTTGGAATATTTAATTTTAATTTAGTAGATTATATATTTGGAGTTAATTCAATTATGTCGAGAATTATATATACAGTTGTTGCTATTGCTGGATTAATAAATATAGTAATTTATTTTATTGACTTAGATACACCAAAAGTAATAAAAGAAAAAGTAGATTAGGATTTTTATAAATTGATAATAATTAACTAGTGCCTCTTGTAAGAATAAGCAAGAGGTCTTTTGCTTGTAAAAAAGACTTCTAATCGGAAATAATAAAAGTAATACAATATTTTAGATTTACAATCATATAAAAATATTATATAATGTAATCGGAAATAATAAAACTAAACAAATTTTTCCGGATGGGTGGTAAAATGTTTTCAAGAGAAAAATATTTAAATAGAATGCTTCAAAGAAGAAACAATCATTTAATAAAGATTATAACTGGCGCAAGAAGAGTTGGAAAATCTTTTTTAATGAATAATATTTTTTATAATTCATTATTAAATAATGGCTTTGATAAAAATCATATAATAAAATTTGCTTTTGATAATGCCGATGATCAAGATAAATTAGATAAATACTATCCCGAATTACAAACAAGAATATATTATAAAAAGGATAAATATTATATTAATTCAAAAAAATTTAGAGCATACATAAATGATTGTATTATTGATGATAAAGAATATATTCTTTTATTAGATGAAATACAGATTTTAGAGGATTTTATTAGTACATTAAATTCTTATGTTGGAAAAGAAAATTTAGATGTTTATGTTACTGGCTCTAACTCTGAGCTTCTTTCAACTGATATTGATACAAAATTTAGAGGAAGAGGAAGTGTGATACATGTAATGCCTTTATCATTTAAGGAATTTAATGAAAATAGTAGCTTAACAAATGATGAAGCTTATTCGTTATACTTTGCATATGGGGGAATCCCACTTGTTGCCTTGTTTAACAATAATGAAGAAAAGCTTGAACAGTTAAAATCAATTACTAATGAAATATATCTTAAGGATATTGTTGATAGATATGGAATAAGAAATGTATCTGATTTAGAGGATTTATTTAAATTTTTAGCTTCTTCAATTGGTTCAACAATAAGTCCAACAAAGCTTGTTAATACTTTTAAAAGCGTAAAAAATAAATCAATATGTGATGAAACATTAACATCTTATATAAAATGCTTTGAAAATTCATTTGTTACGAAAATTGCCCAAGTTTATAGTATTAAAGGAAAAAAATATATCAATTCACCTTACAAGGTTTATTTTGAAGATATAGGAATTAGAAATGCTATTTTACAATCATATGGAAATGATGCTGGGCACATACTTGAAAATATAATTTTTAATGACTTAAGATATAAAGGATATAATGTAAGCGTTGGTCGCTTGTCATATTCTGAAAAGAATAAAAATAATGAATTAATTAAAATTGATTCTGAAATTGATTTCATTGCCGAAAAAGAATTCGATAAATATTATATTCAAGTATGTTTAAATTCCTTTGATGAAGATACTTTTAATAGAGAAATAAAATCGCTTAATAAGATTAATGATTCATTTAAAAAGATACTAATTGTTAAAGATGGTTTACTTAATAGAACGACATCAACAGGAATTAGAATAGTAGATGTGTATAATTTCTTAAATGCTGATGATTTAGTAAGCTTATAAAAGGGAAAATGCAAATATTAAAAAACAGTATTTGCATTTTTTGCAATTTACAAAAATCGAATTTACATTTAGACGACGACTTTTGACAAGCACTTGATTTTATACGGGGGGGGGTATAATGAATACGCTTAAAAGTAATAACGAGTTATAAATTAATAATAATTTATTCCTTTTAAGTAAGTATAAAAGAAAGGAAATAATAAAATTATGAAAAAGAAAATTAAAAAGGCTTTTACATTAGTTGAACTATTAGTTGTAATTGCAATTCTAGCAATTTTAGCAACAGTATCAATTGTTGGTTATAATAGTTTTACTAAGAAAGCAAGAGTATCAAATGATACAGCATTAGTATCACAATTAAATACCTTATTAAAAGCAGATGAAATACTAAATGAAAGTGTTAAGTGCCCAACTGATGCTTTAAAGGTAACTGAAGCAGCTGGATATGATGTTGAAAAGTTAACTCCAACAACTAATGACTATGAAATTATTTGGAATCAAGAAACAAATCAATTTGTTTTACTTGATGAAAATAAGGATGTGGTATTTGGAGAAAAGAATACTGATGAATATAAAAACTGGAGATTCGTTGATTCTTATGATAAAGATTCAGTAAATTCTATGTATTTAAAAGGCTCTTTTTATTCTTCAAATATTGAAGACTTAAAGGTTGGTATTGATGTAGGAAATAATACAAAAATTGATACAATAAGCTACATTAATGATGATATCTTAAATGACACTATTATTCGTACTAATGGTGGTGTATTAACAATTAATGATAGTAATGATACTATTTTACATTTCGGTAATGCAAATACTGTTAATGTAAATTCAATTGGTAAAGAATATCATGAATATGGTAGTGCTAGACAAATTGTTGTAAAATCAGGAAAGGTAGTAAATGAATCTTCTGCAGTTGTTGTATCAATTGCAGCACAACCAGACGAAAATAAGAATGTAACAATTGATGTTTCAAAGAAAGTATGTGAAGTAGTAGTTGAAGAAAAATATTCACAAGCAACAACTGTAATTGGTACAAGTCCAGTAAGTAAATCAGCAACTATTATAGATGCCTTAAATGAAGCTAAAAAATACCCTTCAGATGCTACTCGTGTTCCAGAAGGATTTGTTATTGATAAGACAAATTATCAAATTACTTTAAAGGATGAAGTTGCTTTATTATATTATGGTTATGTCTTAAATGCACAAAATGCCTTAAGTGCAGATACTGATAAAACGACTGGACAAGATTTTACAAGTTTTTGGTATAGCAATGGAGTGTATGGTGGTCATAGTGTAAAAGTATTGTTAGATGCTGATATTGATTTAAATAATGCAATTCTTGAAAAAGGAATGAGCTCGTTTGGAGGATTATTTGATGGCCAAAATCATACTATTAAAAATGTAAAAATAACAGACTTTACAAGTAAAGAAATTGGATTGTTTTCTCATATTGGATACTTTACTAATGTAAGAAATATAACATTAGACAATATTATAGTAACAACTAATTGCATTGAAAGTGAGTCAAGGGAAAATGTAGCAGCTGGTATTTTAGCAGGCAGTAGCAGTAGCAATACATCAAATATTACAATTAATAATTGCCAGGTTGTTGGTGGAAAATATACTGGTGCAGTTATTGGTTATGCTTATGGTTCAATTGAAAATTGTAAGATTACTAATACTACTGTTTCAGGACAATATAAAACTGGTGGTATAGTTGGCTATATTTGTTCAGAAGTTAAAACTGGAGTACGCAAAGTTAATGATAATAAATTAAATAATGTAATAATTAAGATTGAAAACATAATGCAAGGGAAGAGTGAAGTTATTGGTAGGATTGTAGGAAACTTTAATGGTGATGATACTTCTTCACAAGGTGAATGCTTAAGAAATAAGTACGATAATTTGACTACAACTGCAGCAAAGAATATTGGTCATATAGAAAGTGCAGTAACAGTTTCTGAAAATTAATTTTATATATCATTAAATTGGAAGTAGAAATATTAAACCTACTTCCTTTTATTTTTCATACATTTTATTCCTTAAAAGTTTAGAATGTTGTAAAATATATATGAAAGGTATAGCTAGTGTATGAATGAGCAAGAAATATTAAACAAACTAAATGAAAAGGAAAACTTTCAATTAACCTTTAAGGTTATTCAAATAACTGATGATTTGCTATTAAACGAAGTAGCAAAGCTATTTGATAATGTTGAAATTATTACATCAATTGATAAATCATATGATAAATTATTAAAAGCATATTTAAGAAAAGATAAATATCTTTTAATAAATGAAAATATTTCTTTTTTATTACCAATTATAATTGTTTTAACCAATGATTATTTATCCTTAATAAAGCCAATGACACCAATATATTGTAAAATTAATGATAATAAGAAATTTCAAAATGTTAAAACAAGATGTAACCAAATGCAGCTAAATCAACCAATAAGATTAAAAAATAATGAAGAAATAATTTCTTTGATTAAAGAGGTAGTTTATGAAAATAATTGACTATTTATGTAATGATTTAATAATTGTTTCTCCAAATAATATAAAGGATGAAATAGTAAAAGAAATATCTTTAGTTGATAAAATGTATTCATATAAAATAATCACAGAAAATGAGCTTAAGGTATCACTTCTTTTTGATTATGATTATAAAGCTATAGTATATTTGAAAAACAAGCTAAATATTAGTGTAGCTAATGCTATTGAATATATAAATGCTATGTATTATGTTGATGATAAAGCATATAAAAGTGATAAATTAAACGAGTTAGTATGCTTAAAAAAGGAATTATTAGAAAATGATTTATTAATCATTGATAATCATTTTAAAAATATTTTAAGAAATAAAAAGATAATTGTTTATGGCTTTGATGTTATAAATAAAGAATTAAAAAGATTACTAAGCTTATTAAATAATGATTATCAAATAATCAAAGAGGATTATAATGCTTCAAATAATGTGTGTATATATAAATATGAAACATTAGAGGATGAAGTTGATAATACATGCTATAAAATATCTTCAATGCTTAATAATATAGATATAAATAAAATCAAAATAGCTAATGTAGATAATGATTATTTATTTACCTTTAAAAGGTTTGCGAAAATGTATAATTTAGCAATTGATTTTAAAGAAAAAACTGCTCTTTATTCTTTAAAATGCATAAAGGATTTTGTTAATAGCTTAGCTATTAATAAAAATATTGAAGAATCATTAAAAGCATTAAGTAATGAAAAGGATATTTATAAAGCACTTATAGGTGCTTTAAATTCCTTAGTTGATGTTGATATTATAAATAACATTGATTTACTTATTTATATTTTAAAGAATACTTATTTAGCTAATAAAAAATATGAAAATGTTATTGAAATAGTAAATCTTGATAATATTCATTTAAATGCTGATGAATATCTTTTTGTCTTATCTATAAATCAAGGAGTTTATCCTAAAACATTTAAGAATGAAGACTTCTTAACTGATAATGAAAAGGAAGAACTAAATATTTCAACTAGTGATGATAAAAACATTTTATCAAAAAAGAAATTTGAAATATTATTAAAGAAAAGTAGTAATATTATTCTTTCCTATAAAATAAAATCACCATTTAAGGAATATGTTAAGTCCTTTGTTATTGATGAATTAAATATTAAGGATAATATTTATAATAAGGATTACCATATTACTTATTCATCTCTTGTTGATAAGCTATTTTTAGCAGATGTATATGATAAAACCTATAAAGAAGAAAATGAAGAAAATATATTAGCATTATATAGTAATTATCAAATAGATTATAAAAGCTATTCAAATAAGTTTAAGCCTTTTTCTTCAAGTAAAATAAAAGACTTTATTATTAAAAATCAAATAAAGCTTTCTTATTCATCAATTAGTAATTACTTTTTATGTAATTTTAAGTATTATTTAGAAAATTTATTGAAAATAAAAGTAAATGATAAAACTATTGCTACCGATATTGGTAGTATTTATCATTCATTGCTTGAAAAATCATATAAAAATGATTTTAATTATGAAAATGAATTTAATAATCAAATAAAGGATATTAGTGATAATAAAACCTTGTTTTATTTAAATAAATATAAGGATTTAATGAGTGATGTTGTTGATTTAATTCATAAAAATGGTGAAAATAGTGAATTAAAAAAAGCATTAACAGAAAAAGAAATAATAGTAAAATATGAAGAGCCAATTCCTATTATTTTTAAGGGCTATTTAGATAAAATTTTATATGAAATAAAAGATGATAAAACATATGTTGCTATTATTGATTATAAAACTGGCGATGTTGAAGTAGATGTTAATAAGATAAAATTTGGTTTATCAATGCAGCTACCAATCTATCTTTATTTATTAAAGCATGCGGCATCCTTTAAAAATGTTGTAGTTTGTGGATTTTACATTCAAAAAATAATGCCAAAGCAATTAAGCTATGGTGATGATTATTTAAAATATTTAAGTGATAGTATAGCCTTACAAGGCTATAGTAATTCATCATTTGAAATATTATCACATTTTGATCCGGCATTTAGTAATTCAACAATGATTAAAGGCATGAAGCTAACAGCAAAGCAAGAATTTAATAGATTTAGTAAGGTTTTATCAACAAAGCAAATGGATGAAATAACCATTCAGGTTGAAGAATTAATTAAAAATGCTTTAATTAATATTACTAATTGTAATTTTACTATAAATCCAAAAATATTAAATAATAATAATGAAAGCTGTAAGTTTTGTGATTTTAAGGATTGCTGCTTTGTATCGTTTAAGGATTATGTATATTTACATGAAGAAAAGCAAGGTGATAAATAATGGGCTTTGAATATTCTCGTGAGCAAAAGGAAGCTATTTTTTCAAGTGGTGAAAATATTATTGTTTCTGCCGGAGCTGGAAGTGGAAAAACAGCTGTTTTAACTGAAAGAATTAAAAGAATATTGAATGAAGGCACTAAAGCTAATCAGCTTTTAGTTTTAACATTTACTAATGCTGCTGCTAGTGAAATGAAAGAAAGAATTGTTAAAAAAATGCTTCAGGATGAAAATCTAAAAAATAGAATAAGTGAGGTTGATAATGCTTATATTACAACTTTTGATAGCTTTTCTTTAGCAATTGTAAAAAAATATCATATTAAGATGAATTTAAGCGCTAATGTTTCAATAGTTGATGATTGCTTATTAAATGTTAAAAAGAATGAAATACTTGATAATATATTTAATGAATATTATTCAATAAATGATATTAATTTTAATAGATTAATAAAAGAATTAACTAATAAAAATGATACGACCTTAAAGGAAGAAATATTAAAAATAGCTAGTAAAATTGATTTAAAAACAAATAGAGATGAATTTTTAAATAGCTATTTAGCTAATTATTTTAATGATGATTATTATAATAAAATATATAATGAATATATGGATTTATTATATGAAAAGCTAGATTTCATTAAAGAAAATTTAATATTAATCAAAAATCTTGATGAAGATAAGTTTTTAAAAATATACACTAAGTTACAAGAACTATTAGATTCTAAATCCTATGAAATGATAAGTGCTAATTGTAATATTCAATTTCCAATTCTTAAAAATTTAGAAGAAAATATCAAAATATTAAAGGATACTATTAAGGATACATTAGATGAATTAAAGGAATTATGCATTTATAAGGATAGTAAGCAAATAAAAGAATGCTACTTTAATAGCTATGATTATGTTTTAATTTTAATAGATATTTTAAAGAAATACTTTAAGCAAATTGATGAATATAAATTAAAATATGAAATGTTTGAATTTATTGATATTGCAAAAATGGCAATTAAAGTAGTTCGTGATAATAAAAGCATTCAAAATGAATTAAAAAATACCTTTAAGGAAATATTAGTTGATGAATATCAAGATACTAACGATATTCAAGAGGAATTCATTTCCTATATTAGTAATAATAATGTTTATATGGTTGGTGATGTAAAGCAATCAATCTATGGCTTTAGAAATGCTAATCCTTTAATATTTAAGGAAAAATATGATTTATATAGTAAGCATATAAATGGTAAAAAAATAGATTTAAATAATAACTTTAGAAGTAATAGGGTTGTTTTAAAAACTATTAATGATATCTTTGATCATATAATGGATGATGCTATAGGGAATGCTAACTTTAAGGAATCACATCGTATGCATTTTGGCTTGCTTGATTATGAAAAGAAAAGCAATGAAAACAAAATAACATTCATACAATATTTAAAAAATAAAGATTTATATAAAAGTAAAGATGTTGATATGTTTTATGTGGCTAAGGATATACTTTATAAAATAAATAATAAAGAGCAAGTATATGATAAGGATAGTAAGGAATTTAGAGATTGTACATATAAGGATTTTGCTATTTTAATGAGTGATAGCTCATTATTTGATAGCTTAGAAAAACTATTATCATATAATCATATACCTTGTTTAGTTTTTAAAAATGTTGAGGTTGGTAGTGGCGAAATCATTATTTTATTAAAAAACATTGTTAATTTAATTGTTTTAGATTATAGCAAAATATATGATGAATCATTTAAGCATTCATTTTTAAGCGTTGCCCGTTCTTTTATAATGTCTTATAGTGATGGAGAAATTTTTGATTATTTATCATTAAATACCTTTAAGGAAAGCCAACTATATAATATTATTCATAAGCTTTCAAAGGAAATATGTATAAAGCCTTTTGTTAATGTTTTTGAAGAAATATTAGATGAATTTAATATTTATGAAAAATTAATTACTATTGGTAATGTTAAACAAAATATAACAAGAATTGAATATTTGTTAAATTTAATTTCTTCATTTGAAAAGCTAGATTTAACAATTTTTGATTTTAATAGCTATATTGATAGTATTTATAAAAATAATGATAAAATGGAATTTCAATCATCTGGATTAACATCTAATAAGGTTAAAATAATGACAATTCATAAATCAAAGGGCTTAGAATTTCCGATAGTTTATTTTATTAATAATGATAAGGAATTTAATAAAAGCGAATATAAGGATAAATTGATTTATGATAATAAATATGGCTTTATTGCTCCATTTTATTTAAATGGTGAAGGGAAAAATATTAACTTTTTATTGATGAAGGAAAATAATAAGGTTAGTATGATTTCAGAAAAAATACGTTTACTATATGTAGCTTTAACAAGAGCTAGAGAGCAAATGATAGTATTAAATCAATTAACTGGTAAGGAATATGCTTTAGATGATGAAATATTTTCAATTGCTTATAGAAAAAAATATAATAGCTTTAAAGCTATTTATGCTTCCTTAAATAATGTTTTAAAAGATAACATAAAAGAGATTGATCCATTAACACTTAATATTAATGATGATTATTTAAAAGCTAGTAGTGCTAATTATAATGATTATTTTAAAAAAATCGATAGTAAAATAGTAAACAAAACTAATATAAATAATTCACATGAAATTACTTTAGCTCATGCTTCTAAGGATGAGGTAGCTTTAATTGAAGAAAGCATTAAAGAAATCATGGAAAAGGGTATAGCTTATCATGAATTATTTGAAGGTGTTGATTTTAAAAACTATGATGCTTCTTTATATAATAAGAATGAAAATAAATTAATTACTAGCTTTTTAAATCAAGATATAAATAAAAATATTAAAAATGCTAATATTTATAAGGAATATGAATTTATTTATCTTGATGATAATAAGCAAATACATGGGATTATTGACCTAATGCTTGAATATGATACTTATATTAATATTATTGATTATAAGCTATCACATACTGAAGATGAAGCTTATATAAAGCAATTAAATAGCTATAAAAAATATATTGAAGGTAAAAGCAATAAAAAGGTTAATATTTATTTATACTCAATATTAAAAAACGAAATAATAAGATTAAAATAAAAAGAACCTTTCAGTTCTTTTTTCTAATTATTCTTTCGATATCCTTTTCACTATAGATAGTGAAATTATGTTTTAAGGCTAAGGAAGTGAAAATGCCACTTCCATTAATTATCTTTCCTGAAAAAGTTCCATCATAGATGTATTTTAGCCCACAGCTTGGGCTTTTTTCCTTAACGATTATAATTTTGACATTTTCTTTAATAAGCTTATCTAATTCTTTTTTAGCACCATTATAAAAGTTTGCGGTTTTATCTTCATTTATTTTGTTAATAACCTTGTTATCTTTTATTTCACCAGGGATTCGTGGAATGCTCATATTTCCACTAACCTCTGGACAAATTAAAATAACCTTTTTATCCTTTATATATTCAATTACTGCTTCATTATAGTTGTTTTTACCATCATATTTGGTATTTTTACCAACTAAGCAAGCACTGACTGCAATTTTATCTTCCATAGTGAAAATCCATTGCCTTTAAACGACGTTTTAAAAAGCTTGTTAAGTAATCATAGTGCTCATTAATAGAAGTTAATTCTAAATAATCATTTCCTAGTGCATATATTTCAATCCAAGTATTTCTTTCAGTACTTAATGGCCATTTACTAACATTTCTTTCTTGAGCTTTTGCTAGCTTTTCTTTAGCAATATCTATTTCGTCAAAAACAGATAAAAACACTTCATCTCTTACCTCTTGATAACGTTTTTTTACTAATTTGCTAAAATCATCATTTAAAAATAGCTTTGCATATAATGGATCTCTAGCTCTAACAAATAGTTCACTATTATAATACATATTATAAACACCAGTATGATCATCAATTGCTCCACTTGCTATATCAAAATCCCAAACAGGTCCAGCTGTTAATTTAATATTTTCTTGTGATGAATCAATATAATAGAATTGACTTGTTGAACCAACATCAACATTTTTAAAGAATTCTTCAACTAAATAATAATCAATAAATGATGAGATATCTAAGTAATCTGTATAGTTAGGTGAATATAAAGCATTTGATAAAAATTCATATAGCCATGAAATATTATTATCGTATTTTGAAATGCTTTCTTCATCATTTTTTTCTATATATTCTAAATAATCATCATAGCTTGGATATTTAAATGAAAAATAATATGGTGATTTGCCTTCAATTGGAAAGTAAAAATATGCTTTCCCTTCACCATCTTTATATTCATCCTTTATTCTTTCATCAACCTCTAAAAAGAATGAGCTTAAGCCATTAGCTGATACTTTATCTTCAACGTCAACGCGACCTTTATTTTCTTCCATTTGCTCACAAAGAAGGAATAAACCATAATAATTATTATTTAAATAAACATCAACAAAAATAGAAGATGGTTGGAATCCTAAATATGTTAATTTATTAGCTGTTAAATAAGCTAAATAATTTCTTATGTTAGATTTATCATAATAATTAGCTAATAATACCCATTTTTTAGCGGCCTTTAAGCCAAATAATGATTGCTTTTTATCAAATTTTATTTTAAAAGGCTTTTTTAAAGCAGACCTTGTTGAGTTACCACGAAGTTTTATACCCATAGCTTTACTATCTAGTATTACTTTAGTTTCATCCTGTTCAGTAATACTTAAAGAACCTTTAGTATATTCATCTATATTATTTTTTAAAAACTCTTCATTTTCAGTAGTAATATTAATTCTATATAAATCATTATCACTACCTAAAAAATTATTGATATTTTTATCAGTTCTTTCACGCTTTGGAGTTAATTCTTCAAGAGTACTACTTTCTTCAATGCTAGATGATTCTTCAATGCTAGATATTTCTTCACTACTAGATGATTCTTCATTACTTGATTCATTATTGCTTTCACTACTTTCTAATGATGAATCATATATGCTAGATGAATCTATAATTGAAGAATCGCTTGATGATTCAAATTCACTACTTGAGGTATTAACATTTTGACAAGATATTAATAATGCTGAAACGATAAGGCAAATAAGACTTTTCTTTTTCATATAATTGTTCTCCTAAGTTGCTTCATATTATAATAATATCAATAAATAAATGGTTTTTAAATGGTTGATTTATATTAAGCAATTTATTGCATATAAATATAATTTATTTTACATTAAATACTTTTTTAGCTTATTGATTTGTTCATTCATATCCTTAGAGCCAGTAAATAAGAAGATATGATTACTATAGCGTTTATAAAATTTCTCATTGAAATTAAGTATTTTTCTATTATCAACTAATTTATTAATAGCTTTAATAGATTCTTCTGTATTATTTAAAAATGGTAGTACATAAGTAGTTTTGGCTTTCTTAAAAGCATTTTTATAATCATTTAAGAATGTTGTTAGTCTTTTTTCTCTATCTGGATGATAAACAATGATTAGCTTTTTCTTTTTAAATTCTTGCTTTATAGCAGCAATAGTGGCTTTTATTTCACTTGGATGATGGCCATAATCATCAATAATAACATTACTATTATATATCATTACATTATGGCGTCTTGTTGCTTGAGTGTATGATGAAAGGTATGTAATAATTTCCTTTAAATTCATATTTAAATATAAGCAACAGCTAATACATGCTAAAGCATCCTCCAGCTGATGCTTTCCAAAAAATGGTAGATATAAGTTTTTATATTTAGTTTTATTGATAGTTAAATTAAAGTATGTTCCATCTAATTTATATTTTATATTACTAGCATATACATTAGCTTTAAAGGTACCATATGTTTGACATTTTTTATAATAGCTAATATTTTGATTTAAAATCAATTCCTCCTTACTATTATTAAAGAAGTTCATAAATGATTCAACATATTGCTTTTTATTTTTAAAGTATTCAACATGATCATAATCTATGTTAGTACATATAATAACATTTGGATGGTATGATAAAAAATGGTCTCTGTGCTCACAAGCTTCAAAAACAAAATATTTAGCATTTTTACTCATAAAGCCTTGACCATCACCAACTAAATAACCAATATCATATTTATGTGATAAAACATGCTTAATCATATTTGTAGTTGTAGTTTTTCCATGACTTCCACAAATAGCAATTGAGAAATATTTATTAACAATACTACTTAATAATTCCTGATATGTTATAGTCTTTTTATCATGAAAATCAAATTTATCAATAAAAGCATTTCCTAAAACAATTATATCATAATCCTCATAATGCATATTTGAAAGAGAATCGATAATTATTCCATTTTCAATTAATTGATATTGGGTAAATAATTCATGCTCAACATCAGCACCTCTTACATCATTTCCTAAATTTTTGATAATTAAAGCTAGTCCAGCCATTCCAGATCCTTTAATACCTACAAAATAATATTTCATAAAATCACCATTACATTATATGCAATCAACTATAAAATTATTTTAAATTTATATATGACTAATAAAGTGAATTGTTTATGTAAAATTTCGCTTAAACGAAATACTTTTCATTTAGCGAAATGAAAACGAAATGAAAACGAAAAATAATTTGACATATTTCGTTATACTTTGTATAATTGGTTTAGAAAGTATAGGTGTAAATATGGCATATATTGAAAGTAAAAAAGTGGCAGAAAAGTTAAATCTATCTGTACGTAGAATTCAACAAATGTGTAAAAGTGGAGAAATAATTGGTGCAAAAAAAATAGGGAGAAGTTGGTTTTTACCAAGTGAATACATCGAAAATAATAAAGAAAGTTTATTTGATGGTAAAAAACAAAAGCCATTACCAATTGGAATTTCTGATTTTAAAAAAGCAATAACTGAATATTATTATGTTGATAAAACACTTTTAATAAAAGATTTTTTGGATACAAAGCCTCAAGTATCTTTATTTACACGTCCACGTCGTTTTGGTAAAACTTTATCTATGGATATGCTACGTGTGTTTTTTGAAAAAACAAATGAAGATACATCACACTTTTTTAAGAATACAAAAATTTGGAATTGTAAAGGAAATTATATGGCATATCAAGGCCAATATCCAGTTATATTTTTTACATTTAAGGATGTTAAAAGTAAAACATGGAAAGATACACTTGATAAAATAATAAAATTAATTTCAATGGAGTATTTACGCCATAATGAACTAGAAAATAGCAAAAAATTGAATGTTTATGAAAAATTACAATATAGAAAAATTGCAAATGGTGAAGCAAGTGAAATAGATTATCAAATGTCATTACAATTACTTTCATTATTCTTATTTAAGCATTATGAAAAAGAGTGTGTAATTATCATCGATGAATATGATACTCCTATTCAACAAGGTCATACATGTGGCTTTTACAATGAAACAATTGACTTCATGCGTTCTTTCTTTTCTGGTGGATTAAAAGATAATTCATGCCTTGCATATGGATTTTTAACAGGTATATTAAGAGTTGCGAAAGAAAGTATATTTAGTGGCCTAAATAATATAAAAATTAATTCTATTTTAGATAATGAATATAGTCAATATTTTGGATTTACTAAAGATGAAGTAAAGGAACTATTAGCTTATTATAGTTATGATGATAAATATGATGAGGTATGTAAGTGGTATGATGGTTATTTATTTGGTAATACTGAAATATTTAACCCATGGTCTGTGATAAATTATGTTGCTGAAAAATGTTTTCCTCAAGCTTTTTGGTTGTCAACAGGTAGTAATGATATCATTGGTGAAATTGTTGCAAATGCAACAAATGAAACTATAGAAAATTTACATAAATTACTAATAGGAGAGCAAGTTACAACTTATATCGATACAAGTGTAATATATCCAGAAATAAATAAAAATCCTTATAGTATATATAGTTTTTTACTTGTTGCAGGATATTTAAAAATCACTAAAACCTATCCACAAAATGATGGTGGATATATGTGTGATGTTGCAATTCCAAATAAGGAAATTGCATTTGTGTATGGAAAAGAAATACTAGATAAAACAGGAAATGAAAGTATATCAATTAAAATTCGCCAAGCTTTATTTCAAGGTAATATAGATGCTTTACAAAAATCACTTGAGGATTTTATGATAGAATCAATTTCATCTTTTGATAGTGCTAGTGAAAGCTTTTATCATGGAATGATGCTAGGCCTTTGTGCTATTGTTAATAGTAACTATAAAATTCAATCTAATAAAGAATCAGGATTTGGTAGATTTGATATAGAATTATACCCAATAGATAAAAAAGATCCTGGGTTTATATTTGAATTTAAACAAACAAATGATGAAAAAAAACTAGATGAATTAGCTAAAAAAGCTTTAATGCAAATTGGTGATAAAAAGTATGATACTAAAATGAAATTAGATCACGTTTCAAAAATTATAAAAATTGGAATAGCTTTTAGTGGAAAACACGTAAAGATAGCATCAAAAGATGAACTTACTAAATACTTTTAATTGTTTAATTTTTAAGCATATGAACTAATCTATCCTTATTATTTTATAAACAAAAACTCCCTATAGTATTACCTAAAGAGAGTAGTGTTGTTATTTTTTTAAATCCTTAAAAAACTATCAAGGCTTTTTAACTTCACTTACATTTAATAAAATGTAAGATTTTGTTTCAACAAAAGTTAATTAATGATTTATAAAGAGTTTACTACTATTGTTCTATAATTATGTAGTTAATTGCTTATATTTATGCTTTGCTATTAATATATTTTGTTAATAATTCTTAAATATTTTTCTAATTTTATAATTCGCATCATATTTTAATGCTTTTAATTCATTATTATCAAGCATGTTATATTTTTTTAAAATAATAGCTATTTTATATCTACTAGTTGATGATAATCCATTTTTAAAGAAATATTTTAAATCAACAAGTAAACGTTTATCTATTAATCTTTTATTAAAATAATTTATTAAGGCATTTTCAACAGCAAACCAGTTATTTGAATTACTATAGTTTATTTTTAGTTTTATTATTTTATTATGTAATTTTTCATATTTGCTTTCATTGTAATTAGTTAAATGTAACCTAATATAAAAATTGTTTTCAAGATTTCTTTTACTTAAAGTGTTTAACAATTTAACTGATTTCTTTTCACTTAAAATATCATAAATTATATTTCTTTGTTCAAGATTTACTTTATCAAGAATATTAATTAGTTTTTTCATAATTATAATATTTTTCTTATCACTAAATAAAATAATTTTTAAAATGTTGGTTTTAATAGCATTATCGATATCTTTATTAGCTTCTATATATTTTAATAAAAGCTCTATAGAGCCATTAGTAATATAAGTAGCAATAATTGGTAATTGTTTATTAAAGTTAGCATCATTTAAAATACAATTTAATAGCTTATTAAAATCTTCTATTTCTTCTTTTTCAATAAAATGGAAATTATTATTTGTAGTATAACCATCTAAATGCAAATTTGAATTATTGAATTTAATATAATGTTGTTGAACTATTTCCTCAATATGTATATTCATATTTAAATCATTTATTAAAGATATTAAAGATATTAAAGATATTAAAGAATTAATTGAACAACATTCATTAAATGAAAAAAGTTCTTTTTTTAAATTGCTTATTAGTAAATGTTTAATTCTTTTCTCATAGTTAATTTTTTTATTTCTTTTAAGTATGAAATATAAATTATTAATTAAATAATCAAAATTATAATAATCTTCTATTTTTGTCCTTTTAATTTTATTCCATAGCAAGCTTAAAAAGAAATTATCAGCATTATAAAAACTTATTAATTCACATGCAAATGCTGAACGATATTCATCATTTATTAAAAAAGCATAGTTATTTAAAAAGACTTTCTTAACAATATTTTTATAATATATAGGATTTTCTTTTTTTAATGCTAATATACATTCACCATGTCCTCTTTTAGCATGCCATAAAAATTCATCTAAATTCATTCAAATCACTTCTTTTTAAGCAAATATAATTAAAAATTAATGTACTATGGAATAGGCTTTAACTATAAAACTAAATGGTTTTATTATTAAATCTTTTACAAGCTTGGTTAATTTATAATTTATTTATTTTTTCAAAGCCTTCTGACCACTCATTAAAACTATCAATTTTAACTTCTACAATTTCAAAATTGTTTGGATATTTTTTTCCAACTCTACTATGCTTTTTTAAATATTCAACATGTTTTTTTGCTTTTTCAATATTAGAAAAATAGCCAAATATATTCCACCAATAAGTAAATTTATCGGAAGTATCATCATACTCATGAGTAATACAATATAAAATAACATTGGATTTGTCTTTTATATTGAAATCAAAATTTACACCAAATTTAGTTATTTTAAAATTATCAAGACTATATTGATTAAATCCTGCTAATCCAGTAGACATATTAACTTTTTCCTTTGCTAGTTTTAAACTTGAAAAAACACCTAAATCAAAATATGATTTAATATCATCTTTCTTTAATAGTTTATTAACCACTATAGTAATTATAAAAAGTACTGATAACATTATTATATAATAAATTTTCATACTAAAAATTACCTTGCATAATATGATTAGTAGTTTGTATTTAGTTTATATTAACTTTATAATCATCTAATATAAGCAATCTATTTAAATCATAATCATATGCAATAAATA
>CAKPZU010000001.1 GCA_934215405.1 uncultured Bacilli bacterium | reverse complement strand
TGATGCATACTAGTCCATGTTTTGCCGCACCATTTTGGACCAACAATTTGAATTGCTTTAAATGTTTTTAAATATAAATCAATAGTTTTATCAATTAATCGTTCTTTATAATTTTCAAGTTTAATTGGCATAGTTAATCACGTACAATTTAATTATCTAGAAAGATAACTAAATCGTTACTCCTTTCTAGCCAACAATTTTAGTTTATAACATTGGTTGGCCATCAATGTTATAATATATTAAGCACTGTGGATTTGTAGCATTTTTTTACGGCAGTACTACTGACTGTTTGAATGGTGACTCTTACCACAGTTTTTATTTAATTCATTGTTAATAGTTTGTTACATCTTGAATGTTTGTATGCGTGAATACATAAATAGAACCTGTGTCAAACAACAGTGCTAAAACAAAGGAGGTACTTTTATGTACTATATAGGCATTGATATTGCCAAATTTAAACATGCTGTTTATATTAGTAACAGCAATGGTGAAGTCATCAATAGTGGTGAGTATTTTGATAATACTCTTGATGGCTTTAACAAATTACTAACGATCCTAAATTCGTTAGATAAATCACAACAAAAAAAGATAGGTTTAGAAGCAACTGGTCATTACCACATGAACTTAATTAGCTTCTTGCACAAGAACAATTACGATGTTTGTGAAATTAACCCTTATTTTATAGCATCGTATCGTAAAACCAAGACTTTAAGAAGAAATAAAAATGATTTTGTTGATAGCCAAATCATAACTTCTTACTTGGAAGAGAATGAGTGCAATACCTATCCAAGAGAATTTTACCACATTTATGCTCTTAAGTCATTAACAAGAGAAAGAGAAGTACTTGTTAAACAACGTTCTAGACAATTAATAGAACTTACTAATCTTCTTGATATCGTGTTTCCAGAATTTAAGATATTCTTTGGTGGAAAATTGACAGGTAATGCTCTTTATATTCTTAAAAAGTATATAACACCTAATCATATTGCTAATATGACTATTGATTCTTATAACAACATGAAGAAAGATTTACGTCATGTTATTTCATATGCCAAATTTCTTGAACTTAAAGAACTTGCCAAAAATACAATTGGCTTTTTTGATGAACTTCACATTACTATGTTAAAATCGCAAATTGAAATCTACTTAATTTTAGATAAACAAGTAGAAATATATGAAGCTAAAATCAAAGAGTCTGTTATAGCATTATCTCCTAGAATGCTTGGAATCAAATGGTTCAGCATTAACTATATTGCTATCATATATGCTGGATTTAATGGTTTTAAAACATTTAAGAATTGGGGACAATGCCTTGCTTTTGCTGGCATGGAATCTGGTAGATATCAATCAGGTTTAGTTGATTACAATCAAGCAATGGTGAAACATGGAGATGGAACACTTAGAAATGCACTCATCTACGGAACGTTTATTTTACTTGGAAGATATCCAGTTCTTTATGATTATTACAAGAAAAAACGTGATGAAAGAAAATCGCATTACGTAGCTTTAACTCATACTGCAAAGAAATTATTAAGGGTAATCTTTACACTTGAGAAAAACAATATTACTTTTGATCCTGCTCTTCTTAGATAGTAGTTTTTAGTTGTGATTAAACTAATTATTTAGTTGTAAAAGATCTCAATATAATTACAGACTTTAGAAAATCGAAATTGAAAAATTGACGAAGAGTCATTGGCTCAAGGAAAATTTTCAATTTTATCCACTTTTTAAAGAATTTTTGTTATGTTTTTAATTTTTCCCTTGACTTTCTAATAGTTTGTCACCTTTCAATATAATTTTACTCTAATGATGCACTTTTTTCAAGTATTTAAGTGCACTTTTTTCAAGTATTTAAGTGCACTTTTTTCAAAAAAAAAAAAAATAAACGCATTTATAAATAAATTTTTATATGAATTAATACTATAAAATAAAAGGCTTAATACTTTACTCGTATAAAACCTATTCACTCTATTTGTCTAAAAACATAACATTTAATATAATTACATACCATTTCCTACCTTATCAAAAAAGCCACTCATCTTGCCGAAAAATGGTGTATTATTCAATTAATGTTCGTGATGATGTCCTTCAATGCTTCACCGATGCATGGCATTTGGATTACCATGTAAAGTTTCCATCTTTAAACGCTTTAATTACGTCTTTGATATCACCAGCGACTCCTAATATCAAATCAAGGCCTGAAGCAGTCGCAGCTTCAACTCCGCAAGAGGCCAATCCCACCACAAATTAAGGTTGATACGCTAAGCAACTTTAGATATGCGGCTAGATTATGATGGGTATATCCACCATTATCTATTACCTCTTCTTCGTTTGTTTCGGTATTAAATATATAAAAAATATTCAGTTCTTCTAAAATAATGGAAAGCGCTATTTGTTTTTTGCATCATATGTGATTGCTGCCTTTAACTTATCTTCCCTCTTGCTTCCTATTTCTTTTTCCTGTGTTGTTTGAGCCTCTAACCTCTTCGTGATAGAAATAATCGACAATTACTGGATGACCTTTTTTGGCTCTTCCATATGGTGTTTCGTTATCCACGAATGGGCAATCGTTATCTTTGGCTAATTGTTCAGCCTCTTTTTCTAATTTTTCAAAAAAGCACCTGTCTTTTTTCTTATATATCTTTTCGTATAAAGGATACAAATCAGGGTGCTTTTCTTTGATATAATCCATTATTTTCCCTTTGAATCCACCTCTAAGGTTAAGGTTTTCAAGCCATATCAAATCGCATTGATCTTTAACTAAATCGAATATCTTATTGAAGTCTGTGATGCCTGGAAATACCGGCGAAATGAAGCATACCGTCCTAATCCCAGCATCATACACTTTTTTCATTGCCTTTAATTTTCTTTCTATTGACATGGAATCGTCCATATCACTTCTGAAACCTTCGTCTAAGGTGTTAATTGACCAAGAAACCGTGACTTTGTCGAATTTCTTTAACAAATCCAAATCCCTAACTACTAAATCAGATTTCGTGCATATCAATAGTTCTGCGTCAACACCCACCAATTGTTCCAATAGTTTTCTAGTGTTTTTGTATTTGGCTTCTTCTGGCAGATAGCCATCGGTTACAGTCCCAATGATGATATGCTCGCCTTTGAATTTATCTAGATTCTTGATTGGCTGCCAGTTCTTGATATCCAAAAATGTTCCCCATTCTTCCGTGTGACCTGTGAATCTTTTCATGAATGAGGCATAACAGTATTTGCAACCATGGGTGCATCCGACATAGGGGTTGACGCAATATCCTCCTATAGGAGCGTTGGATTTGGTCATTATGTCTTTGACTTGGATTTGCCTTATGATTACGTTCTTATTCATCTTTTAGATTCTCCTTTACCTTATTTAACAATCTATCTAACTCGCTTGCCTCTTCTTCGCCAAGGCCTTTGTAGAAAATATCGCCCATTCTTTTCGTGGCCCTATTTATCTTGCTTTCAAGCGAGAGTGTCTTGTTGCTTAAATAGATAATTAGACTCCTTTTGTCCTCTTTGGATTCCTCGACAATCAAAAGGCCGTCGTTCTTCATCCTCTCGACCATCGAGGACAATGTTGTTTTAGCCAAAGAAGTCCTTTTTGATAATTCGATCAAGGAGAGTTTCTCGTCTTTCCATAAAGAAAATAGGATCCTCCCTTGCTGACCGTTGAATTCGTATATGCCATCTTCTTTTAGAATCTTGTTGAAAATTCTATCTTGAAGCTGCTTGATTTGAGAGATAAAAGTTCCACCATAATGTTTTTTCATTTCAATGCTTCCTCCATTTCTAAAGCGAGCTCTTGAATTGCGTTTTCTTCGCCCATAATTTTATTAACAAGCTCTTCTTTGAAAAAAATCTTACAGCCGTATTTTCTAGCGACATCAACCAAATGATCGGCCCATTCCTTTTTGGCATCTATCTTTCCCTTGCATTTCCCGGTCTCTGTTCCAATGACTATCCATTTAATTTCCGATAAATCAATGTCGCCTAAATCCTCGAATAACGGCTCAAACGTAACGTGATAGTTCTTGCATTTGATATTTTCCTTTAATGCTTTCAACCTCCATAGATCCGATTTAGATGTGATGGTGACCCCCATCCAAGCATTATCGGGAATGTCGTCAAGCTTTATTTTATTTGGGGCTTTAGTTAAATATATCCCCACTGTTTTCGGAGATTTCCTCAATAATTCGAACGACTTATCAAGCCACTCCTTTTTCCATAGATGCAAATCAGACATTCCCGTCAGAAAATATACTCCAGGCTTTCTTAATCTTTCTAATTTATGCAAATCCGCAATTGGCTTAGAGAAATCGTCTGTCAGGTGGAATCTATTTGCCACCGCTTTGGCGTAGCAGTACCTGCAGCCGATGTTGCAGCCGATGACCGCGTTGATGTTCTTAATCTTATCCTTAATGCTAATAACCATTCTATCGCCCTGATATATTGTACTATATAGTACTAGTTTTGTCTACCGTTTTGCCCTTAATTGTTCAGGGAAAGTTTAGAAAGCATCCAAAAATTTTGTGGCCAACTTCCATATAACCGCAAAAAAGGTCTTAAACATCTTCCCCTAGAGGCCTATTAACAGGGATTAAGGTATATTCGTGCTTTTCGTGCTTTTTGCTAGTTAAATCGTGCTTTTCGTGCTTCTCACAAATAGGAGTCGATAAAATGAGCAAATAAAAAAGGGCTACTTCACCTGAATTAAAGCAAAAATAAGCCTAAAACAAGCAAAATAGCCCTTAAAAATGAAAAAAGAACTGATATTTTTGGTATCAATTCTGTTGTTTCAATATGTGTTAGTTGACCATTTCATATGTTCTCACTTCCTTGATTTTATTAAAACATAAATGCACTAGTTTTAAAATTTGTCTTATTTAGTTTTCATAGAAAAAACCTCCAACATTTCTGATGAAGGTCTTAGTTTTTATTCGTATTGTTCTAAATATGCAATGATAGCTTCAGATGACATAGCATCCTTATTTGCAATAAAGATATCGATTAATGTGTCATAATCAGAAAGAATCTTATTCAAATGTGTTTGAGGAAGTGATACCGATGCTGTAACACCATTGTCTTTTAGCATATCTGTAGAGAATGAATTATAATTATCTCCTTCTTGAATGAACATCATAGGTACTTGCACTGCATTTGAAACGTAAGTTCCTGTTTCAGCATTATAAGTATAGTAATATCTTGTTCTATATTCGATGTCATATTTACGACTAGTTTTAACTGTAAGTTTTGTGTTATATGTTGGAGATAAAAGAGTTGAAGAGCCATTTAAGTATACATCTACAGTACTTTTCCCCGATTTATTTGAATCAGTTTTGTCTGTAACTTTAACGGAATTAATACCTTGGATGTCCCATAAATTGAACCATAATGTGTTATAAGTTCCAGTGACACCAGCAATTGTTAATTCTTCTCTTACCTCATAGCCAAGTAATCTACCTTCATTTGCTGAATATAATTCATTGATATAGCCATCAAATCCTGTCATCCCTGAAGACTTGTTACCAACAACTGATACATAGCCGTTTTCAACATAGAAATCAGCACATGCCTTGATTTTGTCGGAACCTTCATATGTTGTATATTCATAGATATGACCTGTCGTTTTGCCATTGCTCTTAACAATTGATAGATACGATGATCTAGACGCAGACTTACCAGCAATTGTTAATCCATATGTTGTAGCCATTTCGTAGCCATTTTCTGTAATGACATATTTAACTTTATACGAATCGCCAAGGCTTATGAACATTCCTTTTGCCTCTTTTATTAAATCATATTCCATCTTAATAACAGGTTTAACTGAACCAAATCCTGGAACAGTTACTGAATTAGTTAATGTGATATTAAAGACGAGTTTTGCATCCTTAAATTCAAACTTACCTGAATATCCACTTCCACTAAATGTATGTGACATTTCTTCAGCATATGAATTTGTAATATAGATATCTACGGCATTACCTGCAGAACTTAATGCAGTTTGTGCAACATTGAATACCTTAGCCATTGCAACGCTTTGATTGATGTTTTCAACTACCATTTGCCATTGTTCACCATAACCTGCTTGGTTAATGCTTGAAACATTCGTGAATGAAGTGAAATCATAATTTATGCTTGATGCATTGACAACATTACTTGAATATGAAGGATTCATAGCAGCTGGTAAATAATCATATGCTGTTGCTGTTTCTACTGCTGTTAATCTTGCAACATATTCTTTAACTGTATTAACTAATAAACCCCGAATATGAGCTTCAGTTTCAGTGACTACTGTTGTAAGAGTACTAGGAACATCTTCAATTGCTGTAACTGCATTTAACTTTGCAATCTCTGTCTTTGAGAATTCAGTTAAATCTTCCTTAAATTCAGGATTTGGGATCTTAGCAATCCCTTCATCAATTACTTCTTGCAATTTTGTAACTGCAATCTTCTTTGTTTCAGCTAATGCATATTCTTCTAAATCATCTCTAATTTCCTTAACACAAGGCTCGAATCCTTCGATAGAATCCACTGCCTCTAGTTTCTTCTTTTCTTCATTATAGAATGCTTGAGTATCAGTCTTTAAAGTGTCATAAGGAATCTTAGCAATTAATGCTGCAACATATGGATCTAGTTCTTCTAATGCCTTGTTCTTTAATGCAATGATTACTTTTTCAGTTTCAGTACTTATAAAAGTTTTTGTATCGTCTAATATTTCTTTGAAAGTATCTGATACCTCAGTTAAGGTTTCTGTCGCATCAATTTTTGCCATTTCCGTATTGTAGAATGACTGAACAGAATTCTTTAATTCTTCATATGTTATCTTCTCAATCAAAGGATTGATCACGCTATTTAATTTTTGAATTGCTAGAGGTTTTAGTGTATCCTTAGCAAATGCTTTTGTGTCATCGATAACCTTATTTACTGCTAACTTTGCTGTTTCTAAGTCATTGATTCCATTAACGTATTGTTTTTCAGTATTATAATAATTTTTAATAGCAGTTTTTAAATCCTCATCAGGGATTTTTTTAATGACTGGATTCACAATCTCATCTAATTTTGATATAGCAGCTGATTTATATGATGCTAATTCGATTGTCTCGTCATATGTGGAGTCTGATCCTATAGAAGGATTGTCAGATGGTTGGGTAGCAGGTGGATTTGTTGTACCTGGATTAGTTGATGGAGTACTATCACCACCGCCACATGCAGTTAGTGTGCCAACTATTGCCAACCCCATTAATAAAGCAATTATCTTTTTCTTTTTCATCTACATTCCACCTCCACTACTTAATCTTTCTAGCGTCCGTGACAGCTTTTTGCATTCTACTTCTGCAATTTTGGTTATTTTCATTGATAGAATTCTTTTGATTTGTTTTATAGGCAATGTAAATAACACCAGGAATAATAAAAATTAAAAGTAATAATAAAACCGTCGTGAATTCCATTGAATTATATGATTTGATTTGACTTTTTGCAGATTCATATTCACTTTCTAATTTTCTTAGTTCATTATAGTGCTCCATTGATGTTTCACGAGCCATTATTTGGTAATGACTTGTTGTACGTCCATTTCTTTCAGTTGATTCTTGTGTTGGTTGCCATCCGAATGCAGTCATATCTTGAATATAATTTTGGCACTCATTGTATAGTTTTCTCATATACTTATCGCCATTTTGCCAACCTGATAAATGTACTTGTTTTGTTTCAATCATATATTTTCTCTCCTCTTACTCTTTACATTTTATATTTTTAATTAAAGCAAATGGGTATACGAATATACTCAATGCCATTGCTAAAGCTGTAGCAAATGCAGCCGCTAATAATGCTAATAATAAACCTAATAGGAAGAATAAAATCTTCATCACTATTAAGAATACCAAACCATCAAAACTGAATTCGAAAATGATACCTGGAAGTTTGACAAATCCCCAAGACGTAATCTCCAACCACATATCAGTTATGAATGTATTATTTAGAATCATAGTTCCTAAAAAACAATAAGCAAACAAGCCAATTCCTAGATAACCAAATCCTGTAGAAACTTCGCCATTTACAAATGAACTTATACCTACTGCAATAAATAGTAACGCTATTAAAGAAGGCCAAATAAATGAATGAATCCTTCTCTTTTTAAAAGTCGCATTGATTTCTCTTTCTATTTGTTCTGCTTTCCTTTTTTCTTCTAGAAGTCTTATTTCATTACAATCATTGCATAAGACTCTTTGTCTTGTTTCTGTATGACTTGTTCTACCTGTTCTAACTACAAATGATTCATTTACACGATTTAAATTCGATGCCTCATAGATTGGATGGTTACATTGCTCGCATACACCTAATATTGGTTTAGGTTCTTGAACCACTATTTTTTCTACAACTGTAACCTTTTCTTCAATAGGTTTATCTTCCTCTTTTCTTTCCATATCAAATAACTCTTCAATGGAACAATTAAGAATTCCACACATTTCTTTCAAAGTATCAATTGATGGTTCTACATCATCGTTTTCCCATCTAGATACCGCTTGATATGTAACATGCAATTTATCGGCTAAATCTTTTTGTGTCAAACCTGCTTTATTTCTATATTCTTTTATTTTTGGACCAACGCCCATGAATCAACACCTCCTTGAAACAATTTCATTTTACAATTGAATTATCGATATGAAAATTAACGATTTTTTGAATCACTCAATTTTTTGTTGAGTTTATTTAAAATCACTCAATAAGTTATAATTTTTTTACTCCTTCTGCATTCATTGTAAGGCTTTAGGTGACATAAAAGCCACCAGGCTAGACCTTGAATTTTGTAAGTTGTGGGTTTACATCCATGAGAATTATACCATTTTGTGCTGAATTTGTCTACTGACTCGCCCTAGGTCGAAAGAAAAAAAATGTTATTATTAGTTGACAAAGTAAATGCAACAATAAAGTCAAAAAATTAAATTTTACTTTTTCCGAAAGAAATGAGACCATTTTATTAGTCTAGTTTCTTAAGGAGGTAAAAAATATGAAGAAAAATGGACAATTAAAATTTTAAGATAGAGTTAAGATAGAATTATTAATCAAAGATGAGATACCTGTTTCCATCATTTGTAAAAAAATAGGTGTTTCTAAACAAACAATATATCGTGAAATTCAAAGAAATTTTATTGTTAAGCAATCAAATAGATATGGTGGTATTAAATGTGCAATTATTAATAAATGTTCTTATAGAATCGATGGTCGTGTAACTTGTTCTAATTTATGCAAAAGATACATTCCTTATGAATGTCATAAATTAAAAAGATTCCCATGCGTTTGTAATAACTGTGATAAAAAGGCTTCATGTAGAGGAAAACATTTATATTATTATGCAAATTATGCACACGAACTTTCTACTAAGAAATTACACGATTCAAGAAAAGGCATTAGAATATCTCAAGAAGATTTCGAACAAATAAACGAAATAATTTCTCCTCTTATAACGAATAATGGTCAATCTCTTAATCACATCTTAACAACACATACAGAAATTGATGTATCAGAAAGAACATTAAGAAATTGGATTAATAATGGATATACAGATGCTAAAAACATTGATTTACCAAGAAAGGTTTCATTTAAGCCATCTAAAGAATATATACATAGGATAACTAAACCTGCGTCTGTTATTGATGGTAGATCTTATAAAGATTATCGAAAATTCGTTAAAGATAATCCAAATCTATTAGTATGCCAAATAGATACAGTTGAAGGTAAGAAAACAGATATAAACAAAATATTAACTATTCATTTTCCTTCATTACATTTTCAATTTGGTGTTTTAATTAATAATATAACTTCTCAAAGAGTTAATAATAAGTTATTAGAATTACGAGACTATTTAGGATTATATAATTGGAAAAGAATATTTCCAGTAATATTAACTGATAATGGAATTGAATTTAACGACTTATATCAATTAGAAAACGATTATTTAACAGGTGAACACTTATCAAATGTTTTCTATTGCAATCCTTATTGTTCTTCACAAAAAGGAGCTTGTGAAAAAAATTATGAGTTTATTAGATATATTGAACCTAAATATCATTCGTTTGATCATTTAAACCAAGATAAAGTTAATTTAATATTTTCTCATATTAACTCAGTATATCGTTCATCATTAAATGGTATTAGACCAATAGACTTAGCTGAGGCTATTTTAGGTAAAGAATTTTTAGATATTATTGGAATAAAAAAGATTGAGCCCGATAATGTAAATTTAACTCAATCTTTAATCAAAAATATCAAACATAAATAACTACTAATTATTTGTGTTTATATGAAGAAACTAGACTAAACTTCCAAACTAATCAAAATACTAAAGTAGCATTTACTTTTTCCAAAGAGTATTTTGCTTCTTCTTTTTAGCTTACTCTAATTACGAATATTCTCATATCCGCATTGTTATTATACACCTAATAATTTCATTTAAAAAGATGGTTTTAATCAATCTGGAGTTTCTAATCCCATTTTTTGATACCATCTTTCTAATTTTTCTTATTTTTTTCTTTTAATTGTTGCATTTACTTTTTCAAGTAACAACGGAAAATATAATTTTCTCAAAAAAATGAGTAAATCGTGTAATTGTAGGGGTAATCGTGTAATCGTAGTCTTAATCGTGTAATCGTGAAATTTAAGTCGTAACCGCCCTTTTAAAATTTCTCTATTTCCTTTAAAAACAGCTCTTAAAACGACAAAAAAGGGACTCAAACCAGATAAAACCATTAGTTTTATCGTAGTTCAAATCCCCGAAAGCATAAAAAAAGACCTTGATAGCAAGGTATCAAAATCATTCTTTCAATATGGAGCAAATGACGGGAATCGAACCCGCATAGCAACCTTGGCAAGGTTGTGTTCTACCACTGAACTACATTTGCATTTTTCTTTTGCTAGATAATAATAGCATATTGCGATATTTTTTTCAATACAAAATTTAAAAATTAGTGTTTTTTTTGCTTTTAAAGAAAAAAGAATGTCCATTTTGATTTGAACATTCTTTATACTAATTATTTAATAAATTATCTTTTTTTCTTTTTTAAAGCAATTCCTGCAACTAATAATAATGAAACTAATCCTATAGTAGCACTACCTTTACAGCCTTTTTTATTATCGCTTGGTTTTTCATTATTATCACTAGAAGTAGATGTTTCAGATGATGAAGGCTTACTACTTGATGGTTGTTCACTTACTTCACTTGAAGGTTCACTGCTTGGTTCAATTGATGGTTCTACACTTGGTTCATCTTTTATTTCTTCAATTTTAGAAATATCATCTTTTGTATCAGCAATTATTTGTTTTACTTGTTCAATGTCAGTAATATCTTCAAGCTCTGCAATAGCACTATTATAAAGCGATGAAATCTTACTCCAATTAGTGGCTGTATATCTTGATTGATCTAAATTATTAAAATATGCACTAAATTCCTCTAATTCCTTTTCCTTGGCTGCATTTGCTTCTTGAACAAGTGTTTTTACGTTATTAATATTTTCTTTAACACTATTAACAATTTCATCATCATTTGATGATGTTGCTAATTCATGCTTTCCTTTATTAGCATAATATAAAATATAATCCCAATTCCCTTTTGAATAAGCATCTTTATTTAATGTACTTACAAATTCATCAATGGTTTTTTTTGCTGTGTCATGCGATGTATCAATAGCATCTGGAGTTGGAAGGTTTTCATCTTTTATATATTCAGCTTTAATATGTGTAATTTGTTGAGAAGAAGTTACTATTAATCCATCAGGAGAATTATAAGATGAGAAAACTAATCTTACATCTACTTGAGTATTTAATATATAAACATAAGTTAATTTAACATAGCCATCTTCTACGCCATTGTTAATAACGTTATTTATGTTTACTTTTTTTAATTGATTTCCAGATCCAGCAAATAAGCCAATTGGATTAATATATTTACTAGCTTTTTCTTCAACTAAAGCATCAACTGTTAAAGTATTTTGTCTATCTAATTTTATTTGAACATATCAATTTGTTCCTTCCCACCATGTACTATCTGTGTATTCACTTGTTCCTTCAGCAAAGCTAATAAGCTTACCATTTGTAGCATTTACACGATAAAAATCACTATAGAAAGTATTTCCTTCAAGTTCATTACAATCATCTTCAATTACT
Source organism: uncultured Bacilli bacterium (assembly GCA_934215405.1). Classification (GTDB taxonomy): domain Bacteria; phylum Bacillota_I; class Bacilli_A; order RFN20; family CAG-631; genus CAKPXW01. Next base: position 46,227 of record CAKPZU010000001.1, on the reverse strand, counting down.
TTAACATCAGAAAAATCAGGCTTTTTAATAACTTCAATTGTTGGAACATCGCCTTTTTCTGGTAATTCATCAGCATGTTCTAAAGTAACTCTAGTAACCTGTTGCATCCATCTTTGAAGTCTATTATCATAAGAATCATATACTGAAAATACCACTCTTACCCATGAAGCATTTTCTTCTAAAACAAATGTATATGTGATTCTTGACCAATTTGCACTAGCTTTTACTTCATAATTATTAACATCTACTACCTTATTATTACTTCCCCCATAATTTGCAACTAATAAAATATGAGGAAGAATGCTTACTGCAGTTTTATCAGTATCAACAACTACTTTTACTAAATTTTGATTTTCCACCTTATATTGAATATATGGATATCCTTCACTCCACCAGTTGTCTTTAGATGCTGGTTCAAGTGGAGAAATTGTCCCTGTATATCTAGTATCAGTTCCAAATCCTACATCAGTTTGCTGTGCAATAACGCTATAAGCGTCCTGTGTCTTTGACAAATCATCTAATTCATCGACAAATTTATTACTTGTAATTGGTTCATCTTTCTTTGGAAGATCACTTTTAGCAACTCTTTTTATATTAACTTTTGTTATTTGCTGTGACCAAACAGCCATTGATTCATCTTCTTTATTATAAGATGATGTTAAAATACGTACAAATGTTGCATCTGTTGGTAGAATATAAGTATATGTTCTTCTTGTCCAATTTGATGATGTTTCTTCACTTACTTCATCAACTTCAAGTACACTACTTGCAAATACTAAAGGTGATGGGCATTTTGTCGATTCATCTGTAACTACTTTTAATACATTTTGACCAGATAATGCATATTGAATGTAGCCATAATTTTCCCACATTGTTGAAGCAGTTGGAGCTGTTGTTGCTTGATATGTAGATATATATCTATTGTCAGTTCCAAAACCTACATCGCCTGATTGTGCAATAACACTATAAGTATCCTGTGTCTTTGACAAATCATCTAAATCATCAACAATAGATGCTGGTGCTTCTGCATTCAAGCATACCATTTCTTTTTTAAAGGCATTAATAGATAATGGTGTAATAAGAACAAACGATAAAGCTAAAAATTTTGTTTTCCTACTCATGTTATTATTTTCCTTTCTTTTTTAATATATTTGTAACGTATGCAGGGACTGCACTCCAACCATGGCATAAGCTTCCAGCGCCACAAAAATCCTTTTCTCCAAGGATTGTCTCCCAATATGTTGAAGTGTTTTTTTCATCCATATATCCCCAAACACGTTTTATATCATTAATTACAAAATCAATATATTTATCATCCTGTAATAAAACCTCATACTTAAATATATAATTACTTAATGTAAGCTTAATTAATGTATTATTTGTATCCGTTAATACTTTTAAGATTTTTTCCTTTTCCTTATTAGTTGCAATATTTGCATAAATAGCTAAAATATTTGAATATTCACATAAATGATATCTTCTATTGTTTTTATAATACGTATAAAACAAGCCATCTTTTCTTAAAAATAATAGTCTAGCTCTTTCTTTTATTTTATTTGCGACTTTTAAATAATTTTTATATGGGTTATTAAGTATTTTTGCCACATATGCAAATGATTCTAGACCAATAATCATAAAAGCATTTAATGGTAAATCAAATTGATTATTAATTCTTTTTTGCTTAAATATTTCTTCATCATTTGCAAGTCCATAAGTCCATTCATAGAAATTCCATTCTTTTTGATGGCATAAAAGGAAACCATCTAATTCATTTAAATAGTGATTAATCATTATTTTAGTCTTACTATAAACCTTTTTTAATAATGAAATATCACTTGTTTTTTCATAATATTCCTTTAGCATCAAAGGATAAATTAAAGAATATGAAGGAATTGATAAGTTTGAACTACTTGGGCTAGTAATCGTAAAAACATTCAAATTTGTTAAACGATAGCCCATCATTTCAATACTTGCTTTAATAAATTCAATATTGTTGAAAAAACTATAAGCGATAAGTATTTGAGTACGACTATCCATTGTATATTGTGCTTGCTCGCGCCAAGGGCAATCCTCATAATGCTCATGCATACAGCATTCAAGCGTATAAATTGATTTTTTTGTAATTTTATTTAATTCTTCATCCTTTAAATTTATTTCTTTTACTTGATGAGGATACATTGCTTGATAAATACCAATTTCTAAGACATCTATATTACTTACATTATCAATTGATAAATATCTAAGCCCAAGCCTTAAAAAGTAGCCAGTAAATTCATTAATGCCTTCTTTTAAATGAAAGCTAAACTCAAAGGTACGATCATGAATTATGTATCTAACATTATTATTATCTAAGTGTTCTCCATAACGTATTTTAATATCACACTCTCGTTTAGCATTTATTTTAAAGAACAAATAGCCAACTAATTCTTTTTCTCCATCAAATAAGCTTTTACTAATAGCACTAAAGCTTATTTTTTTTGAAACGTCTAATCTTTTTATAGGACGCGGAAGCAATTTACATTTATGCTCAATAATACTGCTATTATCATATAAATTATCATTACCAGTAAAATCATAGGCATAGCCCATACCTATTTGATTAGTAATTTTTTTTATTTTCCCTGATGTATAATTACTATCAAGCCTTGATTTTGTTGATCTACTTGAATAAGCAATTACATTATTATTTTCACATACTTCAAATAACAGTCCCTTATTATCAGCAATATGAGAACTAGTATCATAATTCTTTGATAAAGCAATTATATATAATTCATTTACACCTAAATTAACAAAACCATTTAAGTCATATTCATCATAAAACTTTTTATCTTTATAATTAGAATATTGGTTAAAACCAACAAATTTTTTATTAACATATAACACATACTCAGAAACACAAGATATTTTTATTTTTACATTGTTTTTGTTTAATACATTAAATGACTCTTTAAAGTCAGCATATTCATTAACATCAAATACACTATTTTTAAGCCATATGTATTTAGCTTTTCTTACATTCGTCATAAATTAGTAAATGTTGGATTTGCAAAATAAATAGGATCTTTTGTCGCACTATTAATGCTTATTCCAAAAGCCACATTTTCTAAATTGTCCTTTTGTATTCTTATTTTAAATGTGTATGCTGTGTTAATATTTAGCTTCGTTCCACTTGGAACTAAAGTGTCATTTTGATAAATATATAAATCGTTTTCTTTTACTTGTCCCTCACTTGAAGAAACATTGCTATTTCCATCAAGTTTTAAAGAATAACCGCCAGTCCATATTATAATATTTCTAAAATCAGTATTTGTTAATACAATATCAACTAAATAGTATTCATAATCACGATACTTTGAATATGATAAGCCACCTATAATTACTCTATCGTTCCAAATTGAATCAGCCCATTCTTCACTAGTACCTGATGAATATCCGACCCAATATTTATCAAAATATGGTAGCTTTTCAACACCTAAATCTAATCCTTGTCCAGTTTCTGCATATTTCATATTAAGTGCAGGAAGCTCTTCATTTTTTTCAAATTCTAATGATTGATATAGATAATCCTCACTGCATAAAATTGGTGAAGATACATAAGCTAGCGCTTTATCATTAAAGCAAAAGCCATAATCATAAATAGTAGATGAATCCTTTAGATAACCACTTCCATTTTTATTTAAATCAATAACTACTGTATATATCTTACTAGTTCTAACATAGTCAGCAATCCTGCCCTTATAATCATAAAACAATAAAGCTGATGAAGATGTTATTAGATTTTCATTACTTTTAACAGCTTTATTTTCATTATAGCCTAAATATAATGATGTTCCTTTTTTTGGTATTTCAGTAAATTTTATATTAAAGATTAATCTATCGGCAGTTGCACTATTATTTACATAAGCATTATCAGCAAATAATCTACTTGTATATCCACCATTTGTTTCATATTTATAAACTAATTCATCGCCTTTAAATCCTAACTCTTCATTATTAGTAACTAATTCTAAGCTAGTATTTGTATGATTTTTATCCTCTAAAGTAAAGCTAGTTGCTTTACTACTTATAGAAACTGATTGTACCTTAATATCCTTAGTAAATGTTTGACCCTTATAAACAGTATAGGCTGATACTATTGCTCCACCTCTTTTTAAAGCTTTTATTACGCCATTACTTGATACACTAATTACATCAGGAAGTGATGATTCATAAACAATATAAGCATCCTTAGCTTCACCATTTTCTTTTAGCGTTGAAGTAATAGTTGTTTCATCACCTAAATTTAAAACAATATTTGATTGGCTGACTGTTAAAACTCTTCCTGTTGTATTGGCTAGAACTAATACTTGCGTAGTATAAACGCTATCTTTGTATTTAGCCGTGATAGTAGCCCTTCCTGTTGATAATGATGTAATAACACCATTTTTTACAGAGCAAACCTTTAATGAAGAGCTAGACCATTTTATTTGGCTTTCATCAACATTTTTAATATTAGTTTTTATCGTATATTCCTCATAGCGTTGCATTTGAATATTACTTTCTAAAACTTCAAAGGTTGCATTTTTGCTTGCATTACTTTCACATGAAGTAAAAGGAAAAAACAAAGCCGTTAAAAGTAAAATTTTTCTTATTTTTTTCATATATTACTCCTTTATGCCACCATCGGCATAACCTCCCATAATCTTTTCGTGGAAACATAAAAATACAATCATAATTGGTATTGCTAATATATTAGCTCCAGCAAGCCTCATTGGAGTTGATGATATTTCTTGCTTATATGAATGGCTATATTCATATAATCCAAATGCTAATGTTTTAATATTTGGAACATATTCAAGTGTAATATTATAATCGTTCCATAAGCCAACAAATTTTATTAGCATTATTGTAAAAAATGTACTTTTTACCATTGGAAGCATTATCTTTAATAGAATTTTAAAGTTACTAGCTCCATCAACATAAGCCGCTTCTTCAAAATCCTTAGGGACTCTTTTAAAAGCTTCATAAAAGAATAAAAAGTGTACTCCTAAAAAACTACATTGTAAAATTAATAAACCTACATATGTATCATAAATATGTAATGCTTTAGTAATTTGAATCGCTGAAGGTAAGCTTCCAACTATTGGTAGAACCATAGTTACAATAACAATTCCATAAATTACTTTGCCAATTTTAAATTTAAATCGACTAGCCGCATAAGCCATAATACAAGTTACTAATGTTCCTAAAAAGGAGCCACCAATTGAATATATTAAGGAATTAAGTAGCATTCCTTCAATATATATAGTTTTTGGTGTATGATTAACTACGATTTTTGAAGCATAGTTATTAAAAGCTATTACATAATTATTAAATTCTAACTTACGTGGAAACCCAAATGGATAGTTTAAATAATCACTTCTTGATTTTAACGAAGTTATTAAAGACCAAAATAGAGGAATTATTAATGATAAAACATATAAAATCAAAATTGTAAAAACAATAATTGAAATTATTGATATTTCTTTTCTTTTTTTCATAGCTATCACCTCTAATTCGTTTTTGGACCAAAGCGTTCAAGTACATATCGTAGCAAATAAACTATTGGTAATGTAATAACTGTAAGTAAAATACCAAATGCCGCAAGCTTTGGAACACCTACTTGGGAATTATTTAATGATAGGTTTACTGTTTCTTTATAAATATAATAACCAATAGTATAAACGCTTTCATCAGCTGTTGTTCCATAAAATGAAACTATTGAGGCTGAGTTTACAAAGAATCCTCCAACAGAAACAATTAATAATGTTTTAATAGTGCCAAATATTTGTGGGAAGGTGATATAAATAAATTCTTGGAAAAATGATACACCATCAATTTTAGCGGCTTCTATCATAGATGGATTAATTGAGGACATTGCACTTATTAATAAAAGCATATTTACACCAAAGCTACACCAAATATTATAAAAAATAATTGTTCCTATTGTACTTTTAGGGTTTTGTAATAGACCGAATACTTCCTTATTAAAAAGCAATTGCATTAATTTTGGATAAGCACTATCAGTAATTTGAACAAACATTGTCGCAAGTGCAATAGCAGGTATTACTGATGGTAAAAATAATACTATCTTAAAAATGTTGGCAAACTTAGAGTTTTTCTTATAAATATAATAAGAAAATAATAGTGCTAATGTTAATGAAATAGGACAGCCAATTAAAAATACGAGTGTTGAATTTTTTAATGCCACCTTATAAAGGGTAAAACTTTTAAAGTCAATGAACAATTGCTTAAAATTATCAAAACCTGCAAATGATACATTATTATTAATATCATATTTTTTAAAGGCTAGTAGAATTGAGTTAATATTAACACAAACATAAAATATAAAGAATTGCAGTAAAGGTAAAGCTACTAAAAGAATAACAAATATTAAATCCTTAGTATCTTTCTTTAAATGTACTTTTTTAGTCATTAGATAACGCTTGAGAATTTACTTTCCCATACTCCTTTATTCATATATTTTGCCAACCCTTCAAAATACTATTTTGCACTTATTTGGTAATTTATCATTGCTCTTGATGGGTAAGTATATGTTGTTCCATTTACTGTTGAATTCCATAAATTTGGAGAATACCATAATTCTGATGAATATAATTTCATTATATCGCTATTTGAATACATTGTAGCAGTAATTGCATTTTCCTTTAAATCATACATTGCTTTAGCCCAAGAGTTTAAAGAATTGTATTCATTATCAGTTAAAGTGTACTCAACTGCCCTTGTTTGACAATCAAGTGAAAGACAAGTAAGATATGATTCTTTTTTAAACATATGTTGAATAAAGCTTAAGGCTAAATCCTTTTTATATTCTGGAATATTAGCATTAATAAAGCCATCTCCAGTTGCTCTTTCTATTGTTGTAAATTTTTCTCCAACCTTTTCTTTAGTTGCTTTAGGGAAAGGTAGCATTCCAAAACGTCTATTTATTTGTGAATCACTTTCTCCATATTCTGCAGCCATTGATAAAAATGTTCCTGATGCTTCATTATTCCACCAGCTACCTTCAATTAGCATAGCTGTTCTTTTCCTTGAGTTTCTTTTTGAGGCTAAGTATTGATCTTGAGCATCAATATTTGAAAACGAAGGACTAGTTGCGTCCAAATAGTTATAATAGTCCTTATTAGATACTAATCTATTTAAGAATGATAAAGCATAGTATCTTCCTGCTTGTCTATATAATTCATAACCGTTTTTCGCAGAGATTTTAGTTGCTTCATCGTCAAGGACAATTTTGCCATTTGCATCAATTTCTTTAACTAAGCTTGTAGCTACTCCATCATAGTTATAATTTAGCTCAGTTTGTTCTTTTCCATCAAAATCAGCAGCTAAAGCAGTAAGTAAGCTGTTTACATATTCTTGAACAGTTCCTCCCCACATAATAGGTGTCATATTAAGCGAAACTATCTTATCACATAAAGTGAAAAATTCATCATATGTTTGAGGAAGCCCATTATCAAATGTTGTTTCAAAATCATTATCATGGCCTGCTGATCTTGGCTCATCCTTTGACTTTACAAAACCGCCATTTTTAGAAAAATAAAGATTATATTCTTCAAACATATCAATATCATATGTAATACCAAAATATTGTGAATACCCAGGATAACCGTAGAATTTTCCATCATCCTTTGCTTTATAATAATCACGTCTATCACTTCTAACTAAATCATAAAATGTTTGACTAGATTCATTAGAAGATGTTGCTTTAGTAACAAAATCATAATTCATTGGCGTGTTATATAATTCACTTATATCAAGTAATTGGTTATTACTATGTAAATATAATGCGCTTGCTGCAGTATCAAAATAAACATCCTCTAGTGAATCAGCAATAGTGTCTGTAATTGTATTTCCATATCTTCCCTCTAAAAATACAACCTCTACACCTGTTTTTCAATCTTCAAAGCTGATATTTTCATATTTCTTTTCAAATTCCCCAGCAATTTTATATAAACTACCACTTTTTAAACCGCCTTCATAAACACCGACATATAATTGCGTTTTTTCATTATTAATACTAATGTCTTGATTCCCTCTATCACATGATGTAACGCTAGTTAGCGTTAATAGTAGCATTGCTACACTTATAATGCTTACTTTCTTATTCATATTAAATCCTCCCTATTTAAATGAAATTACTACACTATCGCCTTTATTAATTTTTAGCTTTAACTTGCCATCAGTTACTTTTAATGTTTGCTTTACACCTTGTATATAAGCTTCTACCTCAGTAATGTTATTGTACATGTTCAATGTAATATCAATGTCATCACGTGGAGTAGTTGCTGTTATCATAACTGTTTTATTACCATTATCTTTATCAGTAAAGCAACCAATTAAATACTTATTCCCATCAACACTTCTAATTGGGCCAAATGATTGTAATGGCTCATCATATAAATAATAACCATTTCTTCTATAATCATTCATCATTACGCCAATTGCATCAGCATTAACTAATATTTCTTCATAGTTTTTAAATTCGTTATTTACTTCTTTTACATAATCATATCTTTTAGTTTTAACTCCGCCTCTTGTAATCATTGCATCATTGAATGAATCCTGGCTTGGAGTAAAGAAGCAAAAATATTGAATGGCTTTAGCAGTTTGAAAATACTGTCCAACGTAAATCCTCTCTTGATGGTTCCCTTCTTGAATATTCACTTTGATGCTCATAGCCAAGCGTTGCAGCAAATGTCCATAGTGGTACGCCTTTATTTAATGTTTTATTTCTTAATATATCTAAACTATAATAATAATCTTGATATTCATAGGAATAACCCTCTTGTGTTGGATTAGCATCTATTAATGGATAATGATCATAAGAGAAAATAGTTGAATTAGTTTTATTAAACCAGCCATCTACATAATCCTCATATCTTGAATAACCAGTTCCTGCTAATGCATATGGAGGAAGCATATTTACATAAGCTAATTTATTTGGGTATTTTTCCCTAAATACTGTAAAGAAGTCACCGATTGCATCAAATAATGAGGAATTAGGTTCGTCAACAAATAATGCTCCAGCAAATGATTTATAGGAAGCAAATTTATCAATAATATTCATTGTATGATCAATGTACTCCTTATTTTTGTCTTGGCTATACTTTCTTATATCATTTTCAATTTCAAGAGAAGCAAATAAATAATTAAGATTATATTTATCACAATATTCTAAAACTGTTTTGACTTCTTCTTCAGTGTTTTCAGAATAAGCAAAGCCATTAACCATATTAATTCCTGATTCGGCAATTAATTTAAAGTATTCATCACTTCTATAGTTATCTGGTGGTGTAACCCACATGCCAACTGTAATTTTTTTTATTATTAAAAATATCATATGTAGCATTGGAACCATATATTTCATGATTTTCGACATAAGTTAAGCTTGAATTTTCCCCTTCATTACATGATGATAAAGCAAACAAACTAATAAATGGTAAAGCCAATACTTGAAGAATTCTTTTGTTTTTCATATTTTTCCTCCCTAAGAGCATTTGCATTAATTTTATTAAACAAATATTTATTATTTAATTTTATTGTATATCAACCCTATATTTATTTCAAATCGATATATTTGAAAAAACTACCATTTTTTAATATTTTTTATGGAAATATAAAAAATAAGGTTGAAATTTAATTTTTTCTGGAATATAATGGAAACATGAGAACGCTAGATGAAAATGAAATTTTAAATAATCCTTACACAAGACTTAATTTACCATCATCATGTATGGGGCAACATAACCATACATTTTTTGAGTTTAATATAGTTGAAAATGGTATGTGCTATCAGTCAGTTAATAATGGTATTGTAAATGAATGTACAAAAGGCGAAGTTCATTTAATTCGCCCATACGAAACACATGATATATCATTTTCAAATAAAAATAGTGTTTGGCGTGATATTTACATTAAGGTCGACACATTTAAACAAATATGCTTTTTATTTGGTAATGATTTTTATAATAAAATACTTTCTATAAAAGAACCTTTAAGATATAAAACAACCTCTGAAGAATTTAACATCTTTCAAAAAAAGATTGCTCGTCTTTCACAAATGCTTTTAAATAAAGAGCAATATGTTACAGAAATTGATGTTATTTATAAAAGCATTATAATGGATATTATTGAAAAAATAATAGAAAAAGATATAACCATTAAAGCCAATGCTCCAGAATGGTTAAATGATTTATACTTAAGATTAACTTATTATGATTATGTTGAATTAACTATTACTGAAATAGTTCAAAAAACTGGCTTTTCACAAGGGTATATTAGTAATTTGTTTAAAAAATATTATGGTGAAACTATTATTTCATATCATAATAAAATGAAGGTTTTATATTCTGTAAATATGCTTGGAAAAATGAAGATAATTGAAATAGCTAATAGCCTTGGTTGGGAAAATCCTAAAAACTATTCAATAGAATTTAAAAGAGTTTATGGTGTTTCTCCTAAAGCCTATGAATTAATGCTAAGAAAGCATTTGCAAAAGAATAAATAAAGCAAATAGCATTTAGTTTGAAAATTCGCGATAAATAACAAAATGTATAAAAATAAACAAACAACCGATATTTATTTTTATATTGATACGTGATTATTGTATAGATTTTGTTTTGATTGAAATACTGTTCGATATTTGATACAATATAAATGAAAGTTAACAGCCTTGATAGTTCTTATAAATTACCTAAGGATTTAATGTAAATAATAATACTGCTCCATTTAGGTAATACTATATGGATTTTTTGTTTATATTTAATATAATATAATAGGAGGGTATTAATTTTATGTTTAAAAACAAAACAATTAAATTATTTTTAATATTTGGTGTGATTCTCTTTAGCCTCGTTGGTGTTGTTGGATGTTCTAATTCAACTGTAAATGCCACTTACATTAAAATGAGTTATCAAAAAGATGTTGTTGATGGACAATTTAATATTGTGAATAATCATCATGATTTAGTAGCATTATTAAAAGATGATTCCCCTAAAAAGTATAACGATGCCTTTTTTGAAACAAAATCTCTTTTAGCTACCGAAATTGTTGAAACAAGCACTGGAAGTAGAAGTGAAATTGAAGCCTATAAAATTAAAGCTAAAACTCTTAATGTATATGTAAAAACAAAACAATTCGGTGATGACTATGCAATAGTTTATTGGTGGCATCTCTTAGAATTAAGCAAAGATGATGTTAATAAAATAGATAGTATTAAAATATTCAAAGATGACAAAGAAATAATGAATGACTCAATATCACAAAATTACTATCAAAGCTATTCATTTAGTAATGTTACTAATTGGCCTTCTTTCATCGGTGAAGAGTATAATTTACTTTCTGGTGAAAGAAGATATCAGTTTATTGTGTCTTTTCCAGAATTGAAAAATACATTTGAAGCATCTATAACAAATGAAGTAGTAACTAATTACTTTAGTGGAAATTTATTTGATGAGAATATTGTTTTATGTGTTGTAAGAGATGAAACTAGTGGTACAGCTGATGTAAAATACTATGATTTCAAAGTAGATGGGCTTGAACTTTCTATTAAAGAAAAAATAGTTGGAGGTGGAGCCGAGGTTGTAAGTAGATATTTAGATTTTGTAATTATTCCAAAAAATGAGATTCCTAATGGTAATTTAGATGTAGCCATAGGATATTATTGGAACTAATTAAAATATTATACAAGGGGAATATAATAATGATAAAGAAAAATTTTTTAGTATGTATTAGTTTACTACTATTGTCAATCCCTTTAAAATCAAAAAAAGGTATTTGATAATTTTATTGAAAGTAGCAATGTTAATAAAAATAGTAATGAAATATCTGTTGTTGTTGCCTTGAATGAAGAGTTAAATGATGCACGTCTTATTACTTTTACTGATGATTTAAAATATAATCAAGAATTAATTATGAAAATTCGTGCTCAAAATAAGAAAAATTACCAAGAAAAAAATAACTTATTTTCTAAAGAACACATAAAAACAAATGGAAAAATAAAATTAAGTGATTTTTCACCTTTCATTTTTATTACATTTGATAATTACGAATCGTATTTAATTGAAAAAGAAAACTTTCAAAATCTTTCTAAAAACGATAATGTAGATAGTGTTTATGTAGAAGAAACACCAATATTTGGAATGGCATCATCTGCTTCAGAGGCAAATGTTAATACTTCCGCATCTTCTACTATAGTTAATATGGATAGTGCAAAAGACTTAATTAAAGTAAATGATTCAACTACATACACAGGGAATAACATAAAGGTTGGGATAATAGATATTGGATATCCAGACAATATAACAAATTTTTCAAAAAATGAAATAATTGACTATAATACTATATCAACAAGCGACCATACAACTAAAGTGGCATCAATTATTGGTGGAACATATGGAATTGCCACAAATGCAGATTTATATATTCATACATATAATCAAACTAATAATTCATATGGACTAAATGACGCTATTGATTGGCTATTAGAAAAAGGTGTTAACGTTGTAAATATAAGTATGTATAGTGATAACTTTACTAATAATCAAGGCAAATATGATGGATATTCTGCTTACCTTGATTATATCGTATGGAATAATTATTTAACAATTGTCAAATCAGCAGGTAATAAAGGACATAGAGATGATTATTTAACAAATCCTGGTATAGGGACAAATACCTTAAGTGTTGGTTCAATTGATGGAAATAAAAATATTTCATATTTTTCTTCTTGGAAAGTTAATTCAAGTATAGAAGGACCTTTAATGAAACCATCATTAGTTGCTCCAGGAGAATACATTTCTATTCCTAACACTAATAATAGTTCATATAATTCTATGAGCGGAACAAGTTTTGCAGCGCCAATGGTCACTGGAACAATTGCATTATTAATGGAAGAATTTCCAAGATTAATGCAATATCCAGAAGTATATATGTCTGCACTAATTAATGGAGCTTCTAAATTACCAAGTCAATCATCCGTTTGGGATACTTATGCTGGAGCAGGTTTAGTCAACTACGCAGCAACTAGAGAGATTTTAAATTCTTCTAGTTATGTTAAAAAGTCTATTATAACTCAAACTAGTGCCTCAACAGCTGTCATGTCCAAAAACGTATCTATTGATGCGAATAAAGAAATTGAGTATTGCTTATTTTTAGTTCAAAATTCAAATGTTACATCTCCATCTAGTACGATTTATACTCCTAGTATTTCAAAGTATCAAGTGAAAATTTATGACGAAAATAATGAGATAGTTGAAACTACTGAATATGGTGAAAATAGTAATTTAATTATTGGTACATTTATAAATTCATCTACAGTTACAAAAAACTATAGTATAAAAGTCTATTTAATAAATAAAGTGACATCTTATGTTGAATATTTATCTTTGTCAGTTTACAATCACATTCATTCATGTTATGACTGGAAGTATTATGATCGCATTTCTCATCAATCTATATGTCATTGTGGGGTGATTGGTGAGTCAACTGAAGCTCACATGATTAGTCAAGCGGATTTATCAAAACCTAAAGCAAGATGTTTGGGGTGTAATGCTCTTCTTAATATGGATGGATATGGAGACATTGGAATGCTCTCTGACATCTTACCAACTAATGCCACTATCATTACAAAAAATGGTAGTTATATTTTACCAAGTGGAATTATAGTTTTAGTCCTAGAAGACATAGAAACATATTTAAATGGTACATTAACCTTCTATAATAAAGATGTTACTTCAGCAACTCAATAGATAAAATCTGTAAATGAATGTTTAGAAATCTTATTTGTTTTAAAAATTTCAATAATCTCTAACAAAAAAGAGGATGAAGGGCCGAATTTTACATTAGAAATTTAAAATTGGTTTTCATCCTCTTTTTTATTATTATTTATTTAATATAAAGTTATCTTTATTAATTACTATTTCAAATTCAGGCATTTTATAAACACTGAATTTATAATCTAACGATAAGGTTACATAATGCTCAAAGCCATTAATTTTTACAAAGGCAATATTTTTACTTCCAATAATATCTTCATCATAAACACTAACCTTAATAGTGTTTACTTTACTTTCTTGAGTAATTTTATTCTTCTTAGCATATTTTTTATTGTATAAAAATTCAACCTTATTAGATAGTAATGTAAAATTATATTCCCCATCTTTAACATCTAAATCATCGAACACTAGCTTAGTGCATTTAATATCAATAATTCTTTTATTATTTTTTGTTTTAACTAAGCACTTTGCTACATTATTATGTACTATTTCTTTTGTGTTTAACCTGTCATTATTATCATTTACAAAAGAAATATCTTTAAAAGGTATATATACATCAAGTTCATCATTTTCCTTTATATCGCCTTTTTTAACTCTAAAGATGAAATAGTTATCCTTTAAAGCACACCTTGTGTATAATACATCGTTATCGCTTCCTGATACTTTAAATTCAACCTTACAATGAACCTTAAAGGAAGAAGGAACATCATATAATGACACTTTATTAGTTAACACTTTTATTCTACTACATTCATCCTTAGCATAGGGTAAAAGATGTGAAGCAGCATCTTCTGAAATTTTAATTCTTTCATTTTTAAAAACTAGATAGTTTTCTTCAATTCTACAGCTTATATCATTATACTTAGGTACTCCCATAATAGATAATGTTGTTTTTAAATCAAACAAATGTGATTTAGAGACATCAAATGATAGATGAATAATATCATTTGTTTTAATGTTATGATTAGTTGGTATTTTAGCAGTAATCGTTTCATTTATTCCATCAATCTTAGCATAAATAATTGTTTCACTACCTAAATGCTCAACTTGGTCGACAACAGCCTCAATTCCTTTATCTGTCACAGAAATATTTTCTGGTCTAATTCCAAATACAACATCAGTATTTAAATATTTTTCATCAACTAATTGCTTAGATTTTATTTCTTTAAAATCGATAATATTCTTTCCAAATGAAGCTTTTACTGTTTTATCCTTAAATAAATTAACTTTAAAAATATTCATTTGAGGAGAGCCTAAAAATGTAGCAACAAAAATATTACTAGGTTCTTCATATAAAGTAGCTGGTGTGTCTACTTGTTGAATTAAACCATCCTTCATAACAACTATTCTATCTCCCATTGTCATAGCCTCTTTTTGATCATGTGTTACATATATAAATGTTGTTTCTAGCTTTTTATGAAGCTTCGTAATTTCAGTTCTCATTTGTACTCTTAATTTAGCATCAAGATTACTTAAAGGCTCATCAAGTAAAAATACATTAGGCTCACGAACAATTGCTCTTCCTAAGGCAACACGTTGCCTTTGACCGCCAGATAAGGCCTTAGGCTTTCTTGTTAGTAAATCAGTAATACCTAATATTTCTGTAGCTCTTTTAACTCTTTTTTCAATATCTTCATTAGCATTTTTTCTAAGTTTTAAGCCAAAAGCCATATTTTGAAAGACACTCATATGAGGATATAAGGCATAATTTTGAAAGACCATAGCAATGTTTCTATCTTTAGGCTCAATATCATTCATTAATGTGTCATCAATAAATATATAATTCACCTGATGTTATTTCTTCAAGGCCTGCAATCATTCTTAAAGTTGTAGATTTTCCACATCCTGAAGGTCCAACAAAAACAATGAATTCCTTATCATTGATTTCTAAATTAAAATCTGATACAGCCATAACGCCACCATCATAAACCTTATAAATGTTTTTTAAAGTTAATTTTGACATTATTTATCCTAGTACTATATAGTTACCACCATTTATATAGTATCTTTCCTTTCTAAAATTGAGAAATATTTGTGGTGGATATATCAATGTGATATTATTGATACATTCTGATGTCGCAGACTATTAATTTTTCTAACAGCAGTGATTGACTGGTTAAAGGAGACTATAGCTGCAACTCTTGTTAATATGGTTATTAGTTGGTTACAGATTGGATATCATGCCAATACTGGTTGTTTACTAGATCACGTGACAAGATGCTTGTAGGGTTTCGTGACATCAATAAAGAAAGGAGATTTTTATGATTTATGTAGGAATTGATGTAGCTTCTGAAAAGCACGATGTTTGTATTATGTCAAAACATGGTGAAATTTTCAAAAGTATATTTCAAATTAAAAATTCAAAATCAGAATACAAAAAACTTCTCGGCTACATTAATGATGCTAAGAAGTTGTTCAATGATTCTAAAATACGTATAGGAATAGAATCTACCGGTGTTGTATTCCACCACTATTTTAAACAGTTTTAATGACGATAAAGACTGTTCGGTTGTTTTTATTAACCCGTTATTAACCAATATGTTTCAGCTATCTTTAAAAGTCCATTATGCGAAAATAGACAAGATAGAGAACTTATAAAATATAACAAGTTGATAAATATGACAACTAATGAGTTGACTGGTAAAATTCATGTCGTTTTACCTGAGTTTTTAAGATTTTCCCCTAAATTAAAGGGTATTTTACCATTTGAACTCCTTAAATTATATACAATTCCATCTGCATATAAAAGAAAACACAAAGATGCTCTTGCTAATTTTTGTGCTAAAACTTCTTATGGACACTTTAGTGAAGAACAAGTTGAAGCATTTTTGAAAGCAGCTAATGAAACTGTTGGTGTATATTCGTATTCAGATGGATTGATTATTAAACAACTTGTTAATATTATCTTATTATATCGTCAATCAAAGGAAGAAATTATTAAAGAATTAGTAACTCTTACAAAAGAGCATTGTTCTAATCTTCTTAGTATTTCAGGAATTGGCGCTATATGTGCTGCAGGTATTATTGGTGAAATTGGCAGAATAGACAATTTTAGAAACGCTGATTCTTTACTTGCATATGCAGGTTTAAATCCAATCGTTTATGAATCGGGTAAATATAAAACTGAAAATACAAAAATTTCTAAAAGATAATCATCTCATCTTAGAAACGCAATTATTATTTCGTCAAGAATAATTGTTAAACATGATCCAACTTTTATGGCTTACTTCAATAAGAAGATTAATGAAGGCAAGTCATACAATTGTGCCATTGGGCATGTTTCTAAGAAACTTGTTAGAGTTATTTTTCATATTCTCAAAACTAATTGTGAATATCAACCTATAAACAACTAATAACCATATTAACTTTTCAAAGATCTTTGAATGTATATAACCTATACATTCTTTTTGGCATTCATATTTCTCATTTAATGCCTTTTATCTAAACAATTAAGAAATCCTAGAATTTCTTCTTGACTTCTTAATAGTTAGCTCATTTATTTATAAATTATTTCTTAAAAATATTATAAAAGATATGACATTTAATTGCTTGTATAAATATCTCATAAATTTGTTGTTTTTTATCATTGTAGTACGAAAAAGCAGCATTAATTCTTAAAAAATTTGTTTTTTTCATTTTACTGTTTGACTTTTTCATCTATATTTATAAAATAAAGGTATGAACAAATGGGAAGATGATGCATCTAATAAAAATTTAGATATAGACTTTTGGATAAATTATACTGATTATTCAATTTTGCATAATCATGATTATTGGGAGTTTTTTATTGTTGCTGAAGGATCATATAAGCATGTAATAAATGGGAAAGAAAATATTGTTTATAAAAATTCTGGCTACTTAATTAGGCCTAATGATTATCATGCAATTTATAATAACGATAATAATTCATATCACTTAAATGTAATGATTAAAACTCATTTTATTAAGTCATTATGTGATCTTTTTTCACCTAAAACATATGATTTGCTTACAAACCATGAAGTTTTTCCTTTTCACTTAAACGATAGTCAACTTAAAAAAGTATTTGTCTATACATCAATACTGAAAGATAGTAATGTTGATAAGGATTTAATTGCACATTTACTTGTAAGCTATATAATTGAAAAAGCTATTAGCCAAAATGATTATGCCAATAACGATAATCGTCCAAAATAGTTATCTGATTTACTATTACAAATAAATTCTCCAAGTAATATGAATTGGTCAGTACAAGACATTTTAGCAAGATGTGGCTATTCGCATTCACACTTTGCAAGAATGTTTAAGGAATATATGGGTTGCTCATTAATTTCTTATTTAACAAAAACAAAAATGTCAGCGGCCCATGATTTACTTTTGCATTCAAATATGTCAATGCTTGACATTGCCTTGTCACTTGGCTATAGTAGTTTAAGTAGATTTAATCATGTGTTTAAAGAACACTACCATATGTCTCCAAGCACATATAAAAAAATTAATAAAAATTAAAGTGAGGATAAATAATGAAAATCGATGAGTTAGTTAAAGTAAATGAAAATGAATTGCCACTTGAAAATATTAAAGACGATGGAGGATATATTTCAATATTTAGAAATATAGCTTGTATTGGAGATTCTTTATCATCAGGTGAGTTTGAATATGTTAAAGGTGATATCCATGAATGGCATGATAGATATGAATACTCTTGGGGGCAATATATTGCTAGAATGGCTGGCGTTAAGGTATATAACTTTTCTCGTGGTGGTATGAGCTGTAAAGAATATATAAATACATTTGCTAATGAAATAAACGCTTATGATGATGAAAAAAAATGTGAAGCCTATATTATTGCTTTAGGCGTTAATGATTTATTTAATGATGGCTGTAAGCTAGAGCTTGGTGATATTGATGATTTAGAAAATAATAAAGATACAATGTCTAATTATTATCAACAAATCATCTTAAAATATAAAAAAATAGCTCCAAATGCTAAGTTTTTCTTTGTTTCAATGCCAAATGAGGGAGAAGAAGAAACACCTAGTAATAAAAAGCTTGCTCATAGAGAATTACTTTATAAATTTGCCGAAAAATATAGTAATTCTTACGTAATTGATTTATATAAATATGCTCCAACTTATGATGAAGACTTTAAAGAAAAATTCTTCTTCCATGGTCATATGAATGCTTGTGGATATAAATTAACTGGCTTAATGATAGCTTCATATATTGATTATATTATAAGACATAACTTTAAAGCCTTTACACAAGCAGGATTTATAAATACCGACAGATATGATGCTGATTTAGATTAATTAGCATTAAAATAGCGTAACAATTTAAAGTTACGCTATTTTAATTATTCTTTGTCCATCCAAACTGTTAATTTATTTTTGCCTTGATACCAATTGGCTCCGCTTGATGAAAAATCAATCATTCTAATTGTTTCATTATTTGAAAAAACTACATCTATTTGATTATTACAAGGAAAATCTTTTTCACTTATCTTATAAGATAAAATCTTATTTGTTGCTTTTTTATTAATATTCTCATTTCTATTATCAATGGCATAAGTAATTACTCCATTAACAATAGCTATTTTATCATTTAATTCTACTACCTTTAAATCATAAAATAATTCTAATTCAATAATATCATGATGCCATTTTCTATTTAATGAATAATAGCCATTTGATGTTATTTTTTCATTATTTACAGTAGCATATGAAACATATGATGGAATTCGAAGCTTTATCTCAAATTCTTCTTCATTTTCTAAATCAATTTTAATGATTACCTTTTTACTATATGGATAAGATGTTTCCATATTAATATTTATATTTTGTAAATTTGGTGAATACATAAATGTATTTATTCCCATATAATAATTAATAACTATTCCTTTTTCTTGTTGCATAAGTGCATAAAGTGGTAAGGTTGCACTACCAAGCGAGCCAATACAAGCACAGCAACCATAAGCTTTATTACCACGCATTAAGTTATAGCCGCCAGTTTTTCTATTTCTAGCATTTTTATATAATGGTGAATAGCTATCAAATGTTAAACCATGAATCTTTTTAATAAATTCCTTGCTTGGTGAATAATCAAATTGAAAATCAAATTCCTTTCCCCAATAAAGCTCATCATTTTTATTGAAATTAATTGAGCCTATAAAAGCATTATAATATGATTTTTCAACCAGATCAGCATATTTACTATCTCCAGTTAATTCTAATGCTCTAGTAAATATTTTCATTAAAGTGACAGTAACACAGGTTTCTTGCATTACTTCGTCTTGAGATGTAGTTTGACGAATTGAACTATGGTCAAATAATTCATGTGTACAACCTGCACAACCTATAATACTATAATCTGTTTCAATAATTTTATCGACAAACATTAAAAAAGCCTTTTTATATATTTCTTCTTTTGTAACACTATAATACTCAGCTATTCCATCAAAAAATGACATCATTTCATAAGCCTTAGTAACACAGCATTGATAAGGATACATATTATCACTTAAAGCTAATTCAATTAAATTTTGCTCCTTACAGCCACCACTTTTAACGATATAGCTAGCAAAAGATAAATACTTTTTGTCCCTAGTAATATTATAAAGTTTTACAAAAGGTTCCAAAATAGTGGCAGAATTTATACTTCCCCAAATGTTTGAAGAATCAAGAATAGTTATTTTCCCATTTTCATTTCCAATATGATTGATAATGTAATCAGCCTGTTTAATTAATGAATTTATTATTTTTTCTTTAAATTCATTATCATGACATATTTCTAAAAAATACTCCATTCCTAAAAGGACATATTTTCTAACCCACATATCCCAGCCTTTAAATTCATATTCTTTTTTATAGGTTGTTATTCTTCCATCTTCATCTTGAGTTTGGATTATTTTATTTATAGCATTATGTAAAATTATATATAATTTTTCATCCTTAGTAACCTTATAAGAAAAGCAAGCTCCACGCATCATTTTTCCAAAATATTCACCACGCCATCTTTCTTCCTTTCCATCATCTTGAAAGATGAATTGCTCAACAAAGCAATCCCATAACGTTTTATTGGTTAATTGATGTTCATTAACAAAACTAATCACTTTATTTATTAAGCCACTATATGCTGCTCCATAATCAACTCGTTCAAAGAAAGCGTCTGTTTGTTTTCTAAATTCATATTGTTTATTAATATATTTTTCACTTAAAAAAGAATTCATAAGTAACTTCTCCTATATATTATAAGTTGTTGGTAAAACCCCATAGTAATTATAAGCAATACCTTCTCCACTCATTCCTAATGGCTCAAGAATTTCTTCCTCAAGTTCTTCAATTGCCCGTATTTTATTATTTAAAAATTCATTTAATCTAAAACGACAATATTTGATTCGTTGAATCACTCCACCAATACGAATGTCTTGTACCTCAAAGCCAAATGGCTTTCTTTCTTTAAGCCATAAATCTTTAAAATCATTATAAAATCTTTCTAGTCTTTTTAATAATAACGGATATTTTTTATTTGCTATATTATTTAACGTTTCAAAATCTTTCGCTTTATAAGCTTTTTTCGTTTCTTTACTTAATTCAAATTTAATTTCTAATACTCTAGCAAGTGAATATTCCATTTTAAACAAATAAGAAAAATCTTCATTATTAAATCCTTTTTTTAAATTTTTAGCAACATCTTGATAATATTTTTTTGCGGTATTGTCAATAACTCGTGTTTCAAAAATATTAAAAAACGGATCGGTATATAGCATAACCTTTGATGGGTCTTCTCTATCATTATCATTTTTACTATATATTCTATCTAAGCTTTCAAGTAAATTAAATGTATCATAATCCATTTTTATTTTTTCTTTAAATATTTTTTTTATTGATTCTATGTCAAAATTGTTTTTAGCAAACTGTGATGCTGCTACTAATGTTGGTAAAACCCCAAAAACAGAGCATTCGCCACCATTATCTCCCCACATAGTTATATAGAATTCTTTTATTTCTTTCTTTATACATGCTTTAATTGCTGACTTTGTAATTCTTAAGCTATAGGTATTATTTGGACAAAATCCAAGCCAAGTCCATGCACCACTAGCAAAGCTTATATTACTTGACAATTTTTTATATTTTTCTATCATTTCAATATAATCTTTTTCTTCATCATGATAATAATCCCAACAGCAAAGCTTTAAATTACTAGGTATATTATTTTTTACAAATGCTGAATTATCTTTATCATTATCATAAGCAGCATGTAAATACATGTCTCCCCATATTTCACAATTAAAATTATATTTTGTAGCTATCTCTAACACCTTATTTAAATGCTTTTTCATAATTATTGATTTTTCTTCAATTCCATACTTATCTAGATATTTTCCTCTTCCTAGCATGAAAGCTTCATCCATACCAATGTGGATATTCCTTGAAGAAAAAGCTTTAGATAATGAATTAAATAAATGATCAATAAAGGTATAAGTTTTTTCATCATCAACTAACAAAATATCATCAATATCCTTTATATTCATATAATCTACATATCTAAATATACCTGCTAAATGGGCAAGCGTTTGAATACAAGGTGTTAATTCTATTCCTTTACTTTTAGCATATTCATCCATTTCCTTTATTTCATTTATACTATATCTACCCTTTAAATAACCAAAATATGGCTCACCTTCAACCTCATAGGTGTCCTCTGTATAAAGCATTATATTGTTATATCCTAAAATAGATAAATAATCTACAAGCCTTTTAAAGGTTTGTATGTTTAGAATTGAATTCCTTGAACAATCAATCATTACCCCAAAGCGTTTAAAATACGTTTCCATGTTATACCTCCACAATTGGATATACTTTGTTTAATAGCTTTCTAACAACAAATACAAATGGTATTGAAACACATGCAATTAAAACACTAATTGCAGCTGAATAATACGGATTTCTTGTTAACTCTTGAATAGCAAGCAATGATATAGTTGTTGTTTCTGCTTGACCATTAAAAGCTATAATTAATGGCTGCATATAAACAGTAAATGGTACCATGCATGTAACAACAATTACCATTGATAATGTTTGCCATATTACTGGTATTGTAATTTTAAAGAATTCTTGAAATGTATTTGCGCCATCAAGTTTTGCCGCCTCTACAAGCTCATGTGGAATACGAGTCATTGCTCCCCATAGTAAAATTGCATTATAGCCAAAGCCAAATGATACTGTATATACATAAAGCATTATATTTGAATATCTAGGATCAGTTAAATAAGATGGAGCATTTGAAGCATTAAAGCCAAGTAGCCAATTAAAGAAACGATATAATATACCATTTATTGGATCAAATAATTGTCTATAATATTCACCAAGTAGTGATAATTGTAAAATATTTGGTAAGAATAATATTACAACAATTATTTTGCCAAAAGGGACTTTTTTATATAAACAAAAAGCTACAAGAATTGATATTGGTAGTGAAATAAATAAAACCACTGCAAAATAGCCAAATGATACAGCAATCATTTTTCCATAATTAAAACGATCATATAGTGAAAAGAATAATTTATAATTGTTTAAACCAACAAATACAACTTTTTCCTTTTCCTTATCATATGATTGAAAAGACATTAGCAAGCCACCAAAATTAGCATAGATTCCATAAACTATAAAACAGCTAACTGGAATAAATAGCATGCAAAAGATAAATAGCTTTGTTTTAAATGGATTTTTATATTTATTCCATTGAATCGATAATTTCTTCATAAAATTATTTAATTGTTAAATATTTTTCATCCCAATTATTCGTTTTACTATCCCAGAATGATAAAGCAGTTTGATAATCAGCACTACTTGCCGTATTAGCAACATCAAGTGCATCCTCATAGCTTGCTGAGTTAATAATTCTTGCATAATAATCCACAGCACTAAAATTCATAAGACCTAAATAACCATTCGTTGCCATTGGTGATGTTGATGTTTCATAAACACAAATGTTGTTTTTCTTACTTTCCTTAGCACGACTATATACAGATTTGGAAAATTCATTCAAAACACTTTCATCAATTTCTACATCAATTGGTCTTGTGATACCATTATTTTCTTTTACAAATGTTGTATAGCTTTCCTTTGTATACATACTTAATAAGAAATCCTTAGCAACATCCTTATGCTTACTAGTTGTCGGAATTGCTAGTAAATTAGCTTGTAATGAATAATTTACATTACTTGTATCATTACCATTACAATCCTTTAAATCTGAATTAATATGTGGTAAATTAAAGAATCCATATTCAAAATCAGGATAATCCTTTAAAATTGTACTCATTTCAGTTGGAAACCAAGCGCCACAAATATCCATTGCTGCATTACCTTTTAAGAATTCTCTTTGAGCTGCTTGAGCCGTAAAAGCATTTGAGCCAGTTAAGGCAATATTATTTCCATTTTTTGTAGTACCCTTTAATAATCTTGCAAGAGTTTGGTAAGCCTTTAATCTTCCTTCTTCAGTATCTTTATATTGTACTGGAGATTCATATTTTTCAAATGTATTTTGAATATAATCATAGCCATAATATTGTACTAGCCATTGTGGTGGAACCATCCCTACGTAGCCATTTTGTTGACCACCACCATAAACTAAAGGTGCAATATTTTTTTCACTTATTTTATCACATAAAGTAAAGAATTCATCCATTGTTTGTGGAACACTCCAATTATTTTCAGCAAATAATTTTTTATTATAAATAAAGCCACTACAATAACTGTCTTGCCATGGTATTCCATAAACACGATCCTTATTTTCACCAACTAAAATCTTTTGGTATTGCTCAGTTGATGTAACATCAATTACTTTTTTATTATTATCTTCAATTACACTGTCATAAACTGAAGATATTTCTTCAAGTTTATCATTAGTTGCTAAATTTAAATAATCATAACTAGCAACTAAAACTATGTCACTTTGGCAAACTCCAGTATTCAATTCTGTTTTAACAGTATCAAACATTCTTGAATTTGCGCGAATTTTAAAGCGATATTCTGGATGCTTTTCCTCATATATTCTACAAGCCTCATTAATCCAGCCTTTGCCATATCCAGCTGCATATACAGAAATATTAATTTCTATTTCTTCACCTGTATATTCTCTATTACTAGAAGAAGCCTCTTCGCT
Source organism: uncultured Bacilli bacterium (assembly GCA_934215405.1). Lineage (GTDB taxonomy): Bacteria > Bacillota_I > Bacilli_A > RFN20 > CAG-631 > CAKPXW01. Next base: position 21,259 of record CAKPZU010000001.1, on the reverse strand, counting down.
TTCTCCCATATCAATACTACATGAAGCCATTAATAGAAATGACATTAAACTAATTATTCTTATTTTTTTGTATTTCATGCTTTTATCCTCCTATTTTAATGGTATAACGAATGTTCCTTCGCTTGAATTAATTTGTAAGCTTAATATTTGATTATCTAGCTTTACTAATTCCCTTGTACCGTTTTTAACAATATAGCAATAATCATAGCCTTCAAACTTTAATGTGACATTAGCTTTTTCTTTTACAAATGGTGATGAAGCATTCATAACCATATAAGCATAGCTATCTTGAGTTTTGTTTTTTAAGAATTGGCCAATAATAATATCTTGGTCTGTTTCAACCTTACCTATATTGCTTAAAGAATCAAGCTGATTATTAACCATTGTAAACATATCATTAACGATACGGCCACCTTCATATGTTTTTATACCATCCCATGTATAGCTCATATATACATCTTCCATATATTTTATATTGTTGAATACCTTTTGAACCTCATAATAAATAGGATTAATTGTACCATCTCTTTCAACAATTCCTTGGCGAACATTATTATGATATTCAGCTTGTAATTGTGTCCAATATTGGAAGCACAATATACCTTTCATGCCAAAGGCTAATGATGAATAAACCTGCCAAGCAAAATCCTCATATGAAGATAATGGTAAATTATTGAAAAAGCCCATTGTTTGCACATAAATATATGCTGGAACCTTAGCTTTTTTTGCTTGAGTTGCTACTTCATTTAAATTATAAAGGAAATCCTCTTTAATATAAGCTGTCCCATCATAATCTGCTAAAATTGGATAATGGTCATAGCTTAAGCAATATGGATTGACAATCTTGCTAAATTGGGCTACATAATCAGCATATGTTAAAGCTTCATTTGCTCTTGCTCCATATAATTGCTTTGGTGTCGCATAAACTGGCAATAAATTTACATAGAACTTATATTCAGGATAATTAATTAAAAACCAATCCTGACAAGCAGAAATTATTTCATAATAATCCATACTTGGCTCATCATAAGCATTAATTCCCATAAATGATTCATATTTTACAAATTCATCAATATGACTTTTTATGTCGTTTGCCTTTTTATCTAATTCTTCACGTGTTTGCTTATAATTATAGCCTTTAGTAAAGGCTAAATTAATTAAAGATTCAATTCCAGATGATGTTCTATCACGAACAAGTATTTGCATATCTACTTGCTTGGCCATATCAAGATCTCTTAATATTTCCTCTTTACTATTACCATTAGTTGGAACCGCAACATTAAAGCCACAATCTTTCATTTTAGTCCATTCAGTAATATTACAATAATCAGGATTGTTTTCATATTCTAAATAACCAGTATTAGCATGTGGTGGCACTCCCCAATTACCAATTAAGAACCTATCACTTGCCTCAAAGTTGGGAATTTCAGGCTCTTTAACTTCTGAATGAGCATTATTGTTATTTGATGTACACCCTAAAACACTAGCAGTTATACCTAATACTAAAGCAATAATTTTTTTGTTCTTTTCCATAATACCTCCTAGCCCTTTATTCCGCCGGCAACAGCATTATTAATAATTGTTTTTCTCATACATATAAATAAAATTAAAATTGGTAGCATCGTTAAAACCATTGCTGCATATAAAATTGTGTAGTTTCCTGTACTTGCAACTTCTTCTGCTAATTCTTGAATACCAAGAGATAGTGTCTTAACTGATGGTAAATACATATATGGTGTATAAAAATCATTCCATACACTAATTGCTTGCATAACTATGGTCATTCCTATTACTCCTTTGCCCATAGGGACCATAATTTGTAAAAATATTCTCATTTCACTAGCTCCATCTATTTTAGCTGCCTCTACATATGTTTTAGATACGCTAACATATAAGCTATAAGTTATTAAAAACATTAAACCAAATGGTTGAGCATATTGAATTAATATCCACCATGTGTCAATCATATGTAAATCAACATACATTTTATAAATAACTGCTCTTGAACCTAAATCCGGAATGAGCATGGCTCCAATTCCAACTGCAACTAATAATTTTTTTCCTCTAAAATCAAAGCGGGCTAATACATAAGCCGTAATTGTTGTTGAAATAGTACTAATTAAGGTTGCAGCTGTCGTTAGAATCATAGTATTTAAATACATGTGCGGCAATGATGTACCGCCAGCTTTTAATGTTAATACATTTTTATAATTTGCTAAATAAATAACATTAGATATTGTCCAAGGGTTTTCTAAAAACTGTGATGGTCTTTTTAAAGAGTTAACAATCACAAAGTATATAGGTGCTAGCATGGTTAATGAATATAAAAGTAATAAGATAAAGGCAATTATTAACCATGGTTGAACCTTCATTTTTATCTTTTTATGATTAGTTTGCATTGTTACCTCCTATTTTTTTACTTTTTTAATTTTCTGGATAAATACCTACCATTTCATCAATATATAGTGATACGCCTGTTCCATTTACTTGACACCAGAAATAGTTATTTACATAGCATTCTGGATTTGAGTTTAATTGTGCTAACATATCTTCCTTTGATATTGTTATTACATTATATCCTGCTTCTAATGTGCATATTTTACTTAAAAAGCAAAATACTGTTCCACTTGTTTCTGAATATATTGCTATTTTAAATGATTCATATTTGCTCCAATCTTCCATTGTTAATGTTTGTCCATTCTTTAGCATTATTATTGGAAGCTTTGCATAATTTCCATCACCTGTTATATGGAATGATTTACCATTTACAGAATACTTGTCACTTAATCCTTCACTATCCTTAAAGAACCATGTATCTACTGAGCTTGCTGTTTCAAAGTCTTGAAGTACATCATATTTTCTATCTGTTGGATAATAATTTATGATTGAATCGGGCTTTTCAATTGGCTTTGGTTCTTCTTCCTTATAACCTTCTGGATAAACACCAATTATAGCATCAACATACATTGTTCCAGTTGTTGCTTGGAAATAAAAGCCCCCTGTACTATCATATACATTATCAGCCTTTGCAATTTCAGTTAAAATTTCTTGAGGTGTAATAGTTATTACATTTGGTCCTTCCTCTAATGTAAACATTCTTCCATAAAAATCAAAACGAGCTCCTGGAGCATCTGAATAAACATATACTTGAATTTTTTCATATTTTTCAAAATCAGCATTTGAAAGGACATTACCATTCTTTAATAATTTTAAAACTACACATTGATCAGCTTTAGTAGTTGATAATCTTAAAGCAACATCACCATTCATTACATGCTCATTAACGAATTCCTTATCAACAACGCACCAGTCAACGCCTGTATTTTCAAAATCGTTTAATATATCGTATTTACGATCACTTGGGAAGTATAACTCTTTATCTAAATCAGGAATTATAGCCTTTGGATCAACTGTTATAGTCACTGTTTTTGAAGTAGTATTATTACTTGAATCAGTAGCAGAATATACAATTCTATATTCTTCATCTTTTATAGCAAAATAGCTTCCACTATCAACAAGGCTTGTTATATCATCGCCATTTTTATTAAACACAGTGTGAGTAATATTTATATCTTCCATGCTATTATCATAAGCTGTTGCTTCTGGTACTATAAACTTTGATTTTTCTAAAACTGTTGTTTTATCATGAGCAATTGCTTTTCCAAAATCAATTATTGGACTTTTAGTATCAGTTTCGTAATTATCAAATATACCAACGAAATTATCTAAATAAATACTCCCTCCATTAGACTTTAATTGGAACCAAATATATTGTTTATCATAGTACTTTGGATTTGAAGATGGAATTTTTCCATTTTCATATTGAGAAGCAAATTCGTCTTTAGTAATTGTTATAACATTTAGTCCCTCAGATAATGTATATCTTTGATTTAATAAATAAAAACCTTCTTCGCCTGTATCAATATCCTTTGTAGCATAAATTGAAAGCTGTAATCTATCAAATCCACTTAAATCATAATATGTTGGATACACAGCAATAGCATTCCACTCATTATTTCCAGTAACCTTAAAAGCATTACCTTCAATTGCATGATCTGGTGTCAATTCTGAAATATCTTCATTAGCCCATATTGATGATAAATCATTAAAATTATTTAATGATATCATTCTTGCACAATCAACGCTAACGTTTTTTACTGCTACATTATTGTTTTTATCACTAGCTGTATATTCAATATTATATATACCATATTCACTAGCTACAAATTGATTGTTTTCAACTTTTACTTCTTGGCCTTTATATGTTACTTTAAAAGAGCTTTCCTTTACAGTTCCACTATTATCCTCCCAAGTTGGAGTTGGTATACTTACTATACTTCCTTTAACAACGCAAATATTACTAACATCTTGATCAAACTTTACTTCTGGTCCAACTGTATCACTTACATTAACTTTAATTTCAGTACTTTTTGAACCAATTTCATCTTTAGCTGTGTAAATAATTTTATAGCCATCTACACTATCAGCTATAAATCTAGTACCTCTTCCAATAACTTCAACATCGTTATTGTTAGCATCTTTTACAGCTACACTTACATCAAGTTCCTTTTCACCGCGTTTAGCACTAACTTCTGGGATATCACATTTTTCTCCAAGCTCTGCATTTAAATCACTAGTTGGTAAATTAACAAATGTGATTTCCTTTACTTCTTCTTGTGAAGATGATTCTTCAACTGATGGTTGACTATCATTATTGCTATTATTATTAGCACATCCAACTATTGTTAAAGCAAATAAAGATAGTAACAAATTTGTAATTTTTTTCATATTTCCTCCTATGTTTTAAACGAAATATTATTTTATATTGTGATTATAGCATTTGAATTTGATAAAATCATAGTATATATGTACTAGTTTTTTTGTATAATCGTATCACATAACTGAAAAGTAATATAATTTTACTTTTTTTTAAGAAAAATTAATACATTTATAAAAATAAGGAAATTATTGGAAAATTATTTATTAAACAAAATAGTGCTTAGTTGTTTATTTTTAATGCATCCTTATTTTCCTCTCTATATTGAAGAGGAAGCTTGCACTTGTATTTTTTAAATATTTTTGAAAAGTGAGAAGAGTCAAAAAAACCGCAACGCATAGAAATCTCTGTAATTGTTAAATTTGTATTTAAAAGTAAATCTGAAGCATTTTTTATTCTTATTTTAGTAAGATATTGGTTCAATGTTTTACCATTTAAGGCTTCAAAATGACGAATATAAGATGCTCTACTCATATTGGCCATTGATGCTAATTTATCAATAGTTATCTTTTCATAATAATTACTATTAATATAATCCATTGTTTTAATAATAAATGTTGAATCTAAAACGTTGGCTTTTATAGCGTTATCCATAATCATTTGGTTCTTTTTTACTAAGCTATCTGTTAAATAACTAATGATTGATAATAATGCTCCAATCCTATCTATTTTTTCTGTTTCGTTAAAACTTTCATTATCACAAACCAATTTATCAATTAAAAATTGGATATCATTTATTTGACTAGGTAAAAGCGTTAAGAAAAATTCATTTTTATTTTTTTCTCTAAGCTTTGGTTCAATTTCAAATAGTATGGAAAATCCTCTCATACTATTTAATTCCTTCTTATAGCGTTCCATAAATAAAGGATGAATTAAAATATGCAATATTATAAAAGTATCCTCGTTTTCTGTATAATAGCCATGAATTATATCTGGTGGGATAATAAAAACACTCCCTTCCTTTGCTTCATAGCATTGCCCTTTTATATAATGATAGCCGCTCCCTTTATAAATTATATTAATCTCATAAAAATTATGGCGATGCATATAAATTGGAAAACCCATTGTCTTATTATGATAATAAGAACGCACATAATCGAACTCTTCATTATCCTTAAAAATAGCTGAGTTTAAATATATTTTAGTTTCATGGCTTGGTAATGTTTTAGGATGCATATTATCTCTCCTTTGATACTTTTTTACAGTCAATTAGTTAATTCTATAATAATATATTATCACATGGTTATACATCAAAACAACTTAAAATCTGGATTTTATATCTTTAAAAATGTCATTTTTTTACTAAATATATACTTTTTTTTACCATTTTTTCAAATTTTGAAAAAACAATTGAATTAATCTTTATTATTATAGTAATATAATAGCGAATCAAAGAAAATAGGTGATAATATGAAATATTATTTAGCAATTGATATTGGAGCATCATCTGGAAGACATATAATTGGCTATAAAGAAAATGGTGTATTAAAGCTAGATGAGGTTTATCGCTTCAAAAATGGTGTAAAAGAAGTTGCTAATCATCTGCAGTGGGATATTGCATCATTATTTAATGAAGTTAAAAACGGGATAAAAATTGCTTTAAAAAAATATAAGACAATTGAATCAATGAGTATAGATACTTGGGGCGTTGATTATGTTTTAATGAATAATGAAAAAGAAATACTACCATGCTATGCTTATCGTGATAAAAGAACTAAAAAAGTCATTGATGAGGTTCATTCATTAATTTCTTTTGAAAAATTATATGAAATAACTGGAAGTCAATTTCAAGAATTTAACACTATTTATCAGCTATATGATGATAAGAAGAATAATCGCTTATGTAATGCAACAGATTTTCTTTTCATTCCTGAATATTTAATGTATAAGCTAACTGGTGTAAAAAAACATGAATATACTAATGCTTCAACAACTGGCATGATGGATAAAGATACTAATAGCTATTCGACAAAAATTATTGAAAAATTAGGCTTTGATAAAAATTTATTCAAAGAATTATATAAACAAGGTGAAATCGTTGGAAACTTTAAAAAAGAGATTCAAGAAGAAGTAAAAGGAAATATTTTAGTAAAATTATGCTCAACTCATGATACAGCTTCAGCCGTTGAAGGAATACAAATGCAAGAAAATGCTCCTTATATTTCATCTGGTACATGGAGCTTGCTTGGAATAAAGGAAGATCATGTTATCACATCAAAAGAAGCTATGGAAGCTAACTATAGTAATGAATATGGCCCAACATATATTCGCTTTCAAAAAAATATTATGGGACTTTGGATTATTCAAGGCTTAGCTAAGCAAATGAATCTTGATTTTGTAACAATGGTTAATATGGCTAAAGAATCAAAATATAATGAATTATTTGATGTTAATGATTCTTGCTTTCTTTCAAGTTTAGATATGAAAAATGAAATAACTAATTGGTTTGTTAATAAAAAGATTAATCCACCAATTGAAAATAAAGACATCATTAACGCAACATATAGAAGCCTTGCTTATTCATATAGAATAGCTTTAGATGAGCTTGAAAATATAACTAATAAAAAATATGATTCTTTATATATTGTAGGTGGAGGAGCTAAAAACACTTACTTAAATGAATTAACAAAAGAATTTACAAAGAAAAATGTAATAGCTTTACCAATTGAAGCTACGGCAATAGGAAATTTAATATCACAAATGGAGGACTAATATGCGAAAAGAAGTAATTGATATTTATAAGAAATATGGTATTGATGTTGACGAAGTATTAACAAAATTAAAGAATGTTAAAATAAGCTTACATTGTTGGCAGCTTGATGATGTTAATGGCTTTGAAAATAGTGGATCTTTAACTGGTGGAATTCAAACTACTGGTAATTATCCTTATAAAGCTCGTAATTTTGCTGAATTAACACAAGATTTAGAATTTGCTTTAAAATATATTCCAGGAAGCAAAAAAATTAATTTGCATGCTAATTATCAATGCCTTGATATTGTTGATAGAAAGGATATAACACCTCATCAATTTAAGCCATGGGTAGAATTTGCCAAGAAAAATAATGTAGGTTTGGATTTCAATCCAACAATTTTCTCATCACCTATGCTAGTTGACAATATGAGCTTATCATCACCTATTAAAGATGTTCGCGATTATTGGATTACACATTGTATTAATTCATTAAAAATAACAGAATATTTTGGCAAAGAATTACACCAAAAATCATTAATGAACATTTGGATTCCAGATGGCTTAAAAGATGTCCCAGCCGATAGAATTGGACCTCGTAGTCGTTTAAAAAATTCCTTAGATCAAATTCTTCATGGCTATAATTATGATAAAAATGTAATGGATGTTGCTGTTGAATCAAAGGTGTTTGGAATTGGTGTTGAATCATATACAGTAGGTTCTCATGAATTCTATATGAACTATGCTATTAAAAACAATATCCTATGCTTATTAGATACTGGCCATTTCCATCCAACAGAAAATGTTGCTGATAAGATTTCATCTATGCTTTTATTTAATGATAGATTAGCCTTCCATGTTTCTCGTCCAGTAAGATGGGATAGTGACCATGTATTAAAGCTTAATGATGATTTACAAGACGTTGCTGATGAATTAGTAAAATGCAATGGGCTTGATAGAAGCTACATTGGACTTGATTATTTTGATGCTTCAATTAATAGAGTAGCTGCTTTAATAATTGGTGCTAGAAATATGGAAAAAGCTTTATTAAAAGCTTTATTAACCCCATGGGGATTATTAAAGAAATATCAAGACGAATTAAACCACACAAAGGTTTTAGCTTTACAAGAAGAATTAAAAACATTACCTTGGGGTGAAGTTTGGAATGAATACTGCTTACGCGAAAATGCTAAAAGCGAAGAAGAATGGTTTAATGATGTAATGGATTATGAAAAAAATGTATTAAGCAAAAGAGGTAACTAAAATGAATGTAATTGAACAAGTAAGTGATATCTTAGATTTATTATATAAGCATGGCTGGGATGAAAGAAATGGTGGCAATTTATCTTACATTTTAACTGAAGATGAAGTAAAAAGCGTTTGCAATGTTAATGATATAAAAAGAACATTTACATTTGACTTTGATATGAGTGATATTATTGGCAAATACTTTATTATTACAGGTACCGGTACATATTTTAAAAATATGGTTAAAGCTCCAAATGAAAATTTAGGAATCATAAAAATAATTGATAAGAATACTGCTGGGCTAATTTGGGGATATGAAAATGGTGGTCGCCCAACTAGTGAAGCACCAACACATCTTCAATGTCATATTGAAAGATTAAAGCAAGATAGTGCCCATCGTTTAGTAATCCATTGTCATCCTACAAATATTATTTGTATGACTCATGTATGTCCTTTATCATCTGAATTTTTTACAGAAAAGCTATGGAAAATGCAAACTGAAAGTATCGTTGTATTTCCAGAAGGCGTTGCTGTTCTTCCATGGATTTTATGTGGAGGCGTTAAAATTGGTATTGAAACTGCTAAATTAATGAGCGAATATCGAAGTGTTATTTGGGCACAGCATGGAATATTCTGTACTGGTAAAACATTAGATGAAGTATTTGGCTTAATTGAAACCATTGAAAAAGCAGCAGAAATATATATGAAAGTATTTGATAAAAAGATTTATCAATCAATTAGCAATGCAAATCTAATTGAAATTGCCAACGCTTTTAAAATCAATTATAGACACGGTATTATTGATTAATAATTAAGCGCCAAGATTTATTTCTGCTTTTTTCTTAGTGGAAATATATCTTTATATTAAATTCTTTGCTATTTTATTATAAATAAAAGCATTAGAGATAGATTTTAATTTCTATTTTCTAATGCTTTTTAATTATTTAATTATACTTTTTAATATATTAGCAAATTTTAAATATCCAAGCTCATTTGGATGAGCTAAATCCTCATAAAAGCAAAGGCCGTTATATTTGCCATTTAAGGATAAAACTGTAATATTTAATTCTTTAGCTTTTTTACTTAATAAAGTGTTATATTCCTTTTCTATTTCATAATATTCCTTAAAACAAGGTGAATAGGTAACATCAAAAATATAAATATTTTCAATTTTAAAATTATTTCTTAATAAATTTATAAACTCCTCTAGATGGCATAATACATCTAAAGCACTAACATTAGCATGTAAATCATTATATCCTAGATTTATAAAGATATTTTTAAAGTTCGGTAAATCTAAATAAGCCTCTTTATAATAAAGCCAATCACTTATTGTTGAGCCAGCCACTCCTAAATTTAAGCATCTTTTTCTATCAAAATGCTTAAAGAAAGTGTTTTTGCCAGCATATTGTTCATATAAGAAAAATTCAAAATATGAATCACCTAAAAACAAATAATCATATGTTGTTAAATACTTTAAATGTGATTTTTGCTCTAAAAAGTTTTTCTTATGAATTTCAAAATCTTGCATTATTATTCATCCTTTTCAAATAGCTTTAAGCTACCTGTTCCTTTAGCTAATTGTTGGTATACATAAGCATATGGTTTTGCTTGTCCTTGCTTTCTAATAACACCATCTAGCTCATCAATATGATTATCAACAGCATCATAAAACATACCAGCAAAATCACCATCACCTTGAATAGCATTATCAAAATATCTATAATAATGTATTGATTCAACGTATGGCATTTTTTCTTTTGCATTGCTATATAGCTTAGTTATACATTCAGAAATTTTATCAGCCGGGATATTCTTTTCGTTCCAGCCAATTTCAGTTAAAAAGACCTTTTTATCTTTTCCTTCACGCCTTTTTATTACCTCATATATTTTATTATTTTCTTCATAGAAATAATCATCTGGTGCCTTATAGTAATAATATGGATGCCAAGCAGCCACCTGGAAGAAATCATCTGGGTGAAAGCTTCCGTGCTCGCCTGATTCTATTTCGTCATATAAATCCTCTAAATAACCAACCATTGTTATTTTTGATTGAGCATCCATTATACCCAAGCCATATGGATCCACAATACCACCAAGTATTGTAATTGCATCTTTATTAGCTTTATGTATTGCTCTTGAAGCTCTAAATAGCATATCCGCTGATATTTTTGCGCTTTCTTTAGATGTTAAAAATTCCTTACTTCCTTCAATAAACATAAAGTCTTTATTATTTAATTCATTATCTATTTCCCAATATGTTATTTCACTAAATTCCTTAACTAATGTATACCAGCACTTTTCATAAACATCTAACCATTCTTGATAAGACGATCCTTCAAATGTTTGATATTTTTCCTTACCAATACAAAAGCGTTGGTATTTGATACTCCAGTTAACATGATTCATCCCAATAATTTGAAAATTATACTCATTAGCAACACTTAGCATATCATGCATAAGGTCACATTTTTCCTTTTTTAATTTATCAGGATTTTCAAAAAAATAACTAAAATGCATCCAATTTCTAATACTTTTAACTCCCATATTGGCTAAAGTCTTATATCCTTTTACATAATCAATTCCATGACCATACCATTCATATGATAAATAATCCATACCAAAAATATTTTCTTGATTTGGCTTTTCTAATTCTTTTCTATAATTTTCACCATATTTGATTATATCCATTTGTCCACTATTATCCTCGCTATTTATATTTGTATTACATGCATTTAATAATGATAAAAAGCATACAATCACGGCTATTTTTAATTTATGTATTATTTTCATTTTTTATATACTCCATGTATGATTCAATAGCTAGCATATTGACACCAGTTTCCCAGTTTCTCCATCTCATGCCACAGCAATTACCATCGATGTAATATTCTGACCAGGCATGCTCACTATCTCTAGCCATTATACATATTTTATAAATATCATGCATGTATTTACTATTTAATTTTACCAAACCATATAGCAATAACCCATACTCATATCCAGATATTTTTGTTAAAGTTTTTTTATCATTATAATAAATATCAATAAGATTTATAGCAAATTCTTCATACATCTTTATTAGTTCATCTTTACTAAACACTAAACTATCAATATATAAAGGCATTAATGAAACACTAGTTAAATAAAATTGCTTATGATTTCTTATATCTTCATCCTTATTTATACAATTACTACAAGCATATAGCTTATATTTATTTAAAAATGTTTTTCCATATGAATAGCAATAAGGACATACTCCCTTACGCGTTTCCTTTAATGTAGCATTTATTAGCCTTTTTGGATTATTAGCCATTATCTTATTATTAACTACAAAGTTTTCCTTATATTTACTAGTAGCTTCATTAACTAATTTTCTAGCTTCTTCTTTTTCGTTTTCATCTAAATAAGGAATAAGCATTTTTGTTGATTCTATAAATAATAATGTTGCTTCAGCTGAGCCTTCATCAACACAAACACGAGGAATTAAATTACCAGCAACATATGTTTCATCTCCAGAAAAAGGCATCATTCCATCAACAAGAAGCTTTTTTGCACCGTTATAAGCCATTTTTAATAATGGAAGCAAGGAATTAAAAAATTCAACATCGTTAGTATATTTTAAATATAAAAAAGCAAGAATTATAATATATCCTGTATTTTCAGAAAAATCATTTTCATGAATATGTAATGTTTTATCATTACCTAACGAGATAGCTGTAGCTATTGTTTGCTTTTCCATAAATCCCTTATTAAAAAATGCTAAAATATCTTTTGTTTCCTTAAACATATTCATAGATAAATAGCCTCGACACATACCAAAGGAATCACGAACATAGCACATATTCCAAGGAATAGCTGATAAGGAAGCCCCATTTTTATAGGTTAAGCTTTTATGGACATAATACGCATCCTCTTCAATATCCTTAATGGCATCATTAGTTACTTTAAAATCAGTAAAATTGTATTCCTTTTCATCCTCTGATGATAGCTTTTCTATATCTTTATTTATACATATCATCATCTTACTTTTTCTTTCAATATAATAAACAGTATCTCTTCCATAGCAGCAAATACTAGTAGATGCTCCATCAAAGCGAAAATATACATCCTCAGCGGTTTTATAATCATTTACATATGGAGTGCCTTTTTTCATTACCATAATACCTGGAGCATAGGTTGTAACGCCATTTTCTAAGCGAAGCTTAAAGCGGATTGGTGTTGCTAAATTAAACTCTCTTATAAATGTTCCATCATTAGTAATATAATCATAAGCAGTTCCACAAACCTTGCCATTTTTGAGTAAAGTATATTCCCAAGCATTTTTACCTTGAACTCTTCTTGAATAGGTTTCAATTTTAATACTATCAAATTCCTCACTGCATAAAAAGCCTTCAAAAAGCTTTGCACCATCCATAGAACGAGCATCTGTAATATCAAATCCTTTGAACTCATAAAGCACATCATTGTTACTTAAGACGTGCTTAGAATTATCTAAATTTCTATTTCCCTCACAATAATGTCTTCTAGATAAATCCTTCATCATTTTTCCTCCTCATTAAGGATAATTTCAAGTAAATTTAACGGTCCACTTCCACCAGTCATTTCCTGATATGCATAGGCAGCCTCTTTAGGAGAACCAGGATTTGCTCTAGTTTCAGTTCCGAAAATATAGTCAATTCTTTCAATATTTGGATCGTGGAAAAGTCCTGAATTATTACCATTATCCAAAATGTTATCAAAGCATCGATAATAATGAATTGATTCAACAAACGGCAAGTATTTTAATGTTACTGCATAAACCTCTTTTAAATATTTAGCAGCCTTTGTAGCATTTTGACATGAAGTCCAGTTTCCAAGTTCAGTAAAATAGACCTTTTTAGCTTTTTTTTCATACTTTAAGGAAATATCATAAATGGCTTGATTATCCCTTACAAACGATTCCTCATCAAAGTTTTTAGTATAAGGATGCCATGCTAAGCATTGAAAATAATCATCAGGATTTTTAGACCCTTCGCCAAAATTACCAGATTCAATATTTTTATAAACTCCTTCTAAAAATGCTTCTCCATTCCATGTTACAAAGCCACCCATTACTGTTTGAATATTAGGGTTAGCTCTATGAAGCCCTTTTGAGCCATAATAGAAAATATCTGTAGAAATGTCAATCATTTCCTGAAGAGTAAATTGACCTCCTGTTGCATTTTCCATAAATCCATTATTATTAGTTTCATTGTCTATTTCCCAAATTGTAATTTCAGGAAAGGTAGTAGCTAAAACATAATATGTCTCTTCAATTGTATTAAGCCATTCAAGATAATAGCTATTAGGTGTCATATCTCTTGCAATTTTAGCATTATCCTTACCATATTTATTAAAGTTTTTATGGTTTAAACCAATAATTTGCATATTATAGCCTTGCATTATCTTAATCATATCCTTCATTAATTCAATATTACTTTCATTTCTATTAAATTTTGAATCGAAAAAATAAGTACAATGCATCCAGTTTCTAACGCTTTTAACTCCCATATTATTTAGCATTTCATAAGCCTTTTTATAATCAATCTTATTAAATACGCCCTCTAATGAGGTATAATCCATCCCATAAATATATTCTTGATTGGCTAAGTATTCAATATTTTCTGAGCTAGTGCTTAAAGTGTTATTAGAGCTACAAGAGCAAACTGCTAAGCAACATATTAGTGCTTTTATTAATTGCTTTAATCTCATAGTTATTCCTCAATAATCTTACATTCAATAGCTTTAGCCTTCATTATTTTCTTAACTGTATCTAATCCATAGTTTTGGCAATTTTTAACCATTTCGTCATAATCAGATGTTAAGTTTTTCTTACAAGCCATAGCTTGAACAGCATAGCTTGCTGCTTCGTTTTCTATTTGGCTTCTCTTTTTTAAAACACTAGAAGTAAAATCAGTGAAGTTTTCAAGCTTAGTTTTATGAGTAACCATAAGATTATTAGCATCCTCCATTAGCTTATAATAATAGCTATCAAACATTTGATAATTTACACACATTGTATATGTATTAGTTTTTAAATCATAAATATGAGGAGATGATAATAAATAGCTATAAAATCTATATGTTCCTAAAGGTTCACTTGAGCCATTTTCATCCTTAAAATAAGTAAATGAATCCTCTGTTTCTTTATATCTATTCTCTAAAATAGCATATGGCTTATTATCCTTCATTTCATAATGAACATCCTTAATACCATATGAGGCTGTTAAAGCCCCCTCTGGTGAAAGTAAATAATCAAATAATCTTAAGGTGCCATCAATATTTTTACATGTTTTAGTAATTGAAAAGCCTCCCCAAGTTCCTCCCCAATCAGAAAAGCCTTGTGCTCCTTCCTTTCCACATGTTTTAGTACCAATTGGTGCTACCCCCATAACGGTTTTATTTTTCCCAAAAATATCCTCCATTGGCTTAGCAACATACATTACATGTGCTTCAGCATTTGTAATAATTACTCCAACCTTACCATTTTCAAATAACTTTCTATCAGAATCATTTTTATTCATATAGAATTGTGGTTCAATATAACCATTATTATATTGCTTTTGAAACCAACTTAAATAATTTTTATATTCAGGAGATAAATACATATATTCAATATTATTTTCATCATTTACATCCCAATCAGTTGGCACACCAAAGGCATGGTATAAAGGATTAGTCATATGAGCTCCACTACCTGGTGATATTCCATATGTATCGTCCTTGCCATTTTGATCTGGGTCAGCAATTGTAAATAGTTTTAAAACCTCACTAAACTCATCCATAGTCACTGGAGTTCTAGCTATTTTATTTCCATTTTCATCTAAGATTGCTTTACCACTTTCATCCTTTTGATAATAGCCAACATTAATTAGCCAATCTGAACGATAATAAATTCCCCAGCCACTTCTTAAACTTGGATTTGGAATTAAAGTATGAGCTCCGTCAAAACGCATATTTACAAATTGTGGTGAATTAATTGTAGCATAAAGATAAGGGTATTTATCTTCGTTTCCTGCTAATAATTCATCTAAATTGTATAAAACACCTGTCGTTTGATCGGCCCATTTATAATATGAGCTATCTGTTCCTTGAGGAACTGAAAAAAAGGCATCAGGCATGTTTTTAGCAGTATTAATTTTTGGAGATAAAGTTGTATAATAATCCCCATTATTAATAGCTCCACTAATAGAAAATGAAACATCAGCTTTTTCTTCAATATATTTCCAAACCGAGTCCTTTTTTACACCTTCTGCATAGTTGCCATTTATAGTAAATATATTAATTGCTTCATTATTTGTATTTTCTGAATCATTATTATTACTATTACATCCACTTAAAGATGCAATTGTAAGTAAAGATATTATTAAACATAATTTTTTATTATTCATAGTCTTTTCCTTTCTTTATTTTTTATATATTTTCATAAAATCATCCATAAATTTTTCTTTATCAAAGCTATAAGCAATATTTATTCCATTACCTTTTCTTTTTTCTCTTTCATATCTAAATAAATAGTCAATATTAACTGTTTCACCACTTGTATAAGTTCCATTAACTTCAACCTTTATTAATTGCTTTTTAACCTTTACGTAATCATTAAATACGGCATAAAATAAAGCTAATGGATCATGTAAATAAGGTCTAAATGTTTTAGGATTCTTTTGATAATTTTTATGCATAGTAATTAAAGAAACCATATATTTATAAAAATCATTTGGAGTATAGCTTAAGATATTCTCATATTGCTTGTTTGTTAATCTTGTTTTTTTAGTAACATCAATTCCAAGGCAGGTTACATCTAAACCACTTTCAAGAAGCACTTTTGCATTTTTCGGATCACAATAAATATTCCATTCAACAAAAGCCCTTGAAAAGAAATTACCACCCATTGTAACTATTTTACATTTGCTAAAAGCCTCTTTATCTTTTGCTATAGCCCTTCCTATATTTGAATATGGTCCAATACAAACAATTGTTAAATCATCTTGATATTCCTTAGCTTTATTTATTAAAAATGAAACAGCTCCTTCACCATTATCCTTATAAACATCATTATTAGGCTTGTATTCATCATTTAATAAATCTTTAGTAAATTGACAGCATTCACCATCAATATTTATACTTCCATCGCCCTCTCTAATTCCAGCATAAACTGGTATATTATCATCATGATGTAGATGTAGTAATTTTTTTACCATTCTTGCACGATGATCACTATTAACAAAAACTGTTGTTATACCTACTATATTTACCTTGTCTTGCATATTTAATAAGCAAGCTAAAGCAAAAGCATCATCAATATCATCACCAATATCGGTATCTAAAATAATATTTATTTTTTTCATATGTTACTCCTTAACTGATCCTAAAATTACACCTTTTACAAAATATTTCTGTACAAATGGATAAATCAAAATTATTGGTAATGTTCCAACAACTATAATGGCCATTTTTATATTTGAAGCTAAAGCCATTGTTGTTGTATCACTTCCAGCACCTGATTGTGAGGTAGTTGTTGAAAGTATTCTTCTTAAGTAATTTTGAATAAGCTGTAGCTTTGGCTTATCTGTCATATATAAAATACCTGTCATCCAATCATTCCATTTTCCAACAGCAAACCATAAAGCTAGTGTTGCTATTATTGGAAGAGATATTTTTAAATAAATTTTAAAGAATATTTGATAGTCATTAGCACCATCAATTTTAGCGGCTTCTTCTAATTCCTCAGGAATTGATTGGAAAAAGTTTTTAGCAATAATTACATCAAAGCCACTTATTAAGCATGGAACTATATATATTAATGGATTATTAAATAAATGTAAGTCATCCATTAAAATAAAATATGGAATTAGACCTCCTGAAAATAGCATGGTTATAATTATATAAATTAAAACAACCTTTCTTCCTCTTAGTCTTTTTTTAGATAAAGGGTAAGCACTTAAAACACAGCAAAATACATGAATAATGGTACTAATTAAAACAACTATAATACTCCATAAAAAACTCCATAATAAATCTAAATCCTTTAAAATATAGCCATAGGCTGATAAGCTAAATTTATATTTAGCTATGCCTGTATCTTGAGGTATTACAACCTTTAAGCTTTCGACTACTACATATAAAAATGGATATAATGTTATTAAAGCTACTAGAGTCGCTAAGATATAAACAATGATATTGTATATTCTATCTTTAGCTGTTTTCCCTAAAATTCTATCTATAAAGCTCTTTACCATATTCCATTACCACCTAACTTTTTAATTATTTTATTAGCAATTAAAGTTAAGGCTAAACCAATAATTGAATTAAATAAGCCTAAAGCTGTACCAAGTGAATAATCTCCGCCTAATAAGCCACTTCTAAATAAATAAGTTTCTAAGATATCACCTTTTCCATAAACTGTTTCGTTATACATATTATAGATTTGATCAAATCCTCCATAAATAATGCCAGATAAAGCAAAGATTAAATTAATTGAAATGGCCGGAACTAGCCCTGGAAGAGTTATATAAAGCATTTTTTGAAAACGATTAGCACCATCAATTGAAGCAGCCTCATATAATTCTGGTGAAATATTGCTCAATGCTGCAAAATAAATAATTGTTCCCCAGCCAGCATTTTTCCAAATATCTGTTAATATAACAATTAGTAAAAACAAATTATCATCACCAAAAAACTTTATTTGATGGCCAAAAATACTTTCAAGGACTAATTGAAATCCGCTATCGGTTTTAGTTAAATCAAAGAAAATATTTGAAATAATAACCCAAGAAATAAAATATGGTAAATATGATATTCCTTGTACTAGTTTTTTATATTTTTCACTAGTTAATTCATTTAAAAGTAATACTAATATAATTGGCACTGGAAAGCCAAATATTATTCTTAAGCTTGATATTCTTAAGGTGTTTTTCAGAGTTGTCCAAAATTTTGGATCACTAAATAATATCTTAAAGTTTTTTAATAAATCTATTTGTCCAAAATCATTTTTAGCCCATGGGCTTCCCCAAATTCCACCTTTTCTATTTCCAAGGGGGATGATATAATCCTTAAAAGCAATTTGTATTCCTGCCATTGGAATATAGTTAAATATAAATAAAGATACAACTAGTATTATAAGCATTGTATAAAGCATCCAATCCTTTTTTATATCCTTTATAAATGACTTTCTTTTCATTGTAACTACAGTCATTTTATACCTCCTTTTTTATTAAACAAGATGCCTTTAAACCTTAAAGGCACCTGAATAATAAATTAATCTTTTTTCCTTTTTAAAGCGATTAAAGTATATAGTGATGCTACTAAAACAAATGTTGTTTCAATACTTCCCTTACAGCCCTTCTTTTTAGTAAATGATTGCAGTCTATTTTCAAATTGCGCAACTATTGTATTAATTGTAGCCTTTGATATAGCACTATCAATTTTTGCTAATGACTCTTCAAGTAGCTTGCTAATTTCCTTATAATCCTTACTTGAATAATCCTTTTTATTAACTAAGCTATTTAAATACTCTTTCTTTTCATTCTTAAGAGCTTTTAAATTATTTTCTTCTTGTGTTTTATTTTCAACACTATTAATTTTACTTATAAATTCATCATATATAGCTAAAGCTTCTTCTTTAGTTAAAGTTTTTTCTAATAATTCCTTATAAGTGATTGTAATATCTTCAATTTCAATCCATTTAACTGATGAATAATCATCCATATTTAAGTTTGAAATATAATCAGTCATGGCTTGATTTTTTTCTTTTTTAATATTATTCAATTCAATTTGCGTTGCAAAGTCTGGGCGTTTGCTTTCATCATATTTTGAAGGAATCGCCTTCATATTGAATTCGAAATTACTAGTTGAAGTATATATACCACCATTTGGATAAGAAAAGACAATATAAGCTGTGTCATTTTCCTTTAGATTAATATCTAATAAGTATTCGTTTTCTTCACTAACTAAATTCATAATTGTTGATTTTAATTGAATGATAATACCATTTTCATCAGCAACATAAACAGTAACACACATATTTGAAGCATAATCTAATGTGATTACCTTATGAGTAAATGATAATAAAGTATTATGCTTTGCTTTTATATAAATAATACTATCATCTGTGCCTGAACATCTAACTTGCCATCTTAAGAATATATTAGATTTCTTTTCCTGATCACTGCTTGCATCAATATCACAAATTTGATCATCAGCATTTCCTTCACCATCTCCGCCTTTATACATAAACTTCTTTAATTCGTCTACCTTTCCATAAGCAAAACCATAAGAAATATTATCTAATGAAACATCATTTAAGTCATTGTTTACAAAGCCTGTAACCATATCGAAGTAATTTAATTCTTCACCATTAGAAACAATTTCAGTATATGTAAAGTTAGGATCATATGATTTTGTATCAATTGTGAATATAGGATTTGATACTATAATTCCCCAATTAGCAACATATGTATAATAGAATGATTCACCTTTCTTTAAACTAACTGTAATTGCATAATCATCTTTAGCTGAAACTGCTTGAATATTCTTTGAATAAATCTTTTTAATGCTTCCATCTACTAATTGAATATAATATTCATTTTTAGCATTAGCATTACTACTCCAATCAAATAATTCACCTTTTTCATTTTTATCAGTTGTAGGACTAGTTGATACATGAAGGCCAATATTTTCTTTAGCCGTAAATTTGATTATTGCCGCCATTGAGGCAGAGCCACTCTTATACATCCAAGGATAAAAATATACCGGATATGAATCATTATGGTTTTCTTTTTCTTGCCCATCTTTGCAATAAGCCACATATTTTAATCCGTCACTTAATTTAGAAAAGATATTAGCTTCATACATTTTTCCTTTTACATTTCCAGCAAGTAAAGATACATCATAAGTACTTCTACTATAAGTTCCTTGATTGTTATTAACCTCTTCAACAATCTTACTATAAGAAATATCACTATTTTCAATTGGATTAACCAAAAGCTTTTCGTATTCTTCTTCATTAAATTCCTTAGCTACATTAACGCTACCTTCAATGTTACATGTTTGCCAAGCAACATTCTCTGGAGCACTCATTATAAAGAATAAGAAATCTCCTTCTTTTAAATAATAAGAATTAGTAAAATCAACACTTCCAACACTAGCATTTAATTCATAGCTATTTACTTCATATTGTATATTATTTGATTCAATTACTACCTTATATAAAGCATTTGCCCAAGTAGTTGAAGCATTTCCTTTAAGATTTACCTTACAATTACTTTTAGCTGTTAGCTTTACAAAGACATTTTCATTTTGACACCCTGCTCGCCACTGCCATGTTTGAACTATATTTCCTTGATCGTTAGTAGCTTCATTTAATCCACATAAAAATGGTAAGCCATCTACTTCAAAAATATTGAAATCATTATAAATATTTTCAGAAAAGTTTCCATAATAGAAATTAACAAATAATTCTGTTAATTCACTTATTTCCTTATTGTTTTTAGCATAATCTCTAACAATTTCTTCAAAGGAAATAG